>JAKORA010000385.1 GCA_029778075.1 Bacillota bacterium | reverse complement strand
TCTCGGCTATTTAAACCAAAGTTTTCAAAATGCCGTCATGGAGGGTGTGCGTTATGGAATGGAGCAGGGCTTATATGGCTGGGGAGTGACAGACTGCCAAATTTGTTTTGATTATGGAGTTTATTACAGCCCGGTCAGCACCCCCGCTGATTTTCGTTTTCTTGCGCCTGTCGTGTTGGAGCAGGCATTGAAAAAAGCAGGGACACAACTGTTGGAACCATACCTTTCCTTTACCCTTTTTGCACCGCAGGAATATCTTTCACGGGCTTATAATGATGCACCAAAGTATTGCGCAATCATTGAATCAACCAGACTTGAAAAAGATGAAGTTATTTTTAAGGGTGAAATCCCTGCCCGTTGTATCGGTGAATATAGGAATGATCTGAATTTTTATACAAATGGAAGAAGTGTCTGCATTACAGAATTAAAAGGGTATCAGGAAACTTCCGGCGAGCCTGTATTTCAGCCACGCCGCCCGAACAGCCGTTTAGACAAGATCCGGCATATGTTTCAGAAGATAATGTAACGTCTTGCGCAATGCAAGCGTTCATTGCTGGCTATTGCGAAATATCATTGATAAAATCAGCATCAGAGAGGAGGAACCATTTTGAACCAGAAACAGACGGATATTACAACAGGAAAGCAAATACGTCATCTGCGAACACAATCGGGAATGACACAGGAAGAACTGGCTGGGGAATTGAATGTTACCCGGCAGGCGCTATCGAATTGGGAGAGAGATGTTAATGAACCCGATTTAAATACGTTGAAAAAAATTTGTTTTCTTTTTGGAGTCCACATGGACGATTTTGCGAAGGAGGTAATAACAAAAATGGAAACATGTGAAAAAAAAGAGAAACGACAATTTAATAAGTATGATATGGCAATTGGACTTTTTTATGGTGTCGGGATATTTCTTGGCATTGGTATTTTCTTTGTTGGCGGTTTTATGACAATGTCGGGTGCAGGGTGGGGAGCATCACTATTTGGCGGTGGCTGTTTTTCTCTTGTATTTGGCTTGATATGCCATGCAGTTATTACATTGAGAAGAAATGACAAATGATGACATATCCTGCTTTCTAGTCTTTTCGGTCATATCGCGTAAAAAAGCCGCTGCTTTTGGCTTTCCAATAGCGGCGGCAAAGGGAAATATCCTTTGAATACCTTACAGAAGAAAAGTTTTGCAGCATTATAAAAATAAAAGCCTATACCATTTTGGAAAGAAAAGATACATAATAGTCAAGACGGCAACAATCAGAAGTTATGGAGGGTAACAATGGAATATAGTAAGGAAGATTTAATGGAAGCAAAAAGGCAAATTTTGGGAGTGGGAGAGAACATGGGAACAGAGGAAAGCAAAAAGATCTGGGAGAAAAACGCACAATTTTGGGATGATGCAATGGGTGACGAATCCAATGAATTTCACAGAGAGGTAGTACGTCCCAAAGTAACGGAACTTCTCTCTCCTGATCCTTCGGATTACATTTTGGATATTGCGTGCGGCAATGGAAATTATTCTTCGTATCTTGCACAGAGAGGCGCTTCGGTCGTCGCTTTTGATTACAGCAAAAAAATGATAGAATTGGCTAAAAGACGGCGATCACAATATGCAAAACAAATTGAGTTTTGCGTAGCGGATGCGACCAATAGAGAAAGCTTATTAGGATTAAAAAGAAATCGAGCCTTTACGAAAGCAGTTTCTAATATGGCAATTATGGATATTACGGATATTGAACCGCTTTTTATGGCTGTTTATGAACTATTGGAGGAAAACGGGATTTTTGTCTTTGCAACGCAGCACCCTTGTTTTATCACATTGACTGAAAAATATATGACACCGCACAGTTACTATGATATAGCGATCGAAGGGCAGCCGGAGGAGCAGATTTATTATCATCGTTCCATACAAGATATTTTTAACCTTTGTTTCAGAGCTGGATTTGTCATTGATGGATTTTATGAAGAATGTTTCAAAAACAACAAAGAAATTCCTATGGTAATGATAGTAAGGCTTAAAAAGGTAAAACGTGATAGCTTAAAATAAATTCAAGTTTGTCGGGTAAATAGCAAACCCGGCCGAGCCAGTCAACGGTCAAGATGAACGGGCTTCGCCCGCCGTTGACAGCCCCGCCCGGTTTTGCAGTTAGGCAGTCAAGGAGCGACAGCCTAAAGTGCTGCCGCCCCTTACTATCATAAAGAGCAACTACTAACCAGCCACAGCCCTTTTGGGAGGAAAGGGGGATTTTCCATGACCTGTACAGAAGAATATCGGGAACATATCGAGTACACTTTCCATGCCTTTTGCAAAGTCGTTATCCGAAATGCAACGATCAACGCAGCGAGGACACGGAGCAGGAAGCACAAAAGAGAAATATCCCTTGAATACCTCACAGACGAAAAGCACTACCCTTTAGGCACGACAGATGAATATTTCCAAGCCCCGGAGCCGGACGAGGAATACATACTTACCCTTTGCGGCGATACGGTCATTTTCAGCAGCGGCTTACTTGCGGAAGCCCTGTCACGGCTGGACGAACGGGAGCGGGAAATGATTTACCTGTCCTTTTTCAAGCGTATTCCACAGCACGAAATTGGCAGACAGTACGGGCGCAGCCGCAGCACAGCGGGCTACCATATCCGAAAAGTCCTACGGCAGCTCCAAGCGGAAATGGAGGGAATGGCATATGAGAAATAATAGGCTTCTCCCCTATGAAACAATCGTCCAAGCCACCAGCGGGGAGCCGGAAGCGGTGGGAACTGTATTGCAGTATTACCGCCGCCGCATACAATGTGCCGCCCGTGTGAATGGACGGGTAGACCAAGATACAGAGGACTACATCACCCAGACGCTTCTCACAGCTATTTTCAAGTTCCGCTTTGGGAGATAGCCCTACCGCCTACAACTGAATAACCGCCGCTTCGCCGGCAACCAGAAAGCAGTAAATCTATTCAACAGATTTGCTGCTTTTTTTCGTTCCTGTTTGGCATTTTTGAAAATCCCCAGTATGAAAAAACAAAAGGGAAAATTGCCGCCGCAGTTGGCAAAATCCCTTACTTATCCGTGGAGGGTATCAAAGAAAAAAATACTGCCATTGTCCGCCTTTTTCGGCTTGCGTGGTGTTGTAGGGAATAAGGGGAAATTCTAAAAATCTCCGTCCATTTTGCTTTGCGTGGTGTTGTAGGTAGTGAAAGGAAAATTTTCAAGATATGCCGGAATAGCGGGTAGCAAAGCCCTTTTGAAACGTCTTGTTAGCGGAAAGTACGGAAGCCGGGGAACGCCGGAGTTTTTCAGAGCAAGATTCTACCGCAGTACCAAAATTCGCTTTTCGCTCATTTTGCCCCTGCGGGAATCTTGTTGGGGAGTGCCTTCCCCAAACCCTGCTTATGCGGCTTGCGCCGCTTAAAAATCCCTCAAAATATTTTTTCGGATTTTTCAAAAACAGTTCCGCTTCACACCCCGTTTTTCTCCTATTAGTGAGAGGACACCACGCACAGAAAGGAGGTTTTACCATGCGAAAACGATACAACACGCCGCACCGCAGCCGGGTAGTCAAGACACGCATGACCGAGGAAGAATACGCCGAGTTTGCGGAAAGGCTTTCTGCTTACAACATGAGCCAAGCCGAGTTTATCCGGCAAGCCATAACCGGGGCAGCCATACGCCCCATCATAACCGTTTCCCCCGTCAATGACGAGTTGCTTGCCGCTGTCGGGAAGCTGACCGCCGAATACGGCAGGATCGGCGGCAACTTAAACCAGATAGCCCGGACGCTGAACGAGTGGCACAGCCCCTACCCGCAGCTTGCCGGGGAGGTACGGGCGGCGGTTTCCGACCTTGCTGCCCTAAAGTTTGAAGTCTTGCAGAAAGTGGGTGACGCTGTTGGCAACATTCAAACATATCAGCTCTAAAAATGCGGACTATGGCGCAGCGGAAGCCTATCTCACATTTGAGCATGACGAGTTTACCATGAAGCCCACCCTTGATGAAAACGGGCGGCTGATACCGAGGGAGGATTACCGCATTTCTTCCCTCAACTGTGGGGGCGAGGATTTCGCTGTTGCCTGTATGCGGGCTAATCTCCGCTATGAGAAAAACCAAAAACGGGAAGATGTGAAAAGCCACCACTATATCATCAGCTTTGACCCACGGGACGGGACAGACAACGGCTTGACCGTAGACCGGGCGCAGGAGCTGGGCGAGCAGTTCTGTAAAGAGCATTTCCCCGGACACCAAGCCTTAGTCTGCACCCACCCGGACGGGCATAACCACAGCGGCAATATCCATGTGCATATCGTCATCAACTCCCTGCGGATTTATGAAGTCCCGCTTCTGCCCTACATGGACAGACCAGCCGACACACGGGAGGGCTGCAAGCACCGCTGCACCAACGCCGCTATGGAATATTTCAAGAGTGAAGTCATGGAGATGTGCCACCGGGAGGGGCTTTACCAAATCGACCTCTTGAACGGCAGCAAGGAACGGATAACCGAACGGGAATACTGGGCGGCAAAGAAAGGGCAGCTTGCCCTTGATAAAGAGAACGCTGTCAGAGAAGCCGCAGGACAGCCGACCAAGCCCACCAAGTTTGAAACGGACAAGGCGAAGCTGCGCCGGACGATACGGCAGGCACTTTCCCAAGCTGGCAGCTTTGACGAATTTTCTTCCCTTTTGCTGCGGGAGGGTGTGACCGTCAAGGAGAGCCGGGGGCGGCTTTCCTACCTCACGCCGGACAGGACAAAGCCTATCACAGCCCGGAAGCTGGGGGACGATTTTGACAAGGCTGCTGTCCTTGTCCTGCTTACGCAGAACGCCCACAGAGCCGCCGAACAGAGCAAAGCCATACTCGAATACCCTGCCGCGGTTAAAAAGCTGTCACAAGGGGAAAAAACCACAAAAACCACCCCGGCAGACAACACCTTGCAGCGCATGGTTGACCGGGAAGCCAAGCGAGCCGAGGGCAAGGGCGTGGGCTATGACCGCTGGGCGGCAAAGCACAACCTAAAGCAAATGGCAGCTACCGTTACCGCCTATCAGCAGTACGGCTTTTCTTCCCCGGAGGAACTGGACGAAGCCTGTTCTGCCGCCTATACCGCCATGCGGGAAAGCCTTACAGAGCTGAAGCAGATGGAAAAGACGCTGAACGGGAAAAAGGAGCTGCAACGGCAGGTGCTTGCCTATTCCAAGACCCGCCCTGTCCGGGACGGGCTGAAACAGCAGAAAAACGCCAAAGCAAAAGCAGCCTACCGTCAGAAGTACGAAAGCGACTTTATCATAGCAGACGCAGCCGCCCGCTATTTCAGGGAAAACGGCATTTCCAAGCTGCCGAGCTATAAAGCCCTGCAAGCAGAGATTGAAACCCTTATCCAAGAGAAAAACAGCGGCTACAACGATTACCGGGCAAAACGGGAGGAATACCGCCGCTTACAGAC
>JAKORA010000384.1 GCA_029778075.1 Bacillota bacterium | reverse complement strand
CCGTCCGCCCGGCCTTTCTCTAGTTTCTCGTTGTAGAAGGATTGTAGCATATGGGCCTGCAGCTTCGCCAATGGGACTTTCCCTAAAGCTGGCTTGATATGGACGTTAATCAGTATTTCGTAGTTCTCATAAGTACCGGGTTTTAACTGGCCTTTCTTATAGCCTGTCAGCCACTTGTCCAACCACTCCCCAAAGGTGGTTTGCGCCGGTTCAATGTAAGTCCCACTTCTCACTTCCTGCAGGGCCTGGGCCATTTTGTCCGCAACCTCTTTGCGGGTTTTGCCATAGAAGCTCTTTCGCTTCAGCTTGCCGGTAACAGGGTCATAGCCAACGCTTACCTGTCCCGCCCATGTCCCATCAGGCCGCTTGTAAATACTGCCTTCACCGTTACCCCTGCGTTTGGCCACTCTCATTCACTCCTTCCAGCCGTTGAATTAATTCCCGCACCTTGTCCCCAGAAAGTCCCGCCACATATTTAAGGCTTTCGTAAGCCAGGGCCACAACCTCCGGGTCATCATAGCCTGCTTCCTGGGCCACCGCCGCAACCTGGTCAAAGGTAATGCCTCTGTACTTAGACCACCTTTCCGGCTCCCTGAACACCTCCTGCAATACGGGGCCAGCCGCCGGGCTGTTCAAAAACTCCTGCACCGCACCGCTAAGTTCTGCCATGCTAAAACCTCCTTTAGTTTATTATAGTTTACTCTAGTTTCTTATATTTTACCATCATGTTTTTGTTCCAGTCAAGAAAAGTTTTGCGCTTTAATAGCAGTCATGGTAAAGTAAAGGAAAGGGGGGTTATTAATGGAAAAGTTCTATACACCGGAAGAAGTCGCTGCCAACCTAAAAGTTAGCCGAAAGACTATTTACAACTGGATACAAGAAGGCCGCCTAAAAGCCGTCAAGATTGGCCACTTCTGGCGCATCTCCGAATCCGAATTAAACCGCCTTTTAAAAGGGGACGAACAAAGCCAGGATTAACAGCTTTTACTTTCAGGGTGTGGAAATATTTCCATACCCTGCTTCTGCGGTGGAAATGTTTCCACCGCTGCTATAGCCTTCCCTGACTTGTTATTCTGGGTAGCAAGCATACGCCGCCTCGCCCGCTCCCGCTCAACGGCCTCCAATTCTTCGGCCTCTGCCATCTTCTGCGAGAAGGTCTTCTCCCGCTAATGCACTACAATCCCAGCCTGTTAGCCAGCAGGATAAGGATAGCTGTCTGGTATCTATGGAACGTTGATTCGTCAATGCCCATTTTCAGGGCTACTTTCCATATGGGATAACCGTCAAAGTAGTGTAGTTCAATAAGTTTCCGCTTCTCTTCGTCAATGTAGGCCAGCAGGTCTTCAACGGCTTGGACGTAAAAGCGGGTCTTACTCCACATCTCTTCCAGCCGTAACAGCTTAAAAGCCTGGTTGTTACCATCGACCATAGAGGAATCTGAACAGGGCAACAGAAAAAGCATTTTTAAAGATACTGCCCAGGGT
>JAKORA010000383.1 GCA_029778075.1 Bacillota bacterium | reverse complement strand
TCCAGGTTAATTCCTCCGGTGGGGCAGAGCTTAATCTGAGGGAAAGGTCCTTTTAAATCTTTGATATAGGCCGGGCCCAAGCTTCCGGCTGGAAATACCTTAACCATATCTGCACCTCTTTCCCAGGCGGCAAGAATTTCAGTGGGAGTCAAGGCTCCCGGGATTATGGGAATATCGTAGCGATGAGCCATTTCAATTACCGAAAAATTGAGAGATGGAGTAACTAAAAATCGAGCTCCGCTTAAAATGCACAATCGCGCGGTCTCTGGGTCAAGAACTGTCCCGGCCCCCAGAAGCACTCCTTCCACTTTATTGCTTACTTCTTCTAAGGTATTTAGCGCCCCGGGGGTGGTCATGGTAACCTCGACGCATTTTATCCCTCCCTCTCGAAGTGCAGTTGCGGCTTCGGTGAGCGATTGTGCTTCCCGGGCTCTGATGGTGGCAATAATTTTACTCTTTTCTAAAAATTGAGTAACTTCCTGGCGACTTTTAAGTTGCATCTTATCTACCTCCTAAGAATTGGCTTTCATTACTATTTTACCAGTAAACCCGGGCCTATAATGATAGTATTCTGCAAAAGCCACTGAGAGGGAAGCATCCCTCAGTATAAAGGTGGGTGAGCAGATGCTGCCCGGTATTTGAAGATTCTGGAAGGTCGCGGTATAGTGAACATTTTCTACTCAGGAGGTAAAACCCAAACTTTCCAGCCATGCAGATACCTGCGATTCTACATCCCTGCCCCCGCTTCCGTAGATGGCGAGAGCGGGCATCACCGTTGATTGAGGACAGAGCTTTGCGATGTCTTTTTCAATTCGTCCTTTTCCCCCTCCACCATGAGTACAGAAAGGTATGATAGTTTTTCCCGCTAAATTGTTTTCTTCCAGAAAGGTAGCAATTGGTGGAGCAATTGTGCTCCACCAATTGGGTGAGCCTATGAAAATTGTATCGTATGCTTCAATGTGCTCGATTCTGGTTTTTAACGGGGGTCGGAAACCGGCCTGGATTTCTTTTTTTGCCTGTTCCACAGTTGCATTATATGAAGCAGGATAAGGAACCTCGGGTTGGATTTCATGCAAGGTTCCATCCACTTTTTGATGAATTAACTGGGCAAGTTTTCGGGTATTCCCTGAGCGGGAGTAGTAGGCGATAAGAATATTTTCTCTCATATAAATCTTCCTTTCTGAATTGTAGTTCTGAATTTATCTTCCAGTTAGTTTTTCCGACTCTTCGGGGTAGCGTTCTCCGGCAATATTAATTTTTGAGAGTGCCTCGTTGATTTCGGCTAATTCCTGGGCTGAGAATTCTATACCTTGAGCTCCCAGATTTTCTTTCAGGCGTTCCAGTTTTTTGGTACCGGGAATAGGAACAATCCAGGGTTTCTGGGCAAGCACCCACGCCAGAGCAATCTGAGCCGGTGTAGCATTTTTCTTTGCTGCAATATCCTTTATCAGTTCGAGTAAAGCCTGGTTTATCTCAAGATTTTCCGGTTTAAAACGGGGGATTGAGCTGCGAAAATCGGTACTGTCAAACCTGGTATCTTTATTGAACCGGCCAGTTAAGAAACCCTTACCCAGTGGACTGAAGGCCACAAAACCGACTCCCAACTCCTCAAGAGCGGGAAATAATTCTTCCTCTGGCTTTCTGTACCACATAGAATACTCGCTTTGAATAGCGGCAAGAGGTAGAACTGCATGAGCGCGACGAACGGTCTGGACGCCGGCTTCAGAAAGTCCCCAGTACAGAACCTTACCTTCTTTCATCAGTTGTCCCACCGTTTCGGCGACTTCTTCGATGGGTACATTTGGGTCTACACGATGTTGATACAACAGATCGATATGGTCAGTTCTCAGGCGTTTCAAAGACCCTTCCACTGCTTTTCTGATGGTCTCCGGACGGCTATCCAATCCATCCGACTTCCCGTTTTGAATATGGAAGCCGAATTTAGTAGCAATTACTACTTTGTCCCGGTAAGGCTCTAGAGCTTCACCAACCAGCTCTTCGTTAGTGTACGGGCCATAAACCTCGGCAGTATCAAAAAAAGTTACTCCCAGCTCAACAGCAGAGCGGAGCAAAGAAATCGCTTCCCCTTTTTCAGGAAATGGGGGATAGCTGTGGCTCATACCCATGCAGCCGAAGCCAATCGCTGAGACCTCAAGACCACTGTTTCCCAGTTTACGTTTTTTCATGGTAAAACACCTCCTTGAAATTTCTAGGTTCATAAGTTCGCTTTTGTAGCCTGTAGTCATTCTACAGTTTAGAGTTAACTCCATGTCAAGAGCTTTTAAAATTTTACCCTTGACATGGAGTTAACTCTAAGTGATAGGATACCTGGAGGAGCTGTAAAAATCTTTGTTCATCGGAGATTGACATCCCCGGGATTGTGAAAAAGTTTTATGAAGTCGTTAGAAATATTTCTAATATATAATCTCTATCAGCTTTTTCGCCCCTCGTCAGCAATTGGTGGGCATAAATCAATAATTAGAAAGAAGTGATAAAAATGGCCCAAATATCACTGGGAAAGACTGGATTATATGTGGAGCAGAATGGTTTTGGAGCCCTTCCTATCCAGAGAGTATCTAAGCAGGACGCAGTGTATCTTCTGCGTAAAGCATACGACGGCGGTATGAATTTTTACGATACTGCACGTGTTTATTCAGATAGCGAAGAAAAGCTGGGTGAAGCGTTCTCTGGTATGGGGGATAAAGTTGTAATTGCTACCAAAATTCCAGCTGTTGATGTTCCCGGGTTCTGGGATGACTTACACACCAGCCTGCGCACGCTGAGGAGGGATCATATAGACATTTTCCAGTTCCACAATCCTCCCATCTCTCCCCGGCCCGGTGATGATGGAGGGCTGTATGAGGCGATGTTAGAGGCAAAACAAGAGGGGAAAATCCGCTTTATTGGCATGACCAACCACCGCCTGGATGTGGCGTGGGAGGCAATTAAATCAGGGTTGTATGACACCCTCCAGTTTCCACTCAGCTACCTGAGCACAGAAGAAGAGCTGGAGCTGGTTCAGGCCTGTAAGGGAAAAGGAATAGGCTTTATTGCCATGAAGGCACTCTCGGGAGGGCTTATCACTGATTCTGCGGCTGCCTGTGCATGGTTGTCCCGCTTTGAGCATGTGGTACCTATCTGGGGTATCCAGCGAGAGAGGGAGCTGGATGAATTTCTCTCCTATATTCCCACCCCTCTGGCTTTGAGTGATGAGATGATGGATAGAAT
>JAKORA010000382.1 GCA_029778075.1 Bacillota bacterium | reverse complement strand
GCTCTGCACCAGGCTGTTATAGGCCAGCGCTTCATGGGCCCATTTTTTACGCTCGCAGATGGTATAAAGGCGATAGGCCAGTTCACGGACAGGATCGGCCCGGCTGCCCAGCAAGGCCAGTAAACCCGCAGCAGCCTCTTCACCCTTTTCCAGAGCCCGGATAAGATGGTGGACCATCTCCCAAACAGTCAAACGAGGATCGTCCAGCGGGTTCCACTTTTCGGGAAGCTCTTCTGGTCGGAAAAGGCGCACCCGCCCTCCCTTGGAGAGCAGAACACCGGCATCGGCCAGGCCCGAAATACTGGTATTCTTGGCCTTGGAAAGGGTTTCGGCAATCCCAAACTCTCCTTCCTCAAAACCGAACTGCTCAAACCAGGCCACCGCCCAGCGGGTATCGGCATCGAAGTCCCCTTCCTGCTCGGTCAGAACTTCGTCGAGGGTCTCGTTGATCAGGGCGAGGGCTTCCCGCACGCTCAACGGATTGCCCCGGACATCGATCACCTTTGCATAGCGGGTATATATGGCCATTCCCGGGCCGATCGCCGCCTGCGCCAGGTCCACCGGGGCGATGTTGCTGCGCTGCAGGTGCTCGAGCGCCCCCGGCAGCTCATTTTTTAACGCATTTATAAATTCGCGGCGGGTGGCCACAGGAGCATCATCTGCCCTAGGACGGCAGACAAGGACGATGCTGGAGGCAAGAGCATTAGTGTCAGCTTTTAGTTTATCAGTAACCTCAGTTCTAATAGGCCAGGTGCCAGTTATAGAAAAACCTGCACGTATGACTGCATCAAGAAAAGTTTCCCAACCTGTGGTATTGTTAGCATTACCCTTTTCTTTTTGGGATTGCTTAAAAGCATAAAAAAGCGTGATTGGAAAGCTTGGGTGTATCTGGTTAGCAAGTCTTTGCATTGCTTGAGTCATACCATCAAGAAAAAAGATTTCTGCTTTTTCCTTATTAGCGTGAAGATAAGAAGATGCAATAAGTTCTTCCTCTTTAGGAACCGATATTGTCGAAAATAAATTCGGAAACACATCCCTTAAAGAATGGCGGAGCCAGATATAGAAAAAATCTGATAAATCTGCGTAACATATGTTGTCGTAATAAGGTGGATCAGTAGCGATTAATTTTCCCTGGCTTATTTCTTGATTGGCAGCGTTAGCTTGAATAGAATATCCCCAAATAGAAGGATTGCATGAAATTAAACCAAAGGAAATTGATGAGATCCCTCCTAAAAAATTACCACTTGCATTTCCGATAGGGTTACCTTCTGCAAAATCCCACGTCATAGGTAAAGCTTGACGGCTGAATGTATTAATAGGATGTTGCCGAAGTAACGCCCAAGTACAAATCATCGAACTCCTATCAGCAAGTTTGCTGACAGCAAGAGCAAGGTATACTCCTACAGCTTCTGAATAAGCCATTGCCCCCACACCACCATCTGTAAGGCTCTTGCCGTCGTCAGGGAAACCAGCCTCAATCGCATCGCGCCGGATAAGCTCACGTGCTTCCTCTACCAGGTCGGAAAATGTCGTCAGCGCCACAAGCTGGCGATCGGTAAAGATGTCGGCAAAAGTATTCATCCCGTATAGCGGAAGCTGATCCCGGCATTTCCCAACCAGTTCGTTTTCCGGCTTCCAGCTAGGCCTCGCCTTCCGGGCAATCTCTTCATGCTCCGGCAAGGGCGGCAGGTAGACACGGCCATTATCGCCCTC
>JAKORA010000381.1 GCA_029778075.1 Bacillota bacterium | reverse complement strand
GAGGTTTTCCCCTGAAACGACCTGGTGGGTGGCGGCTGACGCGCCGGCCGGAGAACAGGAACAAAGCACGAATCCCATTACAAACAGGAGCAAGGTTAGCCTCCAGAGAGGCTTCTCGAGGGTCTTCAGCATATGTATACCTCCTGAAAATGTTTATTCCAGATAGTGAGAGCTTTAAAAACCCCCATCTCAGAAAATTATGTTAACTATATTATACAAATAAATAAGAACAGAGCAAGTTTTTTGGGCATTGCTCCGTTCCGGCCATTAAAAATTATTAATATTATGTTAACTAATTTTAAATTTTAATTAAAAAAACAGGGCGATGGTAATTACCGGATAGACTTCAAAAAAGGGAGCGGATAAAGGGAAACAGGTGACGGCTGATAAAATAAAGCACGATTAATAAACCCAACAACCAGGCACCGTATCTGATAGCCGCATAGCTGACGACTTTGGTCTCTGTATCATCGGTTCTTTTTTCTTCAGGCAATCTCGACACCTCCGCTTCTGTTATTTGGTTTCAAGCAGTTGAACTTCTTAGGTTGATAAAAATGAGGGCCAGCTTAAGTTCTCCTGGCCCGGGAAAGAGTATACTTTCCTCCTGTATTTTCCACTCGCGATAGAGGTTGCTTTTAAATTCCTGGAGTGAGAACGTCGCTATCTTTGTCTGGGGCTGCTACACGAACTTGAATTTTTTTCTTCCTTTAATTTGCTGTCCGATAATTTGCTGTCCAGATCGAAATCCGTTCCGGCCTCAACGCGGTAGCTTTCTTTTCCTCTTTTTGTGTAATTTGGCTTCTGTTCACGGCTCTTGTTGTATTTTTTGGCCACAGTGCTTACCTCCTTTCGGTATTGTTATTATTATTTTTACCGAAAGGGAAGCTTCTATCCCTAAAATTTTGAAATTTGTTCACAGCACAGAATAATTTTTCCAAAACAGAGTAAAAACTTCTACTCTGTTTTATAAATAATATAAATACAATAAAAAAAGTATTTATAACTATTTTTTTTATTAAACCAGGCCGGAGATACGGGGTGTGAAAAAATGGTATCTTCATTGCTTCTGGCGATCGTTTTTTTACGCCTTCTATCAGGAAGCATCGAGATTTTAGCCGCTTATTTAATTTACAGGTATAACAGCCTTGAGCACGCTCTAAAAATTAATGCGGTGTTGGCCTCCATCGGGCCGTTAATTTTTTTGGGTGCCATGTACCTGGGGTTAACAGGGCTTACCCAGAGGATGAATTTTACCAGAATGATCTGGGTGTACCTGGGGGCGGCTTTAATTTTCTGGGGTTTGCGGCGGTAGAGGAATTCCAATTGTCCCCGGTATGTTATAAAATAAAATTCAGGAGAGCTGCGGGAGCTGATTCCCGATGTGCTCTTATCGACTGATTGTAACTCAAAAAATGCTTGCCATGAATATTTGCAGAAAAACTTGAGTAGGGGCGGTGTTGACAGTGGACAAATATTATGAACCTCCGGAGGTTGTAGAGAGGATCCGGGGAGCTGGAGGAGAGATGCAGCTGCAGCGCCGCGGCAGGGATTATGAATTTATTTATAACGGCGTTTTTTTAATGGCCACTTATAATGGTGCCGGAGAGAGGGAAATGGCTTCTATGGCTCTCAAGAGCTGTTTGCGACAAAACAACCTTTCCCGCACGCGCCATTGTTGCGGTCACAGCTACACCCCGGCGCCCTTTTTAAAGGTATTAATCGGGGGACTGGGTTTTGGGTTAAGCCTGCAGGAGGTATTACGCTGTCCGCTGGTGAAGAGTGTAGATGTAATTGAGTTGGAGGAGTCAGTAGTTAAATGGAACCGGGGGCCGTTAAGTGAAGTTAACGGGGGAGCCATGGCAGATCCCCGGGTAAGGGTTTACGTTAACGATTTAGCGGAATTTTTGCAGCGCCGGCCTCCTGGGGACGGTGAAGGGAGTTTCTACCATGCTGTTATACTGGACACGGACAATGGCCCGGGATGGCTGAGCAGGCCTGGAAACAGCCTGTTATACGGGCACGAGGGCACTGCCCTTTTGAAAGAGATGCTTGCTCCCGGAGGTGTTCTGGCTGTCTGGTCGGCTTCCCCGGCTCTCGCCTACCGTTTGCTTCTGGCAAAATACTTCCATACGGTCCAGGAAAGGCAGTGCCTGGAGAAAACCGGTCAGACCTCCTATTATTACCTGGCTTTTTAGTGCGGTATGAAAGAATGTAGCGGCAATGGCGATTGGAGGCGCAGGCGCCTCTTATTTTTAAGTAAACGTTTATCTGCGGTATGCAGCTGGATTTGGGTGTCGAGACCCAGTAAGGCGATGCTTTTTGAAGTAACGTTATTTCTTTTTGAAGTAACGTTATTTATTATTTATCTGCGCGCATCAATATCATGCTAATTTTGGGGCATGATATAAATGCTGCGCGTTAAGCGGGCAGATTTAAATTTTCCTTTAAGACCATACGATACTCAACTGGAGGTACGAGGCATTTAATGAAAGACATCTACGTTATACTAGCCTTCCATGCTCATGAGCTGCTTTGGGATCTGCCCGAGATGCTGCTTTCCTATCTGGATGAGCAAAACCCCATGAAGAATACGATCCTGGATGAAAACTATATGAAAAAACGTAAGGATGAGGACCGTGATATTTATTCCCGCAGCATAAGGTTTGCCGAAAGCTTAAATGCCCCTTTGTGCGTGGAGTATACAAACGAACTCTTGTTCCAGATCAGGGATGTCATGCCCAGGGCTTTTCAAAAGTTGAAGGAGGGCTATGCCAGGGGACGGTTATATCCGCTTTACGGTCATGCCCACCACACTCACGTTGCCCTTTTGAAGGAGGAGGAGATAATCCAGGAGATCCAGTGGAACAGGCAGTACCTGCACAGCTTCATGGGTGCTCCTTATCCTAAATACAGCGGCTTGTTTTCCCCTGAAGCTTCTTATGATTATAACAGGATGAAGAGTCTGGAGAGAGCAAATATCCATTATGTTATTTTCCCCCACCTGAGCGAACAAAAAGCTCCCTTCTCTTTAAAAGGAGCGGGGGATTTCCAGTATAAACCGTTCCTGATCAAGACAGAGCGGAAAAATATACTGGCTTTCCCCAGAAATTTTCCCATTTCACAGGAAATATGGCGCCCCATTACAAAGATGAAGCGGGAAGAGGCAAAATTTCAGGGGTATATGCTTGGCACCTATCCTGTTTTTGACAACGAGTACCTCTATGGCCGGCTGGAGAAATTTCCGATTACGCAGGAGGAAGGGGTGGAGATCTACAAGGATGTTTTGCGCAGGGAACTGGAGAGAGCTCCTTCCGGAGGGGTGCTCGTACATATCCAGGATCTGGAGCTGATGGATTTTGGCGACATTGCCCTGGAGATTATGGAAAAAGCCTGGAAACAAACATTGGCGGAGACAAAAGAAAGCATTAAAATACACTTCGTCACACCGGATCAATATATTGATGATGTCTTAAAAAGTGAAGGGATGGAAAGCCTGCCTGAACTGGAGTTTGACAGGATTAGCTGGGCGCCGGAAATAAGGTTGATCTTGAGGGCTGACGGGCATTACCCTCCTCTTGGTGTGACGGGGGTGGGGCGTTATGACAGGGACAAAACAGGCCTGTACCATCATCCCCATATTTTCTGGGAAAACGGGAAGTATTTCTGCGGGATCTTCGATACCCTTGTGGAGAACTTTAACATTTCTACAGCAATACCTTTGCACGGAGCACATTTTAACGACACCGGCTACGACTTACTGCAGGAAGAGGCGGATACGCAGGTCATTATGTGCCTGAGAATCATGAAAAGGGCCTGCAACTGGGGGTGGAGGCCGACAGAAGGACGACAGAAGCTTCCCTGCTTTAAAGGTTTCTTACTCTGTACCGCTCTTTTAAAGAAACTGGAAGAGTACCCTGCTGAGTTGATTCTGAGCCGCCGGCTGCGAAGACTGGACGAAAGGAATATTGTTGGGATTGTCAGGATGCTGG
>JAKORA010000380.1 GCA_029778075.1 Bacillota bacterium | reverse complement strand
ATTTACGGTATTACAGAAGGCGGCGGTGGCGGGTTGATTAATCTCTACGATGAAGACGTTTTAACCAAGCCCGGCTCTATTGGCAAGCCTACTTATAATACTGAAGCACGAATTGTTGACGAAAATGGCCATGATGTTCCCGTGGGAGAAATCGGCGAGCTTATCCTCCGCGGGCCAAGAAACATGAAGGAGTATTTCCGAAATCCTGATATGACGGCACTGGCTCTCAGGGACGGCTGGCTTTATACCGGAGATCTGGTAAAAGAAGATGAGGAAGGTTATATCTATATCGTGGACAGGAAAAAAGATCTGATTATTCGCGGCGGGGAAAATATCTTTCCGGTAGAAATTGAGGATGTCCTGCGGCGCCATGCGAAAATTGAAGATGTGGCGGTAATCGGATACCCCCACCCGAGGCTGGTAGAGATAGCCATGGCTATTGTGCAGCTGCATCCGGGGGAAACAATGCAGGAAAATGAAGTCATTGAATTTTGTGCCCAGCATGGGCTGGCAAAGTATAAATGGCCGGAGCGCGTTGTTTTTGGCGAGGTCATCCGCAATGAGAACGGGAAGATAGATAAACCAAAGCTCCGGGCAAAATACATCGCAAATCAAGAAGCAGTTAAGGTTAAGTAAATGCTATAGCGAAAAACAGACTTTATAAGGGGGTGGTTTAATATAATTATATAAAGAGGAAAGACCTTTTAATGCGGATAACACTTCATGAAAGCGATAGGAGGGGAAAACTTTGCTAACAGGTAAAAAAATGGTATGGACAGCAATGTTGTTGGTGGTTATAATGGTTTTAATTGCAGGGTGTACACAGCCGGCAACTCCGGCAGGTGAGCCTGCGGAAACCGAAACCCCGTCTTCAGTTGAGGAGGGGACGGAGGCTCAGGAAAGGTATAAAATCGGCATTGTCCAGATCGTGGAACATCCCGCCCTCGACTCTGCCAGGGAGGGTTTCATTGAAGGGCTGAAAGATGAAGGATTTGTAGAAGGGGATAATGTTGTTTTTGATTTTAAAAACGCCCAGGGTGAAATGGCAACGGCTGTCACCATCTGCGAAGGGTTCGTAGCCGATAAGGTTGACCTTATCCTTGCCATTGCCACCCCCTGCGCACAGGCGGCGGCTACGGCCACCGACGAGATACCTATTCTCATTACCGCTGTGACCGACCCTGTGGAGGCCGGTGTGGTCAAGAGCCTGGAGGAGCCAGGCACCAACGTAACGGGTACCACAGATATGAATCCCGTAAAGGAGCAGCTGGAGCTGATCAAGGAGATCAACCCGGCGGTCCAAAAGGTAGGGGTCATCTACAATTCCAGTGAAGTAAATTCCGTTGTCCAGGTAAATATGGCTAAAAATGTAGCCCCCGGACTTGGCATTAACATTGTTGAAGCTGTGGCCACCAACAGCGGCGAGGTGGGAACAGCAGCAGAATCACTGGTAGGAAAGGTTGACGCCATCTATCTTCCTACAGACAATACCGTAATCTCCGCCCTGCGTTCGGTGGTTCGCGTAGCGGAAGATCATGATATTTTGCTCGTACCCGGAGAAGTAGAGAGCGTCGCCAACGGTGGCGTGGCTACCCTGGGAATCACTTACAAGGGACTGGGATACCAGACCGGCCTGATGGCCGCCGAAGTGCTGCGCGGCGCAGATCCGGCCACCATGCCTATCCTCGGCTCCAAGGAATTCACCTATGCCGTGAACCTAACAGCGGCTAAAAATATGGGCGTGGAGCTTCCCCAGAGCCTTCTCGACCGGGCTGATGAAATTTACGAGTAAATGAGGTATTTTTATGAATCTCACTGTTTTCTTCGGGGCAATTACCCTGGGGCTGATATATGCCCTGATGGTGATGGGGGTATTTCTGACCTTCCGTATCCTGGACTTTCCCGATTTGACCGTTGATGGCAGCATTACACTGGGGGCCGCGGTAGCGGCCTCCCTGATCATCTATGGCGTCAATCCCATTGCCGCCACCCTTGTTGCACCCCTGGCCGGAGTCCTGGCCGGGCTGGTTACAGGGACGCTGCACACCAAGTTTTCCATTCCCCCTTTGCTGGCCGGTATCCTGTCCATGATCGGCCTTTATTCCATTAACCTGAGGATCATGGGGCGCCCCAACCTGCCGCTTTTGCGGCAGCCAAACATTTTCGAGTATGTGTCCAAAGCAGGATTCTCCCTCAGGAACAGCGAATTTACCCTGAGCCTCTGTGCGGCGCTGTTTTTTGTCTTTATTCTTTATTATTTCCTGAATACAGAGACAGGGCAGGCCCTGCGTGCCACCGGGGATAATGAAATTATGATGCGCAGCCTGGGCGTAAATACAGACCGTATGAAGATTATGGGCCTGGGCATTTCCAACGGCCTGGTCGCCCTTTCCGGGGCAATACTGGCCCAGTACCAGGGTTTTGCCGATATCAGTATGGGTATCGGTATGATCGTCGCCGGCCTGGCTTCTGTCATTGTCGGGGAGGTGCTGCTGGGGTCGTCGAGGCTTTTTGTCTGGCTTCTTGCTGCGGTTCTCGGCTCTGTTCTTTATCGCCTCATTATTGCCGTGGTACTGCGGCTAGGCTTCGAGCCCACAGATCTCAAGCTCTTTACGGCCGTAATTGTTACCATCGCCCTTATCTCTCCCTCTTTGAAAGGGTACTTTGGAAAGATGATTGAAGGAAAGATGCAAAAACAATAGGAGAAATTTTCAATTACATGAAAAGGAAAAGGAGAGGCGGAAAAAGAGGCGAAAGCGCATAAAAGGAGAGAGATTTAGCTGTGCTGGAAATCCTTGAGGTGACCAAGATTTTCAACCAGGGGAGCGTAAACGAGAGAGTTGCCTTGAACAATGTCTCCCTGAAAGTCCCGCGTGGGGACTTCGTTACCATCATCGGCGGCAACGGGGCCGGCAAATCCACCCTGCTCAATTGCGTGGCCGGCGTGTATCCGGTGGAAAAGGGGCAGATTTATATCGACGGCCGGGATGTCACCAACTTGCCGGATTACCGGCGAGCCGGAGATATTGCCCGCATTTTCCAGGACCCCATGATGGGCACAGCCGCTTCCATGACCGTGGAAGAAAACCTGGTTCTGGCTTTGAAGCGCGGCGCCAAGCGCACCCTAAAATGGAGCTTAAACGAGAGCAGGCGCAGGCTTTTCAAAGAAAAGCTGGCGCTGCTCAAGCTCGGGCTGGAGGATCGCCTTACCACGCCTGTAAAGCTGCTCTCCGGTGGCCAGCGCCAGGCCATGACCCTGCTGATGACTACCCTGGTGCAGCCCAGGCTTGTTTTGCTTGATGAGCATACCGCCTCTTTGGACCCCAAGACAGCCCTTAAAGTGCTGGAGCTTACCCGCACCCTGATCGAGGAAAACGGTATTACCAGCCTGATGGTTACGCATAACATGGAGCAGGCGCTCAGGGTGGGCAGCCGCACCATTATGATGCACGAGGGGAAAATAATTTTGGACATTAAAGGCGAGCAGCGGGAGAAAATGACCGTACCCAGGCTGATCGAAATGTTCCATGAGGTCAGCGGCGAAAAGATGCAGACGGATCGTATCCTGCTAACATAAACTTTCGGGAAAGGTGGCCAGCCCGTATGCTGGTGCTTACACGCAGGAAAGGCCAGATGGAGTAGGTGCGTAGCGGTTGTGCTGGCACTTATTTGTATGCTATAATTAGTCAAGAAAATTGCGCTTTTTCAATTAGATGTTTGGGGAAAGGTGGACAACCTCGATGCTGGTGCTGACGCGCAGGAAGGGACAGAGCATCGTCCTGGGAGACAATATCGAGATTACCGTGGTGGAGGTAAACGGCGACGCTGTCCGTATCAGCATAAAAGCTCCCCGAGAAGTTTCCGTCTACCGGCGTGAACTTTACGATGCCATCTGCGCGGAGAATATTTCCGCCGCCCGCGCAGCGGCGGAAATGGCGCAGAAATTAAAGAAAATGCCCTTCTCTCCCCCGGGTCAGAAGCAGCAAACCCAAGGGGGGAAAGAGCAGGATAAAAAAATAAAAAGAAGCTGATAAAAAAGCTTCAGCCACTAGCAGAGAAAAATTTTTTCTAAAAAATTTTTTTGCTGGCAGGAATTTTTGCTGGTCTTAGAGAAATATAGAACATAACACTAAAAGAAAAAAACGTGTTATTTTTTTGGACGGTGGGTGTTACAGATATAAAATAAGTAGCACCGCGGCATACATCCAGTACATACAAAGGAGCTGTTTTACATGCATAACACCAGAAGAATCTGTTGGGGAGCCCTTTTTATTGCGCTGGGCATTTTGCTTCCTATTACCTTTCACATGGTGGGCATGGGAAAAGTATTTCTGCCCATGCATATACCTATCCTGCTGGCAGGATTTTTCTGCGGTCCGGCTATCGGCGCCATGGTGGGCTTCATCACTCCTCTACTTAGCGCCGTAATGACGGGAATGCCGCCTTTCATGCCTCCCATGGCGCAGATTATGGTCTTCGAGCTGGCTGCCTACGGATTGCTGACGGGCCTCCTTTTTAACCGCTTCAGGCTGGGCGTTTATCCCTCGCTGCTCCTTGCCATGCTGGCAGGGAGGGCAGTTTACGGCCTGGTGGGCTACTTAATCATGCCTGTTTTCGGCCTGGAGTTTTCCGTACTTTACCCCTTGACCTACGGCCTTCTCTCCGGTTTGCCGGGTATTATCCTGCAGTTGGCCTTTGT
>JAKORA010000379.1 GCA_029778075.1 Bacillota bacterium | reverse complement strand
GGCAGAAATCTCGCAATCGGTGGTAAAAGGTGTTGCAGAAAGTGGGGGTCTTGGCGAAGGGAGAAGGCTTGCAAGGAGAAAAAATGGGGGAGGGAAATTCCCTCCCCCATTTTATTAAAAGCTTCTCAAGCTTTGTGGGCGAGTTTAGAAGTCAAGCTTATGGAGTCCAAGTAATAGCCGTGCCAGTACCCTCGCCAGCAGCCCCAGTTGGTAGCGTCGCACCTTCTCCGATATTTCCCCCCGGACCGACCCAACAGTAAACGTCGTCTGCGCCAACTTTATACGTATTGGGATCCCAGATAACAAAGCCATCATCTGTCGTGGCATACATGTAGGTGCTGCCTCCCGGGGGAGTGGGAGCGGGGCCATTAAAATAAGCTTCTAATACATCTGGACTCGCCGGATATGCACTTTCACCCTCTTCTGCCATATAGAGTTCTAAAGCCATGGCTAAATTTTTGAGATTCGCTTTGGTGGCGCTTACTGCCGCAGCCTGCCGGGCGGTCATGTAGTTGGGGATGGCTATAGCCATCAAAATCCCGATGATGGCTATTACGATAACCAGTTCAATTAAAGTGAAACCCTCTTCTCTTTTCTTCCTTTTTCGTACCAAATAGCTCATTTCCCTACCTCCTTAGATAAAAACTTTTAATTTTTAGAACTACTGAGAGTAAATAATGCTACTAGATATTATCATAATGTCAATACTTTGTGCAATCCGCTCCGGTAATTTTTTGGGAAAAAGGAGGTGGGGGGAAAGCGAGAGCGCCACAGAGCAATAAAGGGCGCACCCAAGGCGGTCATTGCGAGGGTCGTTTTATCATTTGGCGTGGCAATCTCCTTCAGGTGGTCATTGCGAGTTCGTAGTTTCGCTGAGGGAGGCTTTCTCTCCCTCAGTTAGCTTTTGTCTTTTAAGTTTTCTATTTTTTTAATCTTACGCCGTAGGCCGTCCGTGGCAATCTCGCACTCTTAAAAAAGAGATCGCCGCGTCGCTTCGCTCCTCGCGATGACAGGAAAAGGAGTCAAGGGAGAGAGAAATTGCTGAGTAAAGAGATTTTTGAGGGAAAAATCACCCTCACCCTGACCCTCTCCCGTCGAGGGAGAGGGAAAGAAAAAAGAGGCATTCCCTTTATTTCGTCATGCCTGAAATCTTTTATCAGGCATCCATGTTTTTGCTTTTTCTTTTTGTCTT
>JAKORA010000378.1 GCA_029778075.1 Bacillota bacterium | reverse complement strand
CCAGAAAAATTACGATTTCCCCTTCCGCCTCCCTGATCCCCAGGTTTTTGGCTCCGGCCCGATCCAGATTTTCCGGGCTGTAAAGATATTTAAAGCAAAAAGGCGCCTTATAGCGCTTTAAAGAGTTGGTCCGATCCGTTGAATTATCGTCCACCAGGATTACTTCCATTTTCCCTGGATCAAAGGTTTGCTTTTCTAAAGAATACAGGGTAAACAGATTAAGCGGATATTTATTGTAAGAAATCAGGATTATACTTACCTTGGCGCTCAAAAGCATTCCCCCCCTTACAATGCGCCGGCCAACCCCGTCAAAGAAACCAGGGCTCTCTTTAAAACCGTGCCCAAAACAGAAATAAATTTTTATTTGGCTCCAGCCCTTCATCCTTTAAATATTTAAAAATTTTACCGCCCTTTTTATATTTACTGAGAATAACGACCCCATCAAGTTTCTTCTCGTTAAGCAAAGTAACGATTGCCGGCCCACAGCTCATACCTTTTTTATCAATAACTTTTACCACATTCAAACTGCCTCTCGCTTGAAAGACATAATTGCCGGCTACCACTTTGCAGCCAAAAACTGCTATCACCGGCCTTTCCCTCTTTTCTTTATAACAGGTCCGGCGAATATATTTAGCCGAGATGTAAAACATCTCGTTAATGTTTTGCAGCGGATTTTTTTTGGTTAAAGAGCCGCCGTGCAGACGATATTTGTATAGCTTCTCGGGAATTTTCTCTATTCTACCGGCGGTAACCAGGCGCGTCCATAAATCATAATCATAGGAAATTTTTAAATTGGGATCATATTGGCCGAGCTCCATAAAGGTTTTTTTCGAAAAGAGCATCGTTCCGTGCGTCAAGTGACAGGTTTGATAAAGCTCCTCGCTTATTTCTTCGCTGCTTTGCACACGGTTAATTATCTGCTCCAGCCCGTACAAATAACGTGGCGGGATATGATCTCTACCGGAGATGCATTCAATAAAGGAACCTACGGCCACGGTCCCCGGGCGGTCTTGCAAATAACGCATTTGCCGTTCTATCCGGTTGGGATAACTGATATCGTCGGCATCGTGTATGGCGATCCAGTCTCCTTTGGCCTGTTCAATGCCCAGGTTAAGGGCAGCCGCCGCTCCCCGGTTTTCTGCCAGGTGAATAACTGTGACCCGTTCATCGGCAATTCGTTCCAGGATCTCTCCGGTCTTATCGGTGGAGGCATCGTTGACAATAATGAGCTCCAGATCAGTGTAGGTCTGTAAAAGTACGCTTTCCACAGCCTCCCGGAGATATTCCTGGCCGTTATGCACGGCCATTACCACAGAAACGGCCATAATTTGCCAACCTCCAGTACCGGTGGTTACAGGCGCAGCAACAGGTCAAAGGCGCCCAGGTAATGCCGGTATGCACCGGTTTTCTGCAACTCTTTCAGCTCGCCGCGGAGCTTTTCTTGATCCGCTTCCTTCTCCAGCCCCGCATGCTGCAAAAGCCGGGCCACCGGTTTGCCTTCAGCCAGCAGCAGGGGGATCTGCTGCGTTAGCTTGATAAAGGCCTCCCGGGAATAGGCAAATTCCCCCGGAAATTGCTCGCCCAAGCTATAATAGTCCTCGATGATATTGTTGATCTCTATGAAATTTTTCTTCAGGAACCCCAGGCTTAAAGAGCACACCTCAATTTCAGGATGCAGCATTGTAAATAATGCATAATTTTGCATCTGGTCCCCTCTGCGGTTGCT
>JAKORA010000377.1 GCA_029778075.1 Bacillota bacterium | reverse complement strand
TGGTTTTTATTACGGCCCCACGCTGGCCCAACTGCAGGCCGGGCCTATCAACTGGAAAGATTACTATGCTGGCGCTTCTTCAACCAATATAGATTATGGTGACATGACCATCAATCGCTTTGCTTTCGAAACCAGTGCTGGTTGGAGCAATTTTAACGGATACATCGATGCCATAGTGATCAAGCTGAAAAACGGCAAAACCTATATCTTCGACCTGGAACCGTAAAGTATTGGCGGAAAAAAGATAGAATGGGGTTGGCTGGTAAAAGTAGGACACAGCTGCAATTAGTGGTCACTTAAAACAGAGCACAATGAAGCAGAAGAGGCTATTGTGCTTTCAAGGCAGTGGCGGTTTCCCTGGGGGTAGCTTAACCTGCCCCCAGGGATTTCTTCTTAAACCTCAAGCTCATTTACTGTACTGACTACTCACCTTTTCCGGGAATTTTTTGTAGAGGCAGAGGCGAGACCCTTTGCCTTCAGCTCTCAATGGGCGCTATCTTTCGCTGCAGCATTGACCACCATCGGTTGCTGTTTTCAATACTGGATGCTTGATTCATGGCAGTCTATCTTCAGGAACATGTGGTCCGCTTCTTTTTTGGCCGCAGGCAAATTAAATTCTTAAATTTTTGCAGCCCATGCCATTCCAAGTAAAATCTTAGAAAAAAAAGATATTTCATGTCTGAAAACCATCTTGTTGTGACTTTTGTGTGACAACTTCCTGCTAAAATTAACTTAAATTTTATATATTGACAATGTTATCGATAACACTTTTTCCAGTTGCTGTAACCGTTGTTATGCTATTGCAGTCACTCTCTTGCCTACCGGCGTATCTTGAAATTCAAGGAGGAAAGGGTAAATTAATGGAAGAGCAAACCGCCCCACTGACAGCTGCCGCTCCCCGGAAATCACCTGTAATCACCGTTTTGCGCGTTTTAGGAAACGCCGTCTTCTACTTGCTGCTGCTGACCATGGCTGTTTTGCTTTTCTTCCTTTTCCAGTCACGCCTTACCGGGGGCGTACCCCAAGTATTTGGCTACCAGGTCTACATCGTCTACGGAGGCAGCATGAGCCCTGCTTTCGAGGCGGGCAGCTTGATCATCGCCGAGCCCGTAGATCCTGCCGACATCGAAGTGGGCGATATTATCACCTACGGAGCAGAGGGCAGCACTTACACCACGCACCGCGTCACCCAGGTGCACGGCTCCGGCGCGGATCTGTTTTTTACCACCCGCGGCGACGCCAACGAGGT
>JAKORA010000376.1 GCA_029778075.1 Bacillota bacterium | reverse complement strand
CTTCGTGGGAGCTAATTAACCGCCCGATAGAGACGTCTTTCACCCCGCCTAATACATTTCCCCATCCCCTTCTGCAAAAAGCCCTTCTGCGACCTCTCTCTTAACTATGTTTTCAGCCGCTTGTTTGATTTTTTCCCGCAGGTACGCTGCTCCTGGGCCTCCGTCCTTTATCATCTCTTCCAGTTTCGCCCATAGTTTTTTTGCTTTTTCCTCCGGGCTTTCCTCTTTCGGGGGAGTAATGGCCCTCTTCATCTCCCTGGTGCTCCAACTATGTATGACCGCCTGCTCCAGCCAATAGGCAGGAGAATCAGTCATGGCGGCTATTTCGTGATGCGAAAAGGTAAGCTCGGGCACTCTGTTGCTTTCCTCGGGAAAAGCTAGAAACGTTCTCACCAGGTTCTTGATCCTTTTGCCTGTGCAGTTCAGTTTAGAGCCTATGTCACCCGGGGACACCTGCATCCGCTCAACAAGGACCGCACAGATAGCGGCCTGCTTCCAGATCGTATCGTGTTCCTGCTCTTTTAAGTTTATTAACTCTTGGATTAGTTCCTCATAGGAGAGATCCATTCTTTATACTCCTTGTCTTTTCTTTTCGCTTCTTTCAGCTGTCCCGGCGCAATCTTATACTGCTGCGCCTTGTTGTGACAGCTCGAGCAAAGATCAATCAGGTTGTCCTCTTCGTCCCCGCCACCGCTGCCCTTCGACTTAATATGATGTCTCTCTATCTTTACGCCCCATGCCCCGCACCATTGGCAGTATTTACTACGGTTTTTCCTAATAGCTTTGGAGTTTTTGATACGAGACGGTTTCGGTACCGGGTAGAAATCGTTTTCCATATTTAAAAGCAAAAACCGCCCTACCTGAAGGACGGCCCCTTCTGTAAATTTTTTCTCAATATCATATTACAACAGAAAACTACCTTTGTGGTTGACAACAATAAAATATTTTAATTAACTTTAAAGTAATCCTCTCCCCTTCGCCATGCCAATACCGAACAACAATATATCGTTCCACCAACGCCAAAAAGTTTCTCTGGAAGAAAGCCAAGCGTCTTCCTCACTCTGCCCCGTCCGTTTAGCCATTTCAGCAGCAAACCTACGCTGCACATGCGCCGTCCAGCCTTTGCGCCCTCTGTTATACCTGTATTCACGCCGGAGAAGAAGAAACGTTCGTCGTTTTAGCGGCAGACTTTTTTCAATATCTTCGACCAGTTTAAGCCATTGTTCCTCTTTTTGCAGCTCTGCTAGTTTCATCCCTACGCTGGCTACCGGATCGGCAATCTTTTTATTGTGACCATTCTGCGCTTTCACAATACTTCCGGGGGTAAGCGATCCCAGCAACACCTGTCTTTTTTCCTCCAGCTCCTTTTTCCTTTCATGATAGAACAGGAGCCACCCGGCCAGAATATGATGTTCCCGCCGTTCAT
>JAKORA010000375.1 GCA_029778075.1 Bacillota bacterium | reverse complement strand
TCCTACCAGAAGGAGCGCCATAAAAACATAAAAATACTTTCGAAAGGCGCTTTTTATTCTTTTGCTTTTTTTACTGCTTTTCCTAGCCCTGTCCATTACTGTCCATCCTCTCTATCCGGCTTGCTCTTTTAATCTCCGCTGACCAGCAGGGAGCCGCAATTTTCACAGAAAACCAGTTCTCCCGGCGTAAGCAGGCGCGCCCTGAAAGAGGAGGGCAGCGATACATTGCAGATACCGCAAAAGCCCCCTTTAACCAGGGAGATGCACCTGCCGCCCTGCAACCTGCTGGATAGCTCCCGGTACTTTTTCAGCAAATCGCTGTCGATGGCCCGCACCAACTCCTCCCGCTGCCGGGTTAGCTGCTGCAGCTCCCCCTGCGCTTTGTGCAGCTCGCTGCGGGCTTTTAACGCTAACTGTTGCAGTTCCCCGCTTTTTTTTTCTTCCAGCGCCTTTACACTGGATACTTCCGCGGTTTCGCTCTCCAGTTTCTCCATGAGAAAAAGAATCTCATCCTCCAGCTCTGACTTTTTACTTTTCCCGACGCGCACTTTTTTTTCCAGGCTCTCCAGTTCCTTCACATTGCGGATCTCTCCGCTGTAGAGCTTTTTATCCATCTCTTTTAAAGAGTTTGAAATTGTCTGCAGCTCCAGCTCTTTGCGCCGCAGCTCCTTTTGTAATGCCTTCAGCTCCTCTTCTTTTGCCTTTAACTCCTGCTGGAAGAGGGCAAATTCTTTCTTTCTGCGCTGGTATTCAATAACAGTGGGCAAATTTTGCAGTTCATGTTCCCGGCGGGATATTTTCTGCTCAAGCTCCTGGAGTTGCCAGAGCAATTGCAGCTGTTCCAATGGTGTCATCTCCTAACCATGCTATAACTATACTATTAAAAAAGGATAGGAGTCAGACCTATCCTTTATTCAAAGGTGCGCCACAGGCTGCCTATTTCCCGGGATACGATTACTTCCGTAGTAAATCCCGCCGCTGCGATTCTCTCTTTTAAATAATTCTCCAGCACCGGCAGCACCGGACGCTCCGTGGCATCGTGCCCGGCATCTATCAGGGCCAGACCGGCATAAGCCGCTTTCTGGGCATCATGGAATTTGATGTCGCCGGAGATAAAAACCTGGGCGCCTTTTTGCAGGGCGTGCTCCACGTATTCCGACCCGCTGCCCCCCAGGACAGCGACTTTATCGATTTTCATCTTTGAGTCTCCCAGGATTTTAAGCACACCGGGCCGGAGCAGTTTATAGCAACGTCCGGCCAGTTCATTCAAGGTAACCTTTTCAGGCAGCTGCCCGATTATTCCCAGGCCCCAGGCCTGTCCCTCGTTGGACAGGGGGTAGAGATCATAAGCCACCTCTTCATAAGGGTGGGCTGCAAACAGGGCCTGCAGGACCCGCTTCCGGTCCCGGCGAAAAAGGATTGTTTCCAGGCGGTATTCGCTGACCTTCTCCAGGGCACCCTGCGTCCCGATAAAGGGCGAGGTGCCTTCACGGGGCATAAATGTCCCCGTCCCCAGCAGCTGGTAGGTGCAATGGCTGTAGTTCCCAATCCAGCCGGCCCCCGCCCCGGCAATGGCGTCGCGCACCTTGTCCTCGTACCCCTCGGGGATAAAAACGACCAGCTTTTCCAGCTTCTCCGCCCCCATGGATAATAGAGGCTGCATCTTCTCCAGGCCCAGCAGTTCACCCAGCGCGTAACTGACCCCGCGGGGGGCGACATCGAGATTTGTATGAGCAGAATAAAGGGAAACGCCCTCTTTTAGAGACTGCGCCACCAGGGCGGCTCCTCTGTCGTTCAGATCAATTCTGCTTAATGGCCTGTACAAAAAAGGATGATGGGTAAAAACAAGCGGCGCGCCGATCCGCAAAGCCTCCTTAAGCACTGCTGCGGAGAAATCCAGTGCCAGCAGCAGCACCGGTACTTCTCGGGAGAGATCCCCCCACTGCAGCCCTGTGGCATCACCGGGCAGAGCACGCTCTTGCGGTGCAAATTCCTCGATAAAGGAAACCAACTCATTCCCCGCGGCAAACATCTTCCAGTACCCCTTTCAACCGCTCGTATTGAAAGTTAAAGTAGCGCCACCTGGGATCCTCTTTGCCGTTGCGGGAGCGCAACAGCCCCTTCATTGCTTTCTCGTAATGCTCCAGCTTATGCCTGAGCCAGGGTACCAGCAAGGGATCCCTTTCTTTAAGCAACATCGGGCCTATTTCCAGGAAAATAGGCTCATCCACAGTCTGGTGCCCTTTTTCGGCAGCAATTATCTCGTAATAATGGTCCTTTTCCTGAACCAGCTTTTCCCGAACAAAACAAAAACCATGTCCAACCAGCCAGCGCCTCACCAGGGCGGCATCACCCATGGGTTGCAATACAAGGCGCTTATAGCTCCCAAGCCTGCCGGCTGCGGCGATGAGCATCCTGCACACCGTTTTGCCGCCCAGCCCTGCAATGACCACTATTTCCACGCCGTCTTTCTCGTCAAGTGCCAGCAGCCCGTCGCCCACACGGACCTCCACCTTGTGGTTCACGTTGAAAAGATTGACCGTCTCCTGGGCCAGCCGGCTGTTCAACTCCGACTTTTCCACGGCAATAACCTTCGGGCAGGCCTTGTCCTGAACCAGGTGCACAGGCAAAAAAGCGTGATCCGTCCCGATATCGGCCACCACCGAAGCGGATGGAATAAGGGATGCTACTGCAGCCAGGCGTGGTTTTAGTTTCACCGTCTTACCATCCTTTTCTTTCCGGAAAGCCGGTTGGATTTTAATGGCTTAAGCCTCTTGTTCTTTTTATAATATTTACAAATTCCATGAAAATTATAAAATCCCTGCCGTGCCGTATCTTTTTTAAATTTTTATCGCCGTCCCATAGGCGATAATCTCCGCCATCCCGCTGGCCACCTGGGAGGAAGCAAACTGTATGCCCATGATCCCGTTGGCCCCGAGCTTTTTTGCTTCTTCAATCATTTCATCCATGGCCGCCTGGCGAGCTTTTTTAAGCAGCTCCGAGTACTCTTTTACCTCGCCGCCGACTATGTTTTTTAAAAAAGCAATGATATCTTTTCCCAGATGCACAGCCCTGACCTTGTTGCCGATGACAACGCCCAGCACCTTGTAATCAACATTAGTTAGCACGGTAGTGGTCAACAACACGGGTATTACCCTCCTTTTCAAAATATAATGGTCCGGAAGTAAAGATAAAAAGCAAAGACAAAGATCCCTTCAGTTCTTCGCCGCTGCTGGCTATAACTTAAGTGAGCCGGCGATCCGCTCAATCAGATCTTTCCCCTTATTTATTATGCCCGCGAAACAGAAAAATCCGTGAATCATATCCTCATAGCAGTAATAGGTCACCTCAACACCGGCTTCTTTTAACCGGGCGGCGTAGGCTTCCCCCTCATCATGCAGAGGATCATACCCTGCAGTAACGATCAGGGCCGGCGGCAGGTTGCTTAAGTCTTTCGCCAGAAGCGGTGATACATGGACGTTTTCCCTGTCTTCGGGGGTCCGCAGGTAATGTTTTTCAAAATACCGCATATCTTCCTGCGTAAGGAAATAACCCTTAAACTTGCTGTGGGATGGATATTCCCTGGAAAGATCGGTCACCGGGTAAATCAAGATCTGATAATGCAAAGGTGGAAAACCCCTGTCACGAGCCATTAAAGATACTACGGCTGCAAGATTGCCTCCCGCGCTTTCACCGCCGACCGCGATTTTTCCGGCATCGCCTCCCAGTAAATGGGCGTTTTCCGAGACCCATTTTGTCGCCAGGTAGCAATCGTTTACCGCCGTGGGAAATTTATACTCCGGTGCCAGGCGGTAGTCCACGGATACCACCAGTGCCTGTGCAAGATTGGTTAGAGCCCGCAGCGGGGAGTCGATCACATCAAGATCGCCCAGAACCCAGCCCCCTCCATGAAAAAAAACCAGGACGGGAAAAGGTCCTTTACCTTCAGGTGTATAGATACGCAGCTTAATTTCGCCATCCTGCACCGGAATCAGGCGGTCTTCGACCTTGGCCACCGGCTCTGGAGGCGGATTCGTTTTGTTGGCCAGAAAACGAAACCCGGCACGGTTTTTTTCCGGTGTTAACGTGTGAATAGGAGCAGCGCCCAGCGACGCCAGATAATCAAGAAATGCTTTGGCTTGCAGATCAAGCGCCATCAGCATTCCCCCCTTCCAAAAGATCGAAAAGTTCATGAGGAGCGGCCAGGAGCGAACGTGCCCCGGCCTCCAGTAGTTCTGCAGCGTCACGAAAGCCCCACAGTACCCCGGCGGCATACATCCCCGCCGCGTTGGCCGTCTGCATGTCAACACCCGTATCACCCACCAGCACAATCTCCGAAGGCGGGAGCTTCATCTCGCGAGCAATTTCCAGTGCGGCGGCAGGGTCCGGCTTGCGGGGTGTCTCCGGTGAAAGCCCGCGTATGGCGACAAATGACCAGGCGCCCAGCATTTTTTTCGTCATCTCCACTGTAAAGTTGTGCGGTTTATTGGATAAAACTGCCTTGGGCAGGCCGCGCCGCTCAAGTTCATCCAGCATTTCCGCCACACCGGGATAAGCCCGGGTATTGTCCATCCAGCGCCGCGCGTACTCTTCACGCATTTCGTTCACCAGCCTTCCGACCATGTCCCGGGTCCTGTATTCTTCCGGTAGAGTACGCCGGACCAATTGCTCCACACCCTCTCCGACAAAATATCTGTACGCCTCTATGGGGTGCACGGAAAAGCCGTGTTCGCGGAGCACTGCATTCATGGCCTCCCCCAGATCACGCAGAGTATCCAGAAGAGTCCCGTCAAGATCAAAAATGATCGCCTTACCTTTCACCGGCATCACCTCTCCTGTTTATTAATCATGGTTTCATCCGGCACATGGCCGGACTTTCCCCTGGCCAGCGAGGCAAAAATGCCGCCAAAACAGATGGCAGCGGAGATGATAAAGGTCGTCTTATTACCAGCCAGGAAATTCTGAAAGTTTTCCGGTACAATAGAGGCCTTCCCCAGGTTGGTAGAAAGTATGGACATGACGATTCCCATACTAAGGAGTTGGCCGGTCAACCGCATCGTAGACAGTATCGCTGAGGCCACTCCATAGAAATTCTTTTGGACTGAGCTCATAATAGCGTTAACATTGGGGGAGGAAAAAAGAGCAAAACCAAAGCCGAGAACGATCAGGGTACAGACGATAAGAGTCAAGGAAGTATACATTTCCAGGAATATAAGAGGTATAAGTCCCGCCACAACTATAGCCATACCGGTTGAAGCAAGGATTCTCGGGTCGATTCTGTCGGAAAGCCTGCCGGTAAGAGGTGAAAAAACAGCCATAACGATAGGTTGGGAAACCAGGATCATACCGGCTGTTTGGGGATCCAGCCCTTTGACATACTGCAGGTAAAGGCTCAGGAGAAAAGATACGGCATAAGTTGCGGAATAATTGGCTAAGGCCGCCAGGTTGGAAAAAGTAAAAACCCTGTTTGCCGCAAAAAGTTTAATGTCCAAGATGGGATTTTCAATTCTCCATTCCCACCAGGCAAACAATATAATCACCAGCATCCCTGCTACAATTAACCAGAGGCTCGTCATTGAAGGCATAATGGAAAGGCCGTATATGATTAAGACGAGCCCCGTGCTATAAAACAGCGATCCCGTTACATCAAGCTTCTCTCTTTTTTCTTCAGTCCATTCCCCCTTCATTTTCCTGAAAAGGAGAAAGAGAGATAGCGCGGCCAACGGAATACCGGCTAAAAAAATACTTCTCCAGCCGAAATGCTGAGTCAATATTCCCCCCAGAACCGGGCCGAGGGACAGTCCCAGATAAACCGAGGCAGTGTTTATCCCCAGGGCCCTTCCTCTCTCTCCCGGAGGAAATATCGATGTCAAAATCGCCGTAGCTGTTACGATAACCATAGAGCCCCCGATACCCTGAAAAGCCCGGCAACAGATCAAAAAAACGATCGACGGTGAAAATATGCAAAAGAGAGAGGAAAACGTAAAAAGCAAAAGCCCGTAAGTTAAATTTTTCTTCCTTCCGTACATATCCGCTATTTTCCCCAGGGGAACAAGAAACATTGCCGAAGCCAAAAGATAAGAAGTTGTAGTCCATCCAAGCAATATAGCATCTGATAAAAACTCATTGCCGATGGAGGGGAGCGCAACATTGAGAGATGAACTCATAAAGGAGACCAAAAAAGTGCCCAGAGTGCAGGCAGTTAATGCAGCAGTTTTAATCTTCTTACTTTCATCAACGTTAGAGGGCATACTACTCCGTCCTTTCCTAGACAATTAAGCCTTTCGTATAGAGGGTAAAACAGTCTTTACTAAAAAATGTCTCCGGCCTTGCTGCACGCATTCTCCCTCATTATTCCGAACAAAAACATAATTTCGATCTTCGACAATAATAAGCTGTTTCCTGCTTT
>JAKORA010000374.1 GCA_029778075.1 Bacillota bacterium | reverse complement strand
TCAGACAGTTTTTAAAATATTTAAAAATATGTTTAAATCTTATGTGTGGTAAGTATGCCCTTTTTTAGCTATCAAATGTAAATATCAGGAAAAAGAATGGCTAAAATTATTTTTTTATTGTTTTTATCTCGAAATAAGTAAGTTTGCTAAAGAGAATTTTTGCAAAGGAATTGTAAAAAAGGTACAAAGCAAAAAACTCAGGCTGAAGAATTGCTTGACGGGCTTTCCGGCCAACTCGTGCAACCGGGTGAGTGTCTCCAGTTGTCGCGCATGCTGGACCTGGAAAACCTGGCCCTGGAAGGCAGGCAGGATCTGATTAACCGGGCGGCCACAGCGGTCTATCAGGCCTTTATGCCGATAAGGGCATAACGCCGGTAAACAGAAGACCTTCCGGAATCCCGGTTCCCTACTCTGATCCCGGCCTGGAAGCGGTGATAGAAGGGGAGAACGGCGATCTGATCCTTGAGAACGGAACAGGGCAATTCCTCATGCTCCTGTGTGAGATAATGGATAATAAGCTCCATTGCTATGTGGTTTCGCCGGAGAATATCCCCAGCGGCGTGCTCGTCGCGCTGAAAAAGAATGATGTGGAGCCTCCCGAGATTTACACGGTAAGTGCCGACCTGAAAAAGGGCGAGACCAGGATTGTCTCCGAAGGCCGGGAAGGTTTTACCGTGCAGGTGGAACGCATCATCGGGAACGACAGGGAAACGCTTTATACCGACGAATATGCACCTGTCAGCCGTGTCATCGAGACGGGTGAGAGCCCCCTTCGAAAAGGGAGCAAGTGATAGCCCGATTAAGCGGTTAAGGATAAGCAAAGGGACGACTGAATCTGCTTCTATCCTGAGGCATCATCGTCCCTTTCCTGTATTTTTCGCCCATCTTTATTTTGCAAAATTATGATTGCCGATCTTTACGACGATAGGCCGGCTCCAAATCCATTTGCTTGTGGCTGTTGCCGGGTTGTAGTAATAGATGCAGCCGTAGGTGGGATCCCATCCGTTCAGGGCGTCCCTTGCCGCCTTTATCGCCGTGGCGCTGGGTTCCAGGTTGATTTGACCGTCGGCGACAGCATCAAATGCCCCGGGCTGGTAGATGACACCCGCAATGCTGTTGGGGAAACGGCTGTCCTTGACCCTGTTCAGCACGACCGCTCCGACGGCCACCATGCCTTCATAGGGCTCCCCTCGCGCTTCCCCGTGGATGAGATGGGCCAGAAGATCCAGATTCTTGTCGGAAGGTGTGCTGGAGGTTGGAAAGATTCCCATGGCAGCCAGGGTTTGCTTGCCGGCGATCCCGTCTACCTTGAGGCCGTTTTTGGCCTGGAACCAACGGACGGCCCTGTAGGTCTGGTAGCCGTACTTTCCGTCTATCGGGCCGTTGTAATATCCCCAGTTTTTCAGTTTCCTCTGGATCTGGATAACCTCCTGTCCGCTGGACCCATAATAGGAGAGAGCGGCCCTGTGGTATTCCTGGATTTCCTGGGCCCGCATGGAGCCGGCAAGTCCGATAACGACGGTGATGAAGAAAACAAAACAGACCCATGCGTAGATTGCACGCTTTTCCATGAGTACCTCCCAATCAAGTATTCATGTTCAAGCATCTGCAATAGGGTAAGTTGTAAAATTAATTGCCCAAACATGATAAAAAAGAAGTGACTCAAATCAGAACCTCTGATAATGTTTTAAGTGACAAAACCAAAACATATTGGAGGGTCCGAAATGAGTCACCTTAATAATACCACTAAACGAAGAAGTTTTAAACACCTG
>JAKORA010000373.1 GCA_029778075.1 Bacillota bacterium | reverse complement strand
TTACAGCTCAGCTCGGGCTCTCGATTGGCCTTCCCGGCAGAGCTCACTTCCATGTTCGCGCTGCCGGCAGCGGACGTCCATGTCCGCCGGGCCATCTCTATCCCTCGCTTTGCTGAACCTGCATTCTCAAGCTGCACATTTCGCTCGCCCCAATCCTGCGCCACCCCTATGAGAACCGCACAGGATCTAAATGTCGACCTACTTGGTAACTTTTTTATCCATGGTCAAAGGCCGGCTGCCGACGTCCATGTCGGCAGGGTCGCCTCCAGCCTTCGCTTCGCCGTGAATTTTAAACTTCGCTCCACAAGTCGCTCTCGCCCCACAGCAAATCGCTGCTTCCATAGAACGGCAGCGGGGGCTAAACGAGAAAACTATAAGCTATAGTGGCAGACTTGTCCGTCGGGTCATCTCAAGCTCGCTTCGCTTAAGCTCCAGCAAAATTCTATCACTATGAAAAAGTAGCAGAGGTTGAAGTTATATCTCAAAAAGGCTCACTTGCTTGTACTGGGCTTTTTGCTTTGAGGTGCTACGGCTCTCTGTCTCAAGCTGTACTTCAGGTATACCGCTGATGTCGTTGATAAAAGGAGAAGGGTTACGGCCGGTCAGCAGAATGAGTTCGTCCTGTGCTCTGGTGATCCCGACATAAAAAAGCCTTCTCTCTTCGTCAATGTCAGTATGAAATCCCGAGCGGCCTTTTTTTAGAGGAATCGTGCCGTCGTTTACACCGCAGAGAAATACGACGGGGAATTCAAGGCCCTTTGCGGAGTGTATGGTCATCAGCGAAACCGCATCAGAGGAATACTTCCTGTTGCCGCTGCGGACAATATCGCTTTCCTGACCCAGGAGAAGGTTATGTATAAAAGAAACCGTATCCTCATACATAACTGAGGTATCTAGAAGCAGCTCCATACACCTCATACCTGACAGGCCGTTGTCATTGATCAAGGAGGCGATAATCTCACCGGGCCTTTTTTGTTTAACCATGGGTTCATATTTCTGCAGCATGGCGATGAATTCCTGGAGCTTATCCTCTTTTTGCGGCGGCAGTCCGGCGACCTCCATGATCCTGATGAGGGATGAAAGGCTTTTGTTAGATGCAGCATAGCTCTCCAGGACTTTCTGCTGCTGCTCTGCCGTAAAGATCCCCCCGTTCTGCAGGCATACTAGCAGGGAAGCCAGGTCACCGGGGTTGAGCAAAAACCGGAGAAAGGCAATGGTTTCTCGGACTGGCTGCTCGGCCAGGAAATCGTCCCTTCCCACGACGACATACTGGATGCCCTCTTTGGAGAGACACTGTTCCAGAATTTCCGCCTGGCGGTTGGTACGGTATAAGACGGCGATTTCGGAAAAGCCTCTGGGATGTTTTGCCGTTGCCTTGCTTTTACGGGGTGCTGACAGTGTCTGCGTATCAAGCATATCGATCCCGCCAACCATACGGTTTATTTCCTTGGCCACAAACACCGCCTCTGAAAGCTCGTCCTCTGTCGTTATAAGACGTACTTTGGCCCCCCGTTCCCTTTTAGTCTCCAGGGCATAGGCAAGGTTCCCGGCCTTTTTGGTGGAAAGCACAGTCTGGGCGCAATTGATTATTTCCGGTGTGGAGCGGTAATGCTGCGTCAGCCGGATAAGCCGGAGGCCGGGGAAGTCATTTAGAAATCTTTCAAAAAAGCGGAAATCCGAGCCCCTGAAGCCATAAATCGATTGGTCGGGATCGCCAATGATAAATATGCTCTCGCTCTTCTTGCTCCATTCCTTGATCAAGTGGTATTGAACCGTGTTTATATCTTGAAACTCATCCACCAGCAGGTGAAAGAATGAGTCGCTTATGCCCTCTTGTGCCGTTTCTTCCCCCTCTCTGCACCTGAACCCGTGCAGGACGGCGAGAAGGATATCGTCATAGTCCATCAGGCCGTAGCGTTCGAGCTGTGAGCAGTATGCTGCGTATAGTCGATCAAAGGAGGCGCTCTTTGCTCCTTTACTAACGGAACGGGCATCCCGGGGCGTCATCTTTTGGAGGTCGGGGAGAGGTGGTTCTCCCTTTTCGCTGCCTGCCCACTGCTGGATGTTGTTTTTCAGCAGCGATATTTCCCGTAGCGCATCCTGTGGAGGAATTTTTAGTTTTAGTTCTTTTAAAAGTTCTTTAATAATGGTCAGCGCATGATACTCATCGATAATGGTGATGTTTTCCCGGCCTTTCCATCCGGATAAAATTCCCAGGCAGATAGAGTGGAATGTCCCTATATTTACCGATCCTGCCGTATGTTTGTCCCCGAAGTGCTTTGTTAAGCGGAGGCGCATCTCACCGGCGGCCTTATTGGTAAAAGTAACAGCGGTTATCCGTGAGGGGCTGACAGCACACTCCTCCACCAGGTAGGCGATCCTTGATATCAATGTTTTGGTTTTTCCGGTCCCGGGACCTGCAATTACGGCAACTGCCGGGTTGGAACACGAGACGGCTGCCCACTGCTCCTCGTTCAGCCCATAGGGAGCGCTGGAGGGAGGGGATGAAGCAGTTACATGGGTGCTGTTTTCGCCCGGCGGGGGGGTAGTCTCCGGAATAGGCACTTTTTCAGCTTTTTTAGGGGGCATATTTGCTTTTTTAGAAGTCTCAGGCAGCAACTGTCTTCCCGCTGTTCTTTTTTTATTATCGGCGTCATACTTTTCTTCGGGTCTCTCCTGAAAATCCTGCTTAACGCCAAGACATAACTGCCCTGAGAACCTTTCGATTTCATGCTTATCCATTATTTTAATTTTGCCATATTCTCCGTCGAATCCCGGCTGTACCTCGACCTGGCCGCACCTCAGCCTGCGGATCCCTTCAGCAATGTATGGCCCTGCTGCCAGTTCTATGTCGCTGAGCACCGCCTCTCGTAAGATGAAAAACTCCGTTCCCAGGTTCCGCAGCAGATCCTCATATTTTTCCTTTACCTTTTTGCTGGAGACAGAAAAGCCGGTGGAGGAGGCAATCACTTCATGAAGGGGGATCAGGCTCTCAAAGTGTTTCGCCGACGGTGGGACAAAGCCCTCTTCCCTGTCGGCAAGCACTTCCACCCGGTGAAGCACTCCCACTGTAATCCGGCCGCCGCAGACAGGGCATTTGCCTTCCGCGGCATTGGTCTCCGAAGGTTTCCAGCATATTTTGCAGGCTCTGTGTCCGTCATAGTGGTATTTGCCTTCTTCCGGGAAAAACTCAATTGTGCCGCGAAACTCGTGGGTAGTACGGTTTTGCAGTGCCCTGGATATACAGCTGTACGAAAGGTCGGTAGCGAAAATGTTCGCTTCCCTCCCAAGGTTTGTCGGCGAATGTGCATCGGAGTTGGAAACAAGGGTGAAACCATCCAGCGCCGAGAGGCGCCAATTCATGGGGGGATCTGAGGAGAGGCCTGTTTCCACGGCATATATATAGTCTGTAAGATCCTCGAAGCACTCAGTGATATCGTCGAAACCGGAATAGGCGCCGAACAGTGAAAAATGCGGGGTCCAGATATGTGCAGGAATAAATACTGCTTCCGGGCAGGTGTCGAGCACTATTTCCAGAAGATCCCTGCTGTCCAGTCCCAGTATCGGCCTGCCGTCAGAGTGCAGATTGCCGATGGCCTCCAGCCGGTGCGCTATTACTTCGGCTTCTTCCAGTCCGGGGAGGAGTATCAGGTTGTGGACCTTTCTGACCCTTCCGTTCTTTTTATAGATTGAGCTGATCTCGCCTGAGACAATGAACCGGGGTTGGAAATTTGCCCCGGCGACCTGATCTTCTTTTTGCAGATCCTCTCTGAGGACATAAAGACCTTCCTCTGAAGGAATAAGCTTCTCCTTTAATTCCCGGCGCCAGCCCGGATGAGTGAAGTCTCCCGTCCCGACAACACCGATCCCTTTACGCCGCGCCCAGAAAGCAAGCATTTCAGGGACACATTCCCGGCTCGTAGCCCTGGAGTATTTGGAATGGATATGAAAATCGGCAAGAAACATTTTTCTCCCCCAGCTTTATGCGAAGCGAGGTCTTGAGATGCCCACGCGGACACAGACGTCGTCATAGCTTATTGGTTTTCTCGTTTAGCCCCCGCTACCGTTTTATGGAGGCAGCGCTTTGCTGTGGGCGAGAGCGACTTGTGGTGCGAAGTCAAAAAGTTCACGGCGAAGCGAAGGCCGGAGACGACCCTGCCGGCACGGACGCCGGCAGCCGGCCTCTGACTATGGATGAAAATTGACAATAGTTCCCGCCCGGTTCTCACAGGGGTGGCGTAAGGTTGGGGCGAGCGAAATGTGCAGCTTGAGCATGCAGGTTCAGCGAAGCGAGGGCTAGAGATGGCCCGGCGGACATGGACGTCCGCCGCCGGCAGCGCGAACATGGAAGTGAGCTCTGCCGGGAAGGCCAATCGAGAGCCCGAGCTGAGCTGTAAAACCTGCCTCAAGCGAACCCTAAAGCGAGCACCAACCTTCGCCACCCCTACTAATGCGAATTGGCCGGGTAGGTCGTCGGAGGCCTAAGCAAGCCGTAGAACTTTACGAGCGGAACTCGGAGCCCCGCCCACAGCAAAGCGCCGCCCCATTTTCATATTATATCATAAATGGAAATGCCAGGATAACCGCCCAGGCCACTGAGGAAAATACCGGCCGAAAAAAATTTGTGGAAATACACTTTGTTATGTGTTATATTTATAGAGGATAAGATAAATTATACTCCTTTACAATTGAATGATGTCCGGCAGCAGGTGCCGGGAGGCTTAAAAGGGAAACCGGTGAAAATCCGGTGCGGTCCCGCCACTGTAACAGGTAGCTTCCTCCAAAGTGTCACTGGTCTAAAACCGGGAAGACGGAGGAAGGCAATGATCTGTAAGCCAGGAGACCTGCCTGTTGCTGTAAATGCAGCAGACCCCTTCGAGGGAGAGGGGATGTGTATGCCAACAGCCACGCGTTTCTTCTCCGTGGCTTTTATTTTTTAATAGAAAGATGGGGGAAAATCTATGCCTAGAAAGCTGATTCTTTTATGCTTCATCATTGCCGTAGCCATGACGGCTCTGCTTTTCGGATGTGCCCGGGTTAAGGACAGCGGGGGCAGCGAGGGGCAGAACCGGGAACAGGAGCAGTTTGAAATTGTTTTGGAAGACGATCTGGGACGGCAGCTCCGCATTTCCCGGAAACCGCAGAGGATTATTTCTTTGGCGCCGGGTCTCACCGAGACGCTTTTTGCCCTGGGTCTTTCGGAACGTATTGTGGGGGTAACGGAGTACTGCAACTACCCCCCGGAAGCTCTGGAGAAGCCCAAGGCTGGTAGTTTTTCCGAACCGAGCATTGAAAAGGCGGTAGCTTTACAACCGGATCTTGTCGTCGCGGTACCTTTACACGAGGAATCGCTTTTCCGGCTGGAAGAGTTGGGCATACCTGTGCTGATCCTGGAGCCTACTTCTGTGGATGATGTATATCGTTCCATTGAGCTGCTGGGTTTGGCTGCCGGTGAAGAAGAAAGGGCACGCCGGCTTGTGTCGGAGATAAAATCAAGGATGGATGCGGTCAGGGAAAAGCTGTCCGGGGTGCCGGAAAACGAGCGGGTAAGGGTTTACTACGAGGTATATGCCGATCCCCTGATGAGTATTGGCTCCACCTCCGTGATTCATGAACTTGTCGAGGCGGCAGGCGGGAAAAACATCTTTGCCGATGTAAAGGAGCCATATCCTTTAGTCAGCAGCGAGGCGGTCGTGGATCGAAACCCGGAAGTAATAGTTCACCCCAATTACCACGGGACAGAGGGATTTCTGACTAAAGAGATTCAAGGCCGCCCGGGCTGGGGATCCGTTGCCGCCGTGGCTGAAGGGCGCATTTATGGCATAGACCCCGATAAAGTCTCACGCCCCGGGCCCCGAATTGGTGAAGTTGTCGAAGAGCTGGCCGGATTGTTTTATCCGGCGTTGGAAAATTAACAGGATCCAGGTGATGATCGTCGATGCGGCAAGAAAAGGGAAAAAGTGTTTCTTCGGCTAACCGTACCTTCATTCATACCAGCCGGCAAAAAAAAGCCTGTCTGCTGATGCTGTTATTTCTGCTGGTCCTTTCCCTTGTTTATTCCAGCAGTTATGGGGCGGTTTCGCTGGATAAAAGAGAAATCGTTTATATTATTATGGAGCGGATTGCCGGTTTTCCACCTGCCGAAACCATAAGCGGAACGACCAGGGATATCGTGCTGAACATTCGCCTTCCCAGGGTTTTTCTGGCAGCAATGGTCGGCGCCGCTCTTTCGGTGGCCGGCGCTACATTTCAGGCGCTTTTCCGCAACCCTCTTGCGGATCCTTATATCATCGGGGTATCCTCCGGAGCGTCCCTGGGCGCAGCTCTGGCCATTGTATGCGGACTATCCCTGGGTTGGGCCGGCTTTGGGGCCGTTCCGCTGACGGCCTTCGCCGGAGGCCTGGCCGCTATTGCACTGGTTTACCAGTTGTCCCGCCAGGGGGGTGTGGTTCCCGTGATGACGCTTCTTCTGGCCGGGATTGCCGTCAATGCTTTTCTTTCCGCATTTGTTTCTCTCCTGATCTATTTTGCCGGGGAACAGCTCCACCAGATTGTTTTCTGGATGATGGGGGGGCTGGGAGGTGCGCGCTGGAGCTATGTCCGGGTCATGCTTCCCTATGTCCTCATCGGCTTTGGCATTATATATTTTTTTGCCAGGGAATTGAACGTCCTGCTGCTGGGAGAGGATACGGCCGTGTACCTGGGGATTAATGCCGAGAAAGTAAAGATTATTTTTCTCATAGCGGCGTCGTTGCTCGTCTCGGCGGCAGTTTCCACTTCGGGGATCATCGGTTTTGTCGGTCTGGTGGTCCCTCACATCATACGGCTTGTAGCCGGCCCTGATCACCGTTTTTTGCTGCCGGCTTCAGTTTTGACCGGAGCTATTTTGCTGACCGGAGCCGATACCCTTTCGCGTACCATTATTGCTCCGTCGGAACTTCCTGTGGGCATCATTACAGCCCTTTTAGGTGCGCCTTTCTTCCTTTATTTGCTGCGCAGGAGAAAAAAGATGAGGTATTTTTCCGGGGTTTAGGGGGTGGTTGCTCTGGGGATTACACTCCATGTGCACGATCTGTCTGTTGAATACGATTCTTTTACAGCACTTGACGGCCTGGATTTTTCCATTAAGGCCAGGGATTTTGTGGCGCTGATCGGCCCCAACGGGGCGGGCAAATCTTCTCTACTGCGCTGTATCGGCCGCCTGTTAAAGCCGGCCCGGGGGACGGTGTATCTGGACAGCCGGGAGCTGCATAAAATACCCCTGCCGGATACCGCCAAACTTATTTCCGTTGTTCCCCAGGATACCGCCGTTGATTTTGATTTTTCGGTGGAAGAGATCGTGGCTATGGGGCGGTATCCTTACCTGAAGCGCTTTCAAAAGGAAACATCCCGGGACAGGGAAATAATACGAAGAGCCATGGAAGCTGTCGGAATTGCCGGTCTGGCGGGGAAAGCGGTTACCGATTTAAGCGGCGGCGAGCGCCAGCGGGTTATAATCGCCCGCGCCCTGGCCCAGGAGCCGGAACTCCTGCTGTTGGACGAACCCACGGCAAACCTCGATATAAATTTCCAGATGGAGTTTCTGGAGCTTGCCCGCAGGCTTAACCGGGCTAAGGGGACGACCATTATAGCCGCCATCCACGATCTAAACCTGGCTTTACAGTTTTTTGATACTTTTATTTTACTTGCCGAGAAAAAAATCTTATCCTTCGGGAAACCGGAGGAGGTATTGACAGCAGAGAACATCTACAGGGCATATGGGACGCACGCCGTTATCCAGCGTAACCCCCTGCACGGCAAACTCACTGTCACCGTGCTGAAGCGGGATATGCCGGAGGGAAAACAGGAAAGCTCTTCCGGGACGAGAATACACGTTATCGGCGGAGGGGAGGAGGCGGTTCCTGTTTTATCGGCCCTTTGGGAAGCAGGTTTTCAGCTTTCTGTGGGGCCGGTGACACGGGAGGACAGCAGTTACCGCTTTGCCTCCTGTTACCATCTTCCGGTTATTACCCTGCCGCCTTTTTCTCCTGTAAGCGATCATTTTCACAGGCAGCACCTGGCAATGATAGAAAAAGCCCGGGCTGTCGTAGTCCCACCGATTCCCTTTGGCCCGGGGAATTTGCGCAACCTCCAGGCGGTGGAGGAGGTAATATCCCACCGGTTTACAGTAGTAATACTGGAGGAAAAGCCTTTTGCCGGGCGCGATTACTGCGGGGGAAAAGCCGTCGAAGTTTATGAAAGGATCAAAGAAAAAGGGGCGCTGGTTACAAAAAGTGTTGATGACCTGCTGGCGATCTGTAAAGATCTTTATCCAATAGGTTATAGGAAGCAGTGAAACGCTCTTTGCAAATCATATTCCAGCCCGGAGACCTTCTAGTTGTGTGCTGCGCCTCCGGGAGACGAAAAAACACCTAAGGGGAAGTGAAACATCATGAGCGCAGGCGAAAAAGTATTTGTTTCCTGGAGCGGGGGAAAGGACGCTTATTTGGCTTTGCTAAAAGCCCGGGAAGCAGGTCTGCAGCCGGGATGCCTGCTAACTTTTATCAATAATAAGGACAGCTGCAGTATGTCGCACAATTTGCCCGTGGAGCTCCTGTCCAGCCAGGCCCGTGCCCTTAATCTCCCCCAGATATTGGAACCGGTTACCTGGGATAGCTATGAGGAAAGTTTCCACAGGGTTTCCTGTGAGCTAAAGCAAAAGGGCTTTACGGGAGGAGTTTTCGGGGACATTAATATTGCGGAGCACCGCCACTGGGTTGAAAAGGCATGTGCCAGGGCTGCTGTTAATTGTTACCTGCCCTTATGGGGACTGCAGGAGGAAGATATCCTGTCGGAGCTGCTGGCGCTCAAGGCGGAGTTACTGATTGTGGCGCTGCGGAAAGATCTCCTGGAAGGCAAATGGCTGGGGCGGCTTCTGGATGTTGACTTTATTCAGGAGGTAAAAAGCAGGGGTTTGTCCCCCTGCGGGGAAGCGGGAGAATATCACACCCTGGTTGTTAACGGCCCGCTTTTTAAGGAAAAGCTGGAGGTTGGCGTTTCCGGATACAGGTCCGAAGAAAAAGTAATTTTTCTTGATTACTTTGTTAAAAAATGAACTTGTTAATAAGTAAGCTTGTGAAAAAAGTATTTTTAATGTGAAATAATTATCTTTTAATAATGGCTTGACATGTTTCCCTCCTCGTGGTAGAATTAACCTATCATTAAATTATCTAAAAATTCTGCATTTGTTATTTTGATAACAAACTGCAGAAAATAAAAAACAAAGGAGATGGAAACATGCTAGAACTAACCAGCCATGAAGTAGTTTGTCCGGTTTGTAAAAGGGTCTTCTTTCCGGAAACTGCTGTAAAAAGGGAGGTGCTTTGCGGAGAAGAGTTGTATCCACATACGGATAAGCTGGCCAGAGCCTTGGATTGCCAAATTCATTATTTCTGTTCCGAAACATGTTACAAGCGCTTTCAAAAAGAAAATCGCCACAGAAAAAAAATTTCGCGCCTGGAGTTGTTCTTGGAAAAAATAGGAAAAGCCAACTTTAAGCACGTGAGCAGAGGCTTTGGCTGCCATGATATTCAGTAAATTTAATTCCCAAAAGCATTTGTCAACAGTACGGAGGATTAAAGGCAAGGATAACATAAGGTTATTGAAGAGCAACATTAGAAAGTGCCCCGGGAAAAGCTTCTTTCAGAAGTGTCCCGGGGCACCGATGCTTCCCCCGGAGCTGCTTCGTTGATAAAGCCAGGAGCGGGGATCTAAATTCAAACGCCCGCTGTTGGCTCCTCTTTGTCCGGTGGGTGATCGATGAAATACTCACGCTCAAGAAGTTCGTGAAACTCCTCCGGTATAAGTACACTGCGTGTGGATAAGCCTTTATCGAGGGCTCCCAGTTTGAAAACCAACTCATAACTGCCGTCCGGATTCTTGCGCGGCCACCACTGTTTAAGCTCGGCTTTCTCACGGTCAATGTAGTCTTGCACAACCTTATCGCACCAGGTAAAAAAGCGCTCCTGAAGCTCATCCAGGTATCCCAGCATTATGCTTGGCTCTCCTCTCTGTAGACAATTATCTTGCTTTATTGGCTTATTTATGTTAATGTTCGGATAACCACATCAAATAATGTTATGGTCATTATAGCAAAGAATATTAGATCTGGCAAAAAAGAAACATGTCAATTATATCGCGTCGAATAACTGCAGGATTCACACGGATTCAGATTTGTCGGGATTCTATGTCAATTCACCCGGATTCTCTTGACAAACATTATGATTGGTGCTAAAATTACTCTTGTCCGTGGGGAATTAAGCGGGCGCCGATAAAATAAAAATAGCGGTTTAAGGTTAAAATAATCTGATAGAGGAAGATTATCATATCAGAGAAGATTATCAGATCTGATTACTGCGAGTTTGAATGTTTAAGGTGTTATTAACGCGGGGTGGAGCAGTCAGGTAGCTCGTCGGGCTCATAACCCGGAGGTCGCAGGTTCAAATCCTGCCCCCGCAACCAGAAAAGTTAAATCACAACGATTTTATATATATAATTTTATATATATATTACCAGAAAAAAGCCATTGATGGAGTATACCTCCGGTCTGTTTGCTCACGTAGCTCAGTAGGTCAGAGCGTATCCTTGGTAAGGATAAGGTCACCGGTTC
>JAKORA010000372.1 GCA_029778075.1 Bacillota bacterium | reverse complement strand
GCTAACCTGCGCTTGATTTCCGCCTGAATAGATTCAGCCAGCCTTTTCCCTTCGCTTGAGGCGGGATCGTAAAAAACCTGGGCGCCCCGTTCCCGGCTGTCAAAAGCATTGCAGTGGATCGATATAAAAAGGTCAGCTTCAACTTTCTCAGCCAGCTTAACCCGTTCCAGCAAATCGTCACCAGAATCCCCTTCAAAAACGCTGTCATCTTCCCGGGTCAGGAAAACTTTAGCGCTGCTCTGGCTCAATAGCCGGGCTAAATGCTTGCTGATGGCCAGATTGACCCGAGCTTCCACTGTACCGGCAGGACCCACAGCGCCCTGGTCAATGCCGCCGTGGCCGGGATCGACAACTATCGTCTGGTTGGCCAGCCCCCAGGATACCGTTGGCAGCGTTTGCTGTTCTCGATAACTGCAATACCAGCTCCAGCCCAGCCAGGCAGCTACAAGCAGTAATATTATGCCGAGCACTCCCTTGCCGGGCTGCCAGCTAAAAAGCCACTTTTCCATAGCTCCGCCCCCGCTTAAAAGATATGCCCGCAATTAAGGCGTTAAACCAGGGAACTATTTCCTACCCGGCCGGCACATTTTACCATCCCGTTATAAAAGTAATAAAGCCTGTACTATAGCCGCAACTAAAAAAATCGTCAGCAAAGGGGCCAGCAGGCGGTAGCTCTCCCAGAAGCTCGCTCCAAAGTATTCATTAGAAACTAACAGGCATAAATGCAGCGGCGATAATATGTAACCATAAAGCATAATTGAATAAACTAAGGACAAATAAATCACACTTTCTGCACCCGGAGGTACCAGGGTAACAAAAAGAGGATAAATTATGGTCGCAGCTGCCGTAGCATGGCCGACAGTAAAGCCGATTAATACAGGTACAACTAGCGTAAGTACGATTAAGGGAATATTGCTGGCAGAAATATAATCAGTTAGATAAACTAAACCTTCGGATTTGCGCACAAATGCGCCAAATAAGAGAATAATAAACACCGTCAGGCCGAGCCGCCAGTTTGCCCCTTTGAAAGCGTAAGATAAATAGCGGGGCAAGTCAAAATTCTTTTGCAAATAAGCCCCCGCTGCAATAGCCTCCAGAACTGCCAGGACCAGAGCTAGCACAAAGCTAATCTTAAAAACTATCCCCAGGGTTAAGGCAACAAAAAAAGGGCTGCCGCCATAGAGAAAACCTTTTAAGCCCTGTAATAAGCCATTCTGACAAGGGTTCTCTGCAGTTACTGCCGTAGCAGTAGCGGCAGCAGGATGGGGCCAGCGTTTGCACATAAACAGGACAGCAATGACCGTAGAGAAAGCAATGGGTATTATATTAAACTTGATTATTGGTAAAATCCCTATACCGCTAAGTTCGCCCGCCACAATTACCACCGTGCTTAAAGGATAAAAAAAGTAAACTGTATGTCTAAAATAAATATTAGCCCCGGCCATACTACCGGGGTCCATATTTAAGCGGCTGCCAAGCTGTTTTACCAGGGGTGCCGACATTACCGCCCCGCCGGGAAAAGCCAATGTCCCCAAAAAACAGGACAGAACGGCCAGCAGTATGTGGGTACTGCGAAAAAGAAGTTGCAGCGAGTCAACAATCATTGCCATCAACCCTGTTTTTTCCAGCACGGCGCTTAATATCGTAATTAATATAACTATAGCCACAAGCTCCCAGGTAGCAAAACTGCGCAAAACCGTGCCAGAAACAGCAATAAAATTAGATAGTGGACTGGGTGCAGCCAGGTTAATGATGACAATCCCCGCTATCATTGCCAGCAGAATATTGTGCCAGCGGGAAACAACGATAAATACTGCCACAAGAGCCAAACCGAGCGCCACCAGGTCAAACATTAATATTTCCTCCTCCGCCAACCCCGAATTTTTTCTAGCCAGCTACTCCTCTTCACGATTATACACCGCAATGTATTATCCTAAATTATTTTCTAGAATAGCGTCTAGTCTGAAAACAGTTTAAAAAACTATACTACACGCTCCTGTTTCTATAACAAAATAAGGTTCTGGTACCCCTGCGGTACTCAGAACCCGTACAGACATTGGAGCGGAAAACGGGATTCGAACCCGCGGCCCTCGGCTTGGGAAGCCGATGCTCTACCACTGAGCTACTTCCGCTCTTCGCAAAATATATTATATTGCTTTTCCGGCCACCTGTCAATGCTAAGCATTTTGCATGTGTTGTTATCTTGTGATAATGTCATCTTGTTAATTATCTTGATAAAATGTCACTATGGATAACGAGGTGTATTATCTTATGTCCCAAAAACAACTTAATAGGTTTTTAGTAATTACCAAACTCATCGCGTTTCTTTTACACCTGATTTAGAGATGCGAATTCTAAACCCCTTGCGGCATAAGGCCTTAAGGGGGAATTTTTTATGAATTTTTGTCATTTTTCCATGGCATTATTTGGCATAATGTGGTATAATTAAATAAATATCGACACTCAGAGACGGAGGTTCTTAATGTGTACCTAAAAAAATCTTATCGAAAAGACACGGGGAGGACTTATCTTTCTATCGCTCAGAAATACAGGGATCCAGAGACAGGTATTTCCACTGACCGTACTGTTAAATCCCTTGGTTACCTTGACGAACTGGAGAAAATATACGATGACCCTATCGCCCACTTCAAAGAGCTTGCCCGGAAAATGACTGAAGAGGAAAATGCCCAAAAGAAGTTGACTTTGTCCATCAATATGGAGGAAAAACTTGCTCCTAATACTGATAACAGAAAGAATTTTGGCTATGCGGCAATTTTAAAGATTTATCATGAATTGGGTTTGGATGTGTTTTTCAAGAATAAGTCCAGGCATGAGAATTTTAAGTTCAATACGAATTCCATCATGATGCTTTTGGTTATCTCCAGGCTCCTTTCTCCCGGCTCCAAGAAAAAGGCTTTTGAGGAAAAAGGGCGGTATTTTGAGCGTTTTCATTTTTCTTTGGCGGATGTTTACCGGTCCCTCTCTCATTTTTCGAAGATTGCCAAGGAGTTTCAAAGGTATTTGAATGCTCAGATCAGTGAGAAGTATGGGCGTAATACTAAGACCATCTATTATGATGTGACCAATTTCTATTTTGAGATTGATGAGGGGGATGAGTTCCGTAAGTTCGGGTTGTCAAAGGAAAACCGTCGGAATCCTATTGTGCAGATGGGATTGGCTATGGATGCTGATGGGATACCTCTTCATTATGATTTGTTTCCTGGTAATACGGTTGATAAGGAGACCTTTCGGCCGGTTATCGGGGAAGTAAGAAGAAATTATGATACGGGCAGGATTATTGTTGTTGCTGATATGGGGATTATTACGGGGGATAATATTTTTTATCTTCAGGGTAAGGAGAAGGGAAGGAATTTTAACGGTTATGTGTTCAGTTTTTCGGTCAGGGGCGGCACTCAAGAGTTTAAGGAG
>JAKORA010000371.1 GCA_029778075.1 Bacillota bacterium | reverse complement strand
CATCATTGGATACGCCAATAACTCTGATTGGGGAGAAATAAAGGTAACAATAGTACGATTTGCGCTAAACGCAGGCGTGCCAACTAAAAGGCCGTTACTGAATATCAGAAGGTTTTCAGGATCAAATGGTTTTGTTTCAGGGGGAACCCGATCCCAGTGAATTTTTACGCTTGTACCCAAACCCCCAAGATGAAGTTCGGTTAATCTCGGATCGCTTTCTACTTTTTCAATATTTCCCGTGGCTAAATCAATTTCTAAATAATACCCCGCCTCTGCGTATCTCATTTTTCAACACCTCGAAGTTATGTTTTTATCTAGTCTATCCGTGGATTATATTTAACAAAGTTTTTTGAAGAAGACTTTCCACCTCCTTAACAAATTGTCTAGAACTCATTTTCCGCACCCTTTGGCATAAAAAATCATAATTTCTGTTTACCAGCATATGGCAATAGGTGCCATTTTAAGGAGCTCTTGGCTTTGTGAAAATATCCATCTCAAAACCGATCATCCTTAGTGCTCTGCCGAGTTCCAGGCAATATCGCTCCGGCAGAAAGCGTTTTACAGTACTGTCTTCTTTGATATAGACGATCTTCACCGGCTTGAATAGCTCTAAAATCTTGTTACCGGTAGGCTCAAAACTTTTCTTGTCACCCGTAAGCTTCAGGGGTTCGTCTTCTTCTTTCAAGGCCCGGCGGACCCTTCTTTGTAAAATAATATATACCGCCAGCGCCATCAAGATTACATAGCTCATAGCTTCCAATCTTTCATTTTTCCGTAGCCATAAAGGTCCCACATAAAGGGGGTGTTTAACAAATTTGAAACGGTTTTCGATGACGCTCTGTTTTTTGTATTCCCTTAGAATTTCATCGCCACTGTAACCGTGGAAAATATTGCTTATCAGGACAAAACAGCTTAAATGTTCCTTTTCTTGTTCGTAAGCCTTTTCATCCAGCTCACCTACCTGTAGGCTTACTTTGTAAAGACTGTTGTATTCCGGTTTCTCGTCTTTAGTTGGCCGGCCCGGGTTCTTGCGTTTTACTTTTTCCTGGATTTCTTCAACACTGCCGCTTAAAGGATAGAAATCGTTTTTATGGTCTTTGAGAAAACGAAGCAGGGCATCTTTTGCATCGGGCTCGCAGGCAAATTCTAACTTCATCAGTTTTGTAGCGGCTTTTTCGAGTTCAATCCTTTGCTTTTTCAGCCTGGAATCAAGGCCCCGCAGCTTGCGTTTATCCAGATGGTCGGAATGTACAACCAGAAAACGATACTGCCGGCCATAAAGCTCTTTTTTAAATTCCTGGATCTTGTAGGAAGCACTTTTTTTGCCGGGAGATATCTTTCCGATCTCTTCCCAGCTGTCTTTGATAAAAGCTGCCTGTGTAAGCTCAGAAGCCAGGTTAAAAAAGCCCGGTAAATGGGAGATAAACTGCAGCGTGTCTCCCATGGCCCTTAGATTATCCTCCGTAACAAGGGCAGAGTCGGCCACATAGATGATTTTCTTGAGTTCTTCTAAATTGAAATGTTCCGGCAGGTTCTGCAAAAGCTGTTTGTTCCAGGTCTTGTCGTCCAGGTTGCCGTCCAAGGTTTCACCTAAAACGGGGAACCCTTCCTCGGTTACCACCAGCCCTATCTTAAATTGTTTTAAATCCTTACGGTGTTCTTTGTTGTAGCCATAGGTTACATTTAGTCCTTCATCCTGTTCGTAAGCGCCGTACATAAGCCGGGCAGTGGTATCACCGTGCAAAACGCGGCAGTTAATGTCTTCTTTAAGTTGGGCTTTAAGGGCCACTGCAGAGAAAACTTTTTTGGGATTAGCAGCGTATATTTTATCCAAGGTACTTCCCAGGGCGTCATCATTAAAATAATCGGCCTTTACTCCCTTACCGAAGAGAAGCTCTACATCCTGTTCCAGGTAAAAATTTTTTACACGGTAAAGTGGATCTCTTTGGCATAAAATGTTGATAATCAAGGCTTCAACATGCGTTCCGGGGTCTAAAAGACACTGTTTTTCATCCCAGGAAACCACGTCGTTGATAGTTTCCCGTACCTCTAGCTGCTTGCACATATGGCTAATGATAGGTCCTGGGCCTGTTTCTCTGATATCTAAGCTTTGCATCGCTTACACCTGTTAAATTATTTCTTTAATCATATAACAGGTAAAAGCAAAAGTCTAGGAAATATATGGAAATTATACTAATTTTAGATAATTTTTTTTCATAAAATGCTGTTTTTCTAAATTCGCGAGAATGTTAAATTATAATTTTTTGATTTTAGGGGTGCGAAAGATCAGTTCATAATCAGGCGTGATGTCTCCAGGGCCTTGGCCTCCGGCACCTGTATGATTTCATCCAGCAGGGCCGTCTTCAGCACCTTGGGAATAAAGCCGTCTCCTATGCCCTGGATGCAGTGTGGTGCAGGAGACCCCCCGGAGAGCACCGGCGATTCGGCCGGCTCCACCGCTATGGCCCTGAACTGGGGCTTCCTTTTTTTTATAAACTCTGCAATGCCTGTAATAGTCCCCCCGGTTCCTACGCCGGCTACCAGATAATCTATTTCACCGCCGGTGTCGTTCCATATTTCCATGGCCGTGGTTTCATAATGGGCAGCAGGGTTGGCCTGGCTGGAAAACTGCCGGGTAAGAAAATAGCTTTTGTCCTGTAAAGCAAGCTCCTCAGCCTTCCTGACAGCGCCCTCCACGCCCTGCTCTTTTGGTGTGAGGAGAAGCTCTGCACCGAGTGCCTGTAGCAGTTTTCTCTTCTCCAGACTCATTGTTTCAGGCATGACAATTGTGCAGCGGTAACCTTTGGCTGCGCAGACCATGGCCAGGGCAATGCCGGTATTGCCGCTGGTGGCTTCCAGAATGACGGTATTTTTATTGAGCAAACCTTCTCTTTCAGCAGACTCAATCATACTGAGCCCGATACGGTCCTTGACGCTTCCGCCCGGATTTAAAAATTCCAGCTTGGCGGCTATGGCGGCATGGCAGCTTTCGGTAATTCTGTTAAGATAAACCAGGGGCGTTTTTCCTGTTAAAGCGGTTACATCCCGTGCAATTTTCATCCTGCAACCAGATTTCATAAGTTCTAGATTGCTCCATCAACCTCCACTCTATACGGCAAGAAGGGAAAAACATAATTTTAACATAGCGGCAAGGCAGGATGTTTGGTATATTTGTGTAATTACTTTTATGGGGTGCTTTTCTTTTAAATAAACTTCCCGCTATCCAAAATGATTAAAGGAAAGGGGAGTCTGGATTTTGACATATCCTAACAGAGTGGTTGCCATTTGCGGTTCGCCCCGCTCCGGCAAGGGCGACAATAAATCTTTAAGCGAAAGGCTGTTAAAGCTTTTTCTGGAGGGGCTTTCACCGTCGCAATGCCGTATCTTTTATCCCCATAAAATGAAGATTAACTACTGCCGGGGGTGTAATACCTGCTGGTTTAAAACACCGGGAGAATGTTACCACAGGGATGATATGCAGGAGATCTACCGGGAGCTAAAAGAGGCGGAGCTTATTATCCTGTGCAGCCCAGTTTATGTCGACGGCTTCAGTGCCCAGTTAAAGACAGTGCTGGACAGGTGTATTGCCCTGGTAGACCCGCTGATCATTACAGATGAGCAGGGGCACTGCCGCCACCGAGTACTGTTTCCGGAAGGGAAAAAGGCTGTGCTTATTTCCACCTGCGGATTTTCAGAGCTGGACAACCTCACCAATATCCGGCGCCATTTTGCTGCTATCTGCCAAAATTTTTTCTGGGAAAATGCAGGGGAGATCCTGGTCCCTGCCAGCGCCCTGGGTTTTATTCACGGGACTTATAACAACAAATTTGCCGCCGTTAAAAGGGCAGGAGAGGAGTTTGCTGCCGGCGGCGGCATCTCATCTGCCACCTGGCAGCAGATAACGAAGGAAATTATGGGAGCCCAGGAGTATCTGGAGGTGGTAAACCCCTTCTTCGAAAGGCTGCGCAGGTCCAAGGAGGAGTAACAGTGCTATTACTTTAAAAGATGCCTCGTCTCAGATAACCAGCACCTTGGCCCCGCGGATTTTCCCGGCTTTCAACTCGCGCAGCGCCGCGTTGGCCTCCTCCAGCCTGAACTCCTGCACCTCGGGTTTAATCGGTATTTCGGCGGCCAGGGATAAAAATTCGCTGATATCCTTTCGCGTGACGTTGGCCACGGATTTGCACTCTTTTTCCAGCCAGAGATGCTGCTGGTAGTTGAGCTTTAAAAGGTATTCTTTATCTGCCTCCTCTTTGCGGATGGCGTTTATGACAAGACGACCTCCGCTTTGCAGGTTTTTTAATGCTTCCACGACGGGTTTCCAGGCGGGGGTGGTATCAATAATGCAGCTTAATTTTTCGGGTGGCTCGTCCCCTGTATCCCCTGCCCACACAGCTCCGAGTTCCAGGGCGAAATTCCTTTCCCTTTCATTTCTGGCAAAGACAAAGACCTTTGCGGCGGGGTATTTGTGCTTGACCATTTTAAGCACAAGATGACCGGAAGCCCCGAACCCGGTAAGGCCAAGGGATTGCCCGTCCCGTAAATTGGCCAAATTCAGGGAGCGGTAACCTATGCTTCCTGCACATAAAAGCGGTGCGGCCTCCGTGTCGGTAAAGATGTCAGGGATTTTGTGGGCATAATCTTCACGTACAACCATGTATTCGGCGTAGCCGCCGTTGGCATCCCGCCCGGTAGCCTTGAAGTGCTCGCAGAGATTCTCGTTCCCGCTGATACATGATGGGCAGACACCGCAGGAGGAATATATCCAGCCGATACCGACCCTGTCACCCGGTTTGAACCTGCCGGCGGAGGGGCCGTTTTTAACTACGCGCCCTACGACCTGATGGCCGGGAATAACAGGAAAAACGGGGGGCGGTGTACGGCCTTCAATCTCATCCAGTTCCGTATGGCAGACACCGCAGGCTGAAATTTTAACCAGGATTTCGTTCCCCTCCGGTTCGGGAATCGGAAGCTCGGCCGGCTCCAGCGGGTTGCTGTTTTCTTTCATGGAGACCGTGCCGCGTAAAAGCATTGCTCTCATGTTAATGCTCTCCTTTATGCTGAAGGTGAAATTCCTTTTGTTCCGGTATTTCCATCGAGTATTCCCGCATCTCCATCTCCAGTATACCGGATCGCCCTGGAGAGCGCAATAAAACCGCATACGTTAAAACATGAAAAGGGGCCTGCCGCTGGCATAATAGCCGTTGTTCCGCTGATTTAGCGGCTTCAGGGACATTTAGCTGTATCAGGGACAAGCCGGCAAAACAGCTAAAAGGGTAGAATGTTTTACAAACCGTTTTATCACTGTTTACGTCAATATATATAGAGTGGGATATGTAACGGGTTGCCAATAATAATAAAAATGGAGCATCTGCAGGTGGAGCTTCGTGTTCCGCTCGTAAAGTGGGTAATATGAAACAGGATAAGTTTAAAGCAATAATTATTGTTGTAATCCTGCTTTCGGCTGCCGGCTCTTTCCTGGCCATTCATGCCTGCAGGGATTTTGCCCGGCAGATCTGGCAGCGGCACGGCAAGCTAATTTCCCACCCGGAAATACCTCTGAATCTAGAAATAAACTTGTCGCCTGATTTGGATGCATCCCCTTCCCCGGTGGAACAAATTCCGGAAGAGGAGCTGACAGCAGCGGATCTTATTCTGCTGGGGGCCCGCCGGGAGGTCAAAAACAGAACCGCCTATGATGCTTCCTACGAAGTGATCAGCTACCCGGGCGGAGATGTTTCACCCGACCGGGGGGCCTGCACCGACGTTGTTATACGTGCCTTCCGCAATGCCGGTATAGACCTGCAGCAGCTGATCCACGAGGATATGGAAAAAAACTTTCACCTGTATCCGCAAAAATGGGGGTTGAGCAGTCCTGACCCCAATATTGACCACCGCCGTGTTCCCAACCAGGTCTGTTTTTTTGAACGTTTTGCCCAGGCACTGACGCTGGAGGTTGAAGGCTGCCAGGAAGAGTGGCAGTGGGGTGATGTTGTTTACTGGCGTTTTCCGGACGGACGTGACCATTGCGGCATTATCAGTGACCGGAGAAAAAAAGACGGCATTCCCCTGGTTATTCATAATGCCGGTATAGCCAGGGAAGAGGATTGCCTTCTGAGGTGGGAGATAACGGGGCATTTCAGATATCTG
>JAKORA010000370.1 GCA_029778075.1 Bacillota bacterium | reverse complement strand
AACATGCCCAAGGAGGCATTTTATAAAAACTTAAATTTAAGCAGCGAACTCAAAGAGAAATTCGTATCCGATATAAAACGCATAAGTATAGAGTACAAGCTGTCGCCGGATACTTTAAATCTCGAAAAGAGCGGAGAGACTTCTGAAATTCTTGTACTCTCCATTGAACTGAAAAAGCAGGAGCCGGACTACCGGCTGGTGGAAAACATAGCCCGGCAGAACGCTCACAAGCTGCTTTTTTTGCTCAAGTTTCAGGAACAGGGACAGCTTGCGCTTTATTACGGCAAGCTTTACAAAACAGACTGGACACCGCTTACAGACCTTAAGCTGGAAGCCAGAGGACTGAATCTGGACAGCATATGGGAAGGGTTCATTGAGCAGATTGCCCTGCGGGAAAATACCTTTCCCTCCTGCGATAGCCTTACTGTTGATGAAAAATTAAAGAAGCAGGATACCATCCTGAAACTGCAAAAAGAAATTGACAAACTGGAACGCTTATCCCGCAGCGAAAAGCAGCCGAAAAAACGCTTTGAACTGTTTACCCGCCTCCAGGGTTTGAAGAAAAAATTAGCCGAAGAAAAAGGAGAATGAACATGGACAAGCTGAAAATGCACTCTGTAAACAAAGTGGATGAGAATATTAAAAAGATTGCGGAACTCTTTCCCAATACTTTGACCGAGGTCATCAAAGGCTACCATGAAGACGGTACGCCCATCATCGAGCACGCCATTGATTTCGACGTGCTGCGGCAGGAGCTGTCAAATATTATTGTGGAAGGCCCGGAGGAGCGCTACCAGTTCACCTGGCCGGACAAGAAAAAGTCCATCCTCCTGGCCAATGCCCCCATTGCCAAAACCCTGCGCCCCTGCCGCGAGGAAAGCGTGGATTTCGACAAGACTGAGAATCTGTATATTGAAGGCGACAATCTGGAAGCACTCAAGCTGCTGCAGGAAACTTACCTTGGAAAAGTTAAAATGATTTACATCGACCCTCCGTACAATACGGGTAAGGATTTTTTATATAAAGATGACTTTGCTCAGGACACGGATGAATATTTATCAAACAGCGGCCAATTTGATGAAGACGGTAACCGCCTTGTT
>JAKORA010000369.1 GCA_029778075.1 Bacillota bacterium | reverse complement strand
CGATCCTGTATGTACGGTCGGTGGCCTGTTCTTCAACGGCCGGGTTCCACCAAAGGTCGTAGTGAATGACGTTCGTTGCAGCCGTCAGGTTCAGCCCGGTGCCCCCCGCTTTGAGAGAAATAATCATTACAGGAGAAGCGTTGCCATTGTTTTGGAAATTCTCCACCATTTCATCACGCTTTTTCCGGGAGAGGCCTCCATGGAAAAAGAGGGGCTCTACATGTATTTCCTCCTTGATGAGTTCTATCAGCAGTTCTCCCATTTCTTTGTACTGGGTAAAGAGAAGGGCCTTTTCGCCGCCTGCCACAATGTTTTCCAGTAGGGAAAGGGTCTTTTCCGCTTTCCCGGAATGAGACCTCTGGGCTTTACCTTTTTTCGTATAGTGAACGGGGTGATTACAGATTTGTTTCAGGGCGGTCATCAGTTTAAAGATCAGCCCTTTCCGCGCGATTCCTTCGCCCTGCTCGATTTCCTGCATCATTGACTCTGTCACCTGTTGATAGAGGGCCGCCTGTTCTTTGCTTAAATAGCAGTATTCGTTCTTTATGGTCTTATCAGGGAGATCTTTGATAATTGCCTTGTCGCTTTTAAGCCGCCTCATTAAAAAGGGGGCTGTAGCCGCTCTCAGCTTTTGTATCTTTTCCTCGTCCCTGAATCTTTCTATGGGTACGGCAAAATTATTGATAAAATCCTGCCGCTTGCCCAGGTAGCCACGGTTGGTGAAGTCAAAAATGCTCCAAAGCTCTGTGAGCCGGTTTTCTACGGGTGTCCCGGTCATGGCAATATAGCTTCCGGCGGTGAGCGATTTCACGGCCTTTGTTTGATCCGTTTCGGGGTTTTTGATGTTCTGGGCTTCGTCAATAATTATCAGCGCCCATTTTTTTCGCTTAAACTTATCTATGTCACGGCGTAAGACCCCGTACGATGTTATTATCACGTCCGCACCTTTTACGGACAGCCGGCGGCTGCTTCCATGATAAACCTCCATTTTGAGGGAGGGGACAAATTTTTCACATTCTTTGACCCAGTTACCGATAAGGGTGGTCGGGCAGACCACCAGAGCAGTTTTTTCCAGCCGGCCTTCTTCCTTGAGCTTCAGGAGGAGAGCCAGGACCTGTACCGTTTTCCCCAGCCCCATGTCATCGGCCAGGCAGGAACCAAGTCCCCTGACTGTATTTGCATACAGCCAGCGAAAGCCTCTCAACTGGTAGGGACGCAGCGCTGCTCTAAGGGAGGCCGGCGGCTGCACTTCTTCCTCACGGCCCAAATCCTGAATCAGTTTCTTCAGTATTTTGTCGGGGTGAAAGGTGATACCGGCGGCTTCCCCCGTAATCGCTGCCCGAAGCATTTCCACAGAGGAAAGCCTGGGCAGGGGAGCATCCAGAGTCTCCAGGATTTTTTTCACCGCTTCAGGCTCCAGCATGAGGTAATGCTCCTTGAACTTGACTATCCCTTCTGCCGCTTGAGCCAGTTGCATAAATTCTTCCCTGGTTACAGTAGTATCTCCCAGGGATATTTGCCAGGAGAAACTGAGTATTTCCTCCAGATTAAGATAAGAAATCTTTTTCCCCGGGTCTTGCCGGGTATGGGCGGCGATAGACACTGTTGGCTGGGTTATTTGCTTTAATGCTTTGGGTATAATGACCCGGATTCCCAATAAGGAGCATATCTGCTGTCCCTCGGTAAGGATTTTGACTACGGTAGAAGAATCAAGTACCGCCTGTTTTGTCCCTTTATGGCGTAACAATTTTATTAGAATGGGAATATATTCTCCGGCAATGGTCATCTGACGCGCCACTTCCCCGCGCACTTCCTGAATGGGTCGTGAAAAAAGGGTTTCCTGGTTGGAGAAGACCCGTGCCAGCGGCAGCGGGGGGGAGAGGGGATCCTTTTTATTCTCCACATAAACTTTTAGCCTGAATTTTTCCTTGCCGGGCGGGGGCAGGCTGATTTGAATAACGGGCGAAGCACTAAGCGGCTGGAGGTTGAGCCAACCGAACCAGTCGGAAATAGCCTTGGCCGTCTGCTGTTCTTCAAAGCGCTCGGGGTGGTATATTTCACCGCGGAAAAAGGCGGCGCAGATTTTATCGGGAAGATCAATGTCGGCAAAACGGTGGACAATGTGGGTAAGAAAAATGGTTAAAAACTCCAGTAATGCTTCAGTCCCTGTCAGGACAGCCCGTTTTTGGGGATGGTAAATAAAGCCCGGAGGCATAAGTGAGGCCAGGTATACGGCTGCTTCCTCCAGTTTCTCTGTCGCCTCTGCCGAGCGAAATAAGGGTTTATAGACAATATGGAAACTTCCGGGGGATTTGGCTGAGGTTGTTTCCACCATCCTGATTTCCGGAACAAAGGAGGCTGACTTGGCCAGAGCTTGGGCCAGGGCTGCTGCTGCGCATAAAAAATTAGCCCAAGGGGAGCTTTGACTTGCAGGAAGTTCCAGAGGGAGTGAAAGGAACAGGTCCAGAACCATTTCCGCAGGAAGAATTATACCCTTTTTCCTTTTCAAAACGATTTGTTTACCGTTCCAGAAGGGAACTGACTGGGTTTTCATTTCACCTTGAACCAGGAACCGGTTTACGGCATCCGGCTGGACAGTATCCGGAAGACTGACAAAAAACGATGGTGTATTGGGCTTTTTAGGCGACGGGTAGAGAAGTATAAATTCCGTATCTTTTAAAGTAAACCCGTTTTCTAAAAGACCTTGCTTGTCCACAGCGCCGGAAATATTTTGGTACGCCTTTAACAGCAGTGTTTTGAAATTGCCTTCCGGGTAAAAAAGAGGGGCTTCACCTAGCAGTGCAAAGATGGCTTTACTTTCCCGTTTTGCGGCCAGGCTGCTCAGGTAGACGGGAAATTCAGGCCTGTCCCCCGACTGCCAGATCTGCGGGTGTTTTTCCTCAACTTTTACATCAGCGTATGGTACAAAAGGAAGCGCAGTGGCCTGGGAATAGTTGAACAAAGGGTTCTCGTTGTTTTTCGTTATCTCCGGAGAGAAAAAACCGGCGGCCTGGAGAAGTTTTTCCGTTTCCAGGTTACGCAATTTAAACAGCATAAACGGGTCTTTATCGATCTCGCCGGCTATAATGTAATAAACTGCTGCCAGATGCTTACATGGGTTGGCCCAGTCAGGGCAGGAGCAGCTCGCGGATATTTCATCCCATGATTTCGGTAGCAGGTTTATATTATGCTTTTCCATAATGCCCAGTACTGTTTGCGGCAGTCTACCCAGAGACAGCTCTGCGGCCAGCGACGGGTCCCGGGCGATAAGGGAGTTAATCGTTTTTTTCTGGGCGGCGGTAAAAGGCGATAACTTTATCTCCACTTTATAGGGTTTGGAACGCCTTCCCTGTACCTTTGCACTAATCCGGCCGTTTTCGTCCAGGTTAATGGCGCTGACCCGTCCTGTATTTGCATAGGTTCTCCCCCGGGGAAGCCTGTTAGTATTATAATCGATCCGTTCCAGGGCTTCTACCCAGGCATTGCCCCACCATGTTCTGCCGTATCTTTTACTCCTGGACATGGCACTCCTCCCCGCTGAAATTTTAAAGGTGCTTTATGGTGGATATCGCTTAATACCGTGAAATTATAATTATAACGGTACGTTAATTCTATTAAGTAGATGGCAATTCCTTTTGTAAACACAAAAAAACATGCTTAATCTGCCGGATCCTGTCGTTGCTGGAAAAAACAACCAAAGAATTTAATGACATGTTGTGTTATAATTAGAAATAGAGACAGTAGCTGTAATTTAGAAATGTGGCATTTATGGGCGAATTTTGTGATTAAAACTTTTTTACATCCAATACGAGGGGAGGAAGGCAGGGCGTATTTTGTTTCTCAAATACAGAACGGAAGTTCCTTGCCGGTGTTTTTTATGAATGAACAGGACATGCTTTATAGTGCGCGTTCCCAATCATCTAAGCAGCAATCAGGCAGTAAAGCGCGGAAGAGGGTGCAGGAGGAGAGGCAAAAAACGGCCATCTCTATTCTGCTTGTTGTGTTAGTTGGGGCCGGGCTTGTTTGCGGAGGCTTTTTTTTGGCGCGGGAATACCTGCATAGGACGGAGCAGCATGTTTCCAACCAGATTAACGAGTTGATGCTGGAAAACCGGCGCATCGAAAATGAAATTAAGGAAACGATGCAGTTGTTTAAAGATGAACTGGAGAGTTACAAGGAGGAGATTCAGCAGGTTCGCAGCGAAATGAATGCGATTTACGAGGAACTGGAGTTGGCGGGTGAATCGCTGACGGGAACGGATGCCACGCGCCAGAGCCTGCAGGAACGGATGGCAGAGCTGGATAAGCAGTTGGCTGCTTTAAGAGAACAATTACGGAAATTGGAGGAAGCTGTTCTTGCGTTATAACCTGGGCTATAAAATATTTGTCTTTGTTGTCCTTGTGCTGGCTCCATTTATCGGGTTGGGGATCGCTTATGCGCAGTTGCAGCCTTTTACTTTTGCTGAAATGGAGTCCATGGTTCTTAAAAAGGATGTCTTTCAGGATGAGGCCGGCAAAATCTCGAGTCAACTGTTTGAGCTGCAGGATTCGGTCCTGGCAGTGAAGGCGACGGCAGAGACGACGTACAAGCTGGCTACCCTGATCCGTAAAAATGCTGAGGATGAGCTGCGGGCTTATCAGCAGCAGCATGAGCACCTGGAGGGTTTGCTGGTTGAGTCCCTTGAGCAGAGGAAAGCCTCCAGTGATGTGCTTGATATCGTGCTGGCGAATCTGTTGGGGGATCCTGTCGGGCAAACTTTCGGCCAAAATGCTACGATTAAAGTCTACTCGCTGGAAGAAGCCGGTTACCGGGGGTATATGGCCAAGGTGCGGCTGCATAATCCCCAGGCGGTGCGAATGGTGCTGGCCGGGGACAGTGTCGAAAACTGCAAGGGGGAAACAACGAGCGCCGCGGCCAGGCGGACCGGCGCCATACTGGCGGTTAATGCCGGCGGGTTTTATGCGCACGAAGGGCGCTTAATTCCCATCGGGATTACAGTGATTGACGGGGAGATACTCACTTTTGCCACTTATGATAAGGACTTGAGCTTCATCGGTTTTAACCGCAACGGGCAGCTTGTCGGGGGCCGGATCGAAACGAAAGAGCAGCTCCAGGCGCTGGATGTGATGCATGGAGCCAGCTTTTTGCCGACGCTGCTTAAAGACGGGAAAAAGCAGCCCATACCGGCTGAATGGGCCAATACCAGGCATCCCCGCACGCTAATCGGCCATTTTGAGAACGATGATCTTCTCTTTATTGTGATCGACGGGCGCAGGCAGGGCTGGAGCATCGGGGTAACGCTGGAAGAGGCGCAGGACAAGCTGCTGGAGTTTAAAGTCCGCGATGCGTATAACCTGGATGGCGGTGGTTCCAGCACTTTTTACTACAACGGTAAGGTATTGAACCGCCCCTCTGACGGTAAGGAAAGGTTGGTAACGACAAACATTGTTGTTTTGCCTTAACTGTACTTAAAAATGAAGGCGAAAATTGAGGTTAAGGGAAAGCTTTTCAGGCTAACTTTCCCAGTATTATTATAATGGATTTACAGCTTTAATACCTTCATATAATTGATTTGGATTGAGATCTTCCGTCCAGATAATTTTGCAGCCCAGTTCTTTTGCGCTGCAAATAATCATGGCGTCCCAGAATGATATTTTGTTTCTCTGTTGGATATGAATGGCCTCTATCACGCTTTTAAGCCCCGGTTTATGAAGGCGCCATTGGCCGAGGTCGTCAATAATTTGGGTTGTTTCCTGTGGTGTCAGTGGATGGGGAACCTTTAGTGTCAGATTAACATAAAGCTCTTGTAATACCTGGATGCTCAGACATCCTCTGCCCGACTCCCATAGTTCTGAAAGCAACTCGCGGGCACGCTGATGTTTTTCTGCACTTGTTATATCGTAAGCATAAATAAAAATGTTAGTATCCACAAACAAAAGTTCAGTATCATCTGGCATGTAAATCTTCTCTCTTCCAGTCTATTTTGCCTTTTACCCCTAAGTTGAAACCGTTTTTCATTGCAGCAACCTGCCTGGCTTTGGCTCTATTATATGTGTCCTCCCTTTCAACAATATCCTCCAGGGCATCTGCCAAGAGGCGGGAAAGAGATGTTTGCCTGTTGATTGCGATATGTTTTGCCTTTTTTAAAAGGTCTTTGGAAACCGATATGGTAACATTTTGCTTCTCCAATTTCTACACCTCCACGTAAATAAGTGTAACACATTTTTCGTGATACGGCAAGACGCGTAACCGATGGAGCGAGTAATAAATCTTACACAATGGTCGCCCCGCCGTCCACGATAATTGTCTCCCCGGTAATAAAGCCGGAGGCTTCTGAGGCCAGGAAGAGGACGGGGTGCACTATTTCTCCGGGGTTGGCGATTCGTCCCAGTGGAATCCGGCTTGTTATGGAGCTGAAGGTTTCCGGATTGGACCAGAAAGGCTTGCTGAATTCTGTTTTGACCATGGCCGGCGCTACGGCGTTGACCTGGATATTGTATGGGGCCAGTTCAGCGGCCAGGACCTTGGTCAGCATCTCTATGCCGGCCTTGGCGATGCCGTAGATGCCCATTCCCGGGGAAGCCTTTCTGGAGGCAATGGAGGAGATATTGATGATCTTTCCCCTTTGCTGTGCACGCATGATCCTGGCGGCAGCCCGGGAACAGAGAAAGGTCCCGTTTAAGTTGGTGTCGATGATCTTCTGCCACAGGGCATAATCGGTATCAGCCAGCGGTGGAGTCGGCAGATTGATGCCCACATTGTTGATGAGCACATCCAGCCGGCCGAATTTTTCCATGACTTTTTGGAAAAGGCTTTCCACCTCTGCTTCTCTGGCAATGTGGGTCTGAACGGCCAGAATGTTTTCCGGGACGCCCGGTTCCTGCAGCTCTTTCAAGGCGGCTTCCAGCCCTTCCTGCTTCCGGGCGCAGAAGGCGACCAGGGCATTTTCTGCGGCGAGTTTTTTTACGAGTTCCAGCCCTATGCCCCTGCTCCCGCCGGTAACGAGAACGACTTTACCTTTCAGGTTATACGATATTTCGTTCATTTTGCTTCCCTCCGGGAAAAAGTTAATTATCGTTTCGGCCGGGTGACGCTGGGGTAAATTATCTCCCTTTTTAGGACGTCAAAGATGCCTTCGGTGTTGATCCTGAGATGTGGCAAAAAGTCGCCCGGCAGAAAGTTCATGGTATGAAAAAAATCCCCCCACGAATATCCTCGCCGGCAGATGATCTCTTCCAGCTCCCTGGCCAGGCGCCATACTTCCTCAAAAGGCAGGAGGGTCAACTCCCCGGGCAGCTCCAGCTTTATCTCCCATAAAATCCCGCCCCTTTCCGCCACGGCTATCCCGCCCCCCTGCTGCAGGACGCGGTTGGTGGCCAGGGCCATGGCCTCATCGTTGTTCCCGAACACAATGATTACACCCAGGGCACAGCAAAGTGAGCTGGCCAGCCCCTCGATGTTCTCTGCCAGTCCCTTGATGAAACCCGTGCCGGCACAGCGTTTTTTCATATCGAGGAGGGCAATTTTCAACAGCCCTGCTGAAGAGCCGCCGGGGGTAACCGTGCCGTTGGTAACCGGCAGCGTCATATCAAGCCTCCTGGTAATCACGGAGTTGACCAATTCGATGACGGGGAACCGGACGGTGCTGCCCTTTTTGTTAATTTTTAACTCTGTTATCTTTTTCTTCCTTTTTCCTCTTTTCTCCTCCTCTTCTTCTTTCTCCTCTTTTCCTTCTTTTTCTCCTTCCAGGGCGGGGACGGCAAATAGATCGGCTGTGACCCGCCAGTCATAGGCGAAGTAAGTTTTGCTTATACCTGCCAGAGGTGAGCTTTTAAAGTGAGCTTTGTTTTCGGCTGGCGTTGCCTCCCTGTTATAGACCACCTTGCCGTCAATCAGGACCATACGGGGATGGCTCAGGTTGAAACCCTCGGTTACGACGATATCCGCTGCCCGGCCGGGGGCAAGGGAGCCGATTTCGTGATCAATTCGGTAATAGGTGGCGGGATTCAGGGTAATCATCCGTATCGCCGTGAGCGGGTCGATACCTTTTTCTATCAACCGTTCCACCAGGGCGGCAACGTTCCAGTCCTGATGCGGAAAAGCCGGGCTGCTGCCGTCGGTTGTCAGCATGAAACGGCTCAAATCGGCTTTTTTATCCCGCAGTATGCTTAGAAAATTGTCCAGGTCAGGCCGCTGGGAACTGTGCCGCAGCGTGACGTACATGCCGTTGCGCAGGCGTTCCATTACTTCTTCTGCGGTCACGCTTTCATGACAGCCGCTTATTCCGGCAGCAGCCAAGGCGGCCAGCTTCTTGCCCGCAGCTCCTGCTGTGTGCCCGTCAGGACGTTTTCCGGCCGCCCTGATCATGCGTATGGCTTCCAGAGGGAAGGCCTCTTTTTGTAGGATGTCCGTCCACCTGGTCGTCTCCCCTGTGCCGAGCACCTGGGGCAGGTTGACGAGCTCTTGCATCTCTTCTGGGGAAACCAGTGGCTCCCCGGAGGAGAAGTAGTACTCTGTAGAGATGCGCAGGAACCAGTATACCTTGACAGGGGTGCTTTTTTTAATTTCCTCTATATAGCGGGTAAACTCTTGCGGTCCGAGCGCCTTCAGCAGCTTGTAGGAGTCGGAGACTACAGCGGTTATACCGTTTTGGGAAGCAGCCCTGGTATACTCTACGGTATCGTGGAACTGTGCGGGATGCCCGTGAGGTTCTATGAATCCGGGCAGCATGTTGCAGCCCTGTACATCTATGACGGTGCAGCCGGCCGGTTCAGCGCCGTCGAGGTCTTTGCCCACATAGGCGATGCGGCCGTTTTTTACGGCAATATCTGCCGGGTAGATTTCGCCCGAATAGACATTTACGACAGTGCCGCCCTGCAGGTAAAGATCGGGCGGCGTTCGACCCAGTGTTGTGTCAATCAGGTTGCTCTGCCACAATTTCCCTAACCTTCCTTTTATATATAACTTAAAAACTATTTTATCACACCGGGAAGAAGATACAAGCGATCTGAAATTAAGAGTTCCGTTGAAAAAACTTTTAGAAAAGCAAGTTTTTTCTTAAAGCCTTTGGTGTAGTGAAGTAAAACATATTTACAGCTTGCTTTATTTTTGCTAAAATATAAAGCAAAAGGAGGTTTGATTTATGAGGGTGAAGGTTTCTGGGCGGGGGCAAATTTGCCTTCCGGCGGCTTTTCGTAAACGTTTAAAGATAGCGGCGGGCGATCTCCTGGAAGTTATTGAAAGCGGGGAAAGCCTGATTTTATACCCGGCCAAGAAAAAAAGGGATAAAAAAAAGCTGGATGATTTATTGTCACGAACATCGGGTATGTGGAAGCATTTGGATTTGGATGGAACAGAAATAGTTCGGGAGTTGCGCAAAGGGAGCACTCGCCATGTTTGGTGAGATAAAACCTATTTTAATAGATACAGATGTTATCATTAACCATCTCAGAGGGATGGAAGAGGACACTTTCTTTTTAAGAAGAGTGATGGTTGAAGAAGAGTTCAAGGGCTTTTTTCTGTAATTACCGAGATTGAACTGTTTGCCGCTGAAAAAATCGATGACAGGCAGGCGGAAGAAATAAGCAAGATCCTGGAAAATCTGTACAGAGTCGAATTAAACAGTCCTGTAGCAAAACTCGCCGGGAAGTTGCTGGGTAGTTATCGGAAAAGCAATGGATTGGAGATGCCTGATGCTGTTATTGCCTCATCAGCTCTATATCATGGGATGCCGCTTGCCACTAAAAATGCCAGGCATTATTCTTTTATTCCCGGCCTTTTGTTAGTCTCACCGGAAGCGTATTTTTCGTAGTCGTTTTGATTGACTTAGCCCTTAGTTTAGTTTATACTAAAAAAGGGTGATCATCTTGACAATCCAGGTAAATACCCATGAAGCTAAGACCCATCTTTCCAAACTTTTGGCTAAGGTTAAAGAGGGGCATGAAGTAATTATCGCCAAGGGCGGCAAGCCTGTTGCCAAGCTGGTGCCTGTTGTGGAGCACTGCCCTAAACGCCTTCCGGGAACAGCAAAAAATAGGATCATAATATCGCCATCTTTTAATGATCCGCTGCCTGAAGATGTGTTGGAGGAGTTCGAAAAATGAGAGCTCTGCTGGACACACATGTATTTTTGTGGTGGATTACGGACAGTCCGAAGCTTTCATCCCGGGCCCGCGAGATCATTAGTGATGGTGGAAACACCCTTTATCTGAGCGCCGCCAGCGGATGGGAAATGGTAGTGAAGGCCAGGTTGGGTAAGCTTGAGTTGCCGGGCAATCCGGTGGCTTTTATTTTTGAACAGCTCTCTGCCAATGATATTATTGAACTTCCCGTTAGAATGAATCACACCCTTCACGTTTATTCTCTCCCACCGCACCACCGGGATCCTTTTGACCGTCTGCTGGTCTCCCAGGCACAGCTCGAAATACTACCCATAATATCGGCAGACAAGCAAATTGCCGAATACGATGTGAAGGTAATTTGGTAGCTCAATTATATACCAAGGGGCTGCACTCACCTGCAAAGGAGTGCAGCCCCTTTTTGCCATGACTTTTGTGTCACATTAATTGTCATTCTGTGATGGGGAAAAACCCGCATGTTGTGCAAAAGTTCCTCTTACTGTTGCCATCCATAGTATAAAGCCCGCTTTTGACTCACGGGATCGGCAGGGAGTTGATTTCAGTCAGGTCACCCATCGCGTTGGCCTTGATCATGCCCTGGGAGAGCGTGTAAAGGACATCGCCGATATAGATGACCCTTTCCACGTTTTTGTTGCTGTCGTACCAATGGCGGCCGGCTTTGAGGTAATCTTCCCCTGTAAGGTGGGTGATTTTCCCCTTCAGTTGGAAGCCTTGCGTCAGCTCCAGGTTGTAGACGTAGGCGCCCTGGAAGGTAAATACTCCGTAGTCCGGGATCGTTCCCGTGCTGCTTTGGGATTCCATCACGGTAACGGGAAAGGCCAGGAGGTTTTTCTCCCTGCTGAAGAGCAGGGCCTTGTGGTTTTGCAGGAGCTCGGAGCTGGTGCCGCGCCCCCCGATCGTTTCCTTGAATTTCTCCACGGGGTTGTGCACATCGCTGACGTCGAAGAGGGCTATCTTGATTCCCAGGTCGATAACTCCGGTGCTGATGATATTCCCCCTGCCGTCTTTGTTGACGATCTCCATGGTGTCCTTGCCAAAGCCGATGATATGGTTTTCATCGTAGGGATGGAGGTAGTCGCTGTACCCGGGAATTTTTAAAGCGCCGAGGACGCGGGGAGCCTCCGGATTCTCCAGGTCCAGGACAAAAAGCGGGTCCATGGTCCGGAAGGTGACCATGTAGCCTCTCTTGCCCATGAAGCGCACGGAATAGATCCTTTCACCGGGAGCAATATCTTCAATTTTCCCCTTTAAACTCAGCTCTTTATCCAGGATATAAACGTTGTTCCGGGAAGTATCCCCGCCGCCGCCCCAGGGGGTTTCCGAAGTGGTAGCGATACGGAAGTGCCCGTTATATTCATCCATGGAGAACTGGTTTAAAACGGTGCCCGGCACCTTCCCCATGGCGGCATAGCTGACCCTGCCGCCGTCCATGGCAAATTTGTAGATATAGGTGTCGGGGCTGTAGGAGGGAATCCTCGCTACAGGGCGGCCGTATCCGGTCACGGTGACATAGAGGTTTTGCTGGGAGGCATAGATGTTGTCGCCGGCACCCAGGAAGGTGTGCACCCGGACGGGCTCATTGGGTTGAGCCAGGTTCAGGCCCGCGACAATCAGGTAATTGGGCTGGGTAAAACCGGGGAAATAGCGTATCCTGGCGTAATCGACACTTACAAATTCATCACTTACGGCGGTGTCGCGGTAGGAGGGCACCGGATTTTCGGCCCCTTCCATCATTCTTCCCCCCACTGCTTGGTCCATGATTATAGCTTTATCTTCCATGATGTAATAGTAGTTGATGTTCCTGTTGGCTACCAGGTAGAGGGCTGCGCCGATCTTGCGGGAAGAGAGGTAATAGCCCTCCACTTCGACTTCCCGCAGTTGCCTGACGTTTTCCCGGTCGCTGATGTCGAAAATAATCGTTTTGACCGTGGGGTGAATGTAGAAAGGCGGGGGGTAAATCATCATATTTTGCTCTTCGCTGTAGGGAACAGGATCGTTGGTGCAGGGGATTTCCTTGCGGGAAGTCCCGATAACAATAAGATGCTGTTTATCCACGTAAATCTCTTGGGGGGTGAATTCCCGGTCCTTAAAGGTGACCGTGCTGCAAATTTTCATCTGCCCGGGGGGATAGGCCCTGGCGATAACAATACGTCCCCTGTTGACCTGGTAAATGTACTGCCCGTCTGTCTTGACAAGATCGGCTTCATCTACCCCTTGCACCTGGATGTTGGTCCGGGAGTAATCTCCTGGTGCGGGGGCGGGCGCCGCCTCTTTCATTGCCGACTGGGCCTCCTCGGCCGCTCCCGCATCCATGGTCAATGCGTTTCGCCGGGGCCCTCCCAAATCCCAGAAGAAGTTCCCGAAGAAAGGTTCAGCCTCCTTAAGCAGCTTTTCCAGGTTGGCCAGGGAGCCGACCACAGGGAGGTTTTCCGCCGGTTCACCCGGCTTGTTCGTCTCCGCCCCAGAGCCGGGATCCCGGATAACTGCCGTTTTTCTGTATGCCTGCCACTCCACCTGCGCCCCCAGGGCTTCGGAGACAAAGCGGAGCGGGACCAGCACCCTGCCGTTTACCATCAGCGGAGCTTTCTCCAGGTTAATTGCCTGGCTGTTTTTCAGCGCTTTTTCCCGGCCGGGCTGCAGTTCAATAATGTCATCTCCCCGGGCAATAATTACCGTCGGGGGGGTGTCGATCCAGTTTATTTCGGCACCCAAGGCTTCGGTGATTACCCGTAAAGGGACAAACAGTTGCCCGTTTTCCAGCAGCGGTTCAGCGTCGTAAAATTCCATTCTTTCACCGTTTAAGGTTACCGTTACCGGCTGGGCTGCAACGACCAGGGCAAAAGCGCCTGTAAGCACTATGGTGACAGCGAAAACAAGAAGCCATTTCATCTTCATGGACAATCCTCCTCGTAACCTTCTAAATTTTATTTCCCTATAACTTTCCCAACTTTCCTAATAACTTCCCAATAACTTCTTTATAGGTTAGACGAAGAGGAAAGGGAAAATGTTCCCAGCTTTTAGGCATTGGTTTAAAAATCAGCGGTTATAAAATAATGAGCTAAAAGAATGTTTCGTGCGCTGCCGGGGGTGCGCGCGGGCGCGGGACTCCAGTACCCTCAGATACAGCCGGCTGCATTTTTAGAATAAAAATTTTTTTAATCGGGAAGGAGTTTTTGTCATGATGGCGAAATGAACACTTATGGTGTTACGAAATGAAAAATAGTGTTACCCATGCTCCATATCTCGAACTTGTTATCTGAAATCCAGGGGTATGCAAAAGGGAGGAAAATTAAATGGTAGTAAACGTCGCCGCCCTCCAGGAAGCGGACTTCTGGTCTGCGGCCTGGGAAAAAAGCAGAGAAAGTTATCTGCGGGAAAAGAGGATTCGAAAAGGGAAGGAAGAGATCGAATTTTGGAACAGACTGGCTCCGGTCTACGGTAAGCATTCTTCCGAGCAGTCGCAGGAGCGTTTACAAAAGGTGCTCGGAATTCTTACCGGGGAGGGAATGCTGACGCCGGAAACAGAGGTTTTGGATGTGGGCTGCGGTCCCGGGACATACGCCCTCTCCCTGGCGCGAAAAGCCCGGCTGGTGACAGCCATTGACGGCGCCGGCGAAATGTGCCGGATTCTACAGGAGAAAGCGGCGAAAGCCGGATTGTCAAACATTAATGTCCTCCAGCGCATGTGGGAAGATCTTGACCTGCAGGAAGAAGCTATGGAGCGCCGTTTTGATTTGGTTTTTGCCTCTATGATGCCGGGGGTTTGCAACAAAGAAACCCTGCTCAAGTTAATGCGGGCTTCGCGGCGCTATTGCTGCTTGATTACCTGGGTGGAAGGAGCTTATAGCCAAATACGGCAAGAACTGCTGGAGCAATTTTTCGGTGAAAAATCTCCAGAGCGTGATTTTAAGACTATTTATATCTATAATCTGCTTTATAGCATGGGTTATTATCCTTCCATACATTATTTGCATGATTCCTGGGTGCAAAAGGAAACAGAAGAAGAGGCAGTGGAGAACCTGCTGCGGTTTTTATGGCTTTATATGGAAATTACACCGGAAGTGAAAGATACTGTTGCCAGCTTTGTCCGGGAAAGGGCTGTGGATGGTGTGCTCACCCAAGAAGGCCGGATACGGTTGGCGGTAATGACCTGGCGGGTGGATGACAGGTTTTGCCAAGAACATTGCTGAATCGTAACAAACTATTTAATTAACCTTCATTATGGCTTTAAGGACACAAATGGCGCAAGGTTGTAGCGAGCGAAATGTGCAGCTTGAGCTTGCAGGTTCAGCGAAGCGATGGCTTGAGATGACCCGGCGGACATGGACGTCCCTGCCATGGCTTATTGGTTT
>JAKORA010000368.1 GCA_029778075.1 Bacillota bacterium | reverse complement strand
TGTATGGTCAGTTTACTAATCGTGTATGTGCTCTTTCCCATAGCAGAATACCTTAAAAAACGTTTTCGTTTTTCTCATTTTTTTGCCGTTATCTTTACTTTTCTTTTTTTTGTTATGGTTATTGTAGCACTGGCGTGTTTGATTGTTCCCGTTGTCAATTCAGAAATACGGGCCATTTTAAGGGACATTCCTTTTTACTTCCGGCAACTGCAGCGCTATATTGAGGAGTTCTCCGTGTTTCTCCAACAATTTGATTTAGATCCCGGGCTTTTGAGTTCTTTTTCTAAGTTTTCATCCAATCTCCAGCCTCTTCTGGAAAACATAACTAAAAACATAACTACTGTAAGTTTCTCGCTAATCACAAGTATTTCAGATTTATTTCTCGTGTTGTTGATTGTTTTTTACCTTTTATATGATTTTCATCATGTAAAAAAGGCTGCCTTAAAAGTAGTACCTTCCAGATATGAAAAATATGCAGAAGACGTGCTCCGCATTATCGACATTAACATCGGCGAATTTATGCGCGGAAATATTGTCCGCTGTACGATCGTTGGTTTGCTTACCGGACTTTTGCTGTACGCCTTTGGTATGCCCTATTCATTATTACTGGGGATTCTGGCGGGCGTCCTTAACATAATCCTTTGTATCGGACCGATCATTGCTGCAATCCCTGCAATTATCCTCAGCTTTTCACCTCAGGCGCCTTCCACGATAATTGTTATTGCAATTTATGTTTGCGTGCAGAGCATTGATGGGGCTGTATTATCTCCGATTTTGCTGGGCAGGGCAGTAAAACTCAAACCTGTTACCTTACTCGTCAGTCTGTTAATCGGGCAGCAGCTTGCCGGTATTTTGGGAATGATTATCTCAACACCGATTGCCGGTATAATCAAAAGCCTTATGGAGTATGTCCGAAATGAGCGGACGAAGACAATGTAAAAAGATAAAACGCCAGGTGGAATATTTTGTTGTATTTTTTGTATGCCGCTTGATTTAACAAGGGCGATATGTTATGATTTTACCTGCATTAATCCCTGCTCCCTGATATGGGGGCCGTCCAGTCCGAAGGGAGGTGAACCGATGCCGCTATATGAAGTGATGTTTATTGTCCAGCCTGACTTGGAAGGCGAAGAGCTGGAAGGAGCCATTAATGCAGTTAAAGAATTAGTTGAGAAAGAAAACGGCGAAGTGCTTTCTGTAAAAAAAATGGGAAAGCGGAAGATGGCCTATGAAATTAAAGATTTTAAGGAAGGCTTTTATACTATTTTAAATCTGCAGGCTCCCAGTGATGTCGTTGCTGCGTTGGACCATTTCTTTAAGGTTAACGAAGGTTATCTTCGTTATATTGTGGTCCGTCTGCACGAAGAAAAAAAGAAGCAGAAAAAGGAAGAAGATGTTCCACAGAATGTACAGGAGACTAACTTGGGAGAGTAACTCCTCCCCTGGCTTTTTGTACATCTTTTTATTTAGGATAAACAATCAGTATCTTACAGGTCGGTTTCCTGTGACTTGAGAGCAAATGTTATGGGAGGAGGAACCATGTTAAACAAGGTAATCTTAATAGGCCGGTTAGTGCAGGATCCGGAATTAAGATACACTCCGGCTGGTGGGGTTGCTGTAGCCAACTTTACCTTAGCTGTGGATCGACCCTTTGTTAATCAGAAAGGCGAAAGAGAAACGGATTTTATAAGGATTGTGACCTGGAGAAAGTTGGCTGAAATCTGTGCCAATAACCTCTCCAAGGGCAGGCAGGTAGCTGTCGAGGGCAGGCTGCAGATCCGCTCATACGATGATCGGGAAGGAATCAGGCGGACGGCAGCGGAGGTAGTTGCCGGCAATGTCTTTTTCCTGGATAGCCGGAAGGAAAGCAGCCCTGTTCACCAGGAGGATAGTTTCGACGCTTTTGTAGGAGAGGATTTGGAAATAAAGGATGAGGATGTGCCCTTCTAAAAAAAAAATAAAAGGAGGATGGCCGGTACTATTGGCTAGATATATGCGTAAGGAAAAACGCAAAGGCAAAAAAAGAATCTGCAGTTTTTGTGTTGACAATGTAGAATACATTGATTACAAGCAGTTTGAAAGGTTGCGCCGTTTTATCACGGATCGGGGGAAAATACTGCCCCGCCGGATTTCAGGCAATTGTGCCAAGCACCAGCGGCAACTGACCGTTGCCATAAAAAGAGCCAGGCAGATGGCGCTGTTGCCGTATACTTCTGAGTAAAATATCAGGCGGTGGCTCATTAGGGTTGCCGCTTTTTTTACGGTATTTACTTCCACTGCTATTAGGGCAGGATATTGATTGCCGGCAGCGAACTCTTTCTAGGGAGGCAGAGGCTGATGGAGGACGATATTATTAAGAATATCCGCCTTATCGAGCGTCTTAAGTGCGGTATTTTGCAGTGGACAGCACAGCTTTTCCAGGCTATGTATAACGGGCCGGAGAGACTGATCCTTGATGTTCTCAGCAACCTGGTTCTTTATTCTTATCTTCTGGGCAACAGGGTAGGTGTGAGTTTTAGCCGTCTTGACCAGGGAATTAACGATAAAGTCAGGCTCTACCTGAAAGAGCAGGATAACCAGGAACATGAAATACCTTCGGAGGAGTTGCTGCTTTTCTTACGTTACAGGGAAACGTACAGGAATTAATTTGAAAATATTCTGCATACTGTTCTATTGTGCCAGGAAAGGGGCTGTACAGAGGTGAAAGTGATATTTTTAAAAGATATTCCCGGGACGGGGAAAAAGGGGGAAGTGAAGGAGGTTTCCTCCGGTTATGCGCGCAATTATCTTATTCCGCATGGTTTTGCTTTGGAGGCAACTCCCGGGCATCTGAAGGAATTAAAGCTGCGGGAGGAAAATATATCTAAAAAAACGGCCAGGGAAATACAAGAAGCACAGGCGACGGCAGCAAAACTGTCCGGAAAAATTGTAACAATTAAAGCCAAAGCCGGAGAAGAAGGCCGCCTGTTTGGCTCTGTAACCTCTGCCGATGTGGCTGCGGCGCTCTCTGCTGAAGGAATAAAAATAGACAAGAAAAAGATTGAGCTTGAGCAGCACATAAAAACATTGGGCAGCTATACGGCACAGATCAGATTGCATCCCGAAGTCTCGGTTGCTGTCACTGTCTTAATAGAGAAAATATAAGGAAAAACGGAATCCGGAGAGGAGGAAGCAGAAAATACTGGCTTTTTTAAGCCATATTTTTTGCCTTTATCTATGCAATTGTCCAAGAAATCGTTACCGGAATTCTCCGGAACCAAGCGGGAAGGGCTAAAAAATAGGGTTGATGCTTTTTATGAACTGCTGGCACATATTTATGGAGCCGATAAACTTATTTTGAAGGCGACCAAATTAGAGGCGCTTGCCCTGTTACGCTCCAGAAATTTGCGGAAAAAAGTGTTGGGACTGCAGAAGGTCATTTTTGAAGACCCGACACTGGATAAAATACCGGCTCTCCTGGAAATTCCTTCCATTTTGAAAGAGTTGGAAGAGCATGCCGCCCATATTTTGGCCCGTCGTTCCTTGGAAGAGTCGATTGAGCAGAAGATTAACCTGAAACTACAGGAGCGGCATGAGGAATATATAAGAGAGGTAAAAAAGCAACTGTTAAAGGAAGAAGGTGGCCCCGAGAATCCCCAGACGCTGAAAAAATATGCCCTCCTGGAAAAAAAGCACTCCACCGGGCTTTCACGCTCTGCTATGGAGTTCCTCCGGCCTACTTCGTTGGAGGAAATTATCGGGCAAACTAGAGGGATCAGGGCCCTAATGTCCAAGCTAGCCTCTCCTTTCCCCCAGCATATTATCATTTATGGTCCCCCGGGAGTCGGAAAAACAGCGGCGGCACGTTTGGCACTGGAAGCGGCGAAAAAGATGCCGCATACGCCATTTCACGAATCGGCTCCCTTTGTAGAAGTGGATGCCACGACTCTCCGCTGGGATCCCCGGGAAACGACCAACCCGCTTTTAGGTTCAGTCCATGATCCTATCTATCAGGGTGCCAGGAGGGAGCTAAGTGAAGGAGGTATCCCCGAACCTAAACCCGGGCTGGTTACAGAAGCCCATGGGGGAGTGCTCTTCATCGATGAAATCGGGGAAATGGATTTGCACCTGCAGAGCAAGCTGCTCAAAGTTCTGGAGGATAAGCGCGTCTTTTTTGATTCCGCCTATTATGATCCGACAGATCCCCAGGTGCCCAAGTATATTCGTAAGCTCTTCGAAGACGGTGCACCGGCAGACTTTGTCCTTATTGGTGCGACAACCAAGGCTTCTGCTGAAATCTCTCCTGCCCTGCGCTCCAGATGCAGTGCCGTTTATTTTGAGCCGCTTTCGCCGGATGACATAAAGAAAATCGTTATTAATGCGGCACGCAAGCTCGAAGTGGAGATTACGCCGGAGGCAGTTGAACTGATCTCCAGATATACCAGTGAAGGGCGGGGTGCGGTCAACCTGCTGGCTGACGCTTACGGACTGGCCCTTTTTAACTCTTCCGCAGGCGGCAAGGACTGCTTCGCTTTAAAAGAGCATCAGGAGAAAAATGCCGGAGACGACCGGAAGAGGAGTAAAAAGGTTGTTATTGATGATGAGCTAATGAAGGAAGTTATCCAGAGCAACCGCCTATTTCCTCTAGGGTTGGCGGAAAAATCATGTGAACCGCAGGTGGGTAAGGTTTTTGGGCTGGCCGCTTCCGGTTACCTGGGTACAGTTCTGGAAATCGAGGCTGTATCATTCCCGGCTGCCGAGGCGGGGAAGGGCAAGATACGCTTTAACGAAGCGGCCGGTGTTATGACGCGTGATTCTGTTTTCAATGCCGCTTCTGTATTGCGAAAAATCAGTGGTTTGGATATCAACGAATATGATTTACATATCAATGTTGTCGGTGGAGCCAATATTGAAGGGCCTTCTGCCGGAGTGGCGCTGTTTTTAGCCCTGTACAGCGCTTTGAAAAAAATACCCCTGCGCCAGGATATTGCTGTAAGCGGCGAGCTTTCGCTGCAGGGGAAAATTAAGCCGGTAGGAGGATTACTGGAAAAATTGTACGGTGCAAGAATTGCCGGTATCAAAGAGGTTTTTTTGCCGCGGGGAAACATGTGCGAACTGCCTTCTTCCCTGCAGGAAATTACGATTAATTATATGGACAATGTGGAAGAGCTTATCACTTTTGTCCAGGCCCGGGAGAGTATGGAAAATGAATGAAACAGCCCAACGCCTTCCGCCGCAAAATCTAGAGGCTGAACAGTCTGTCCTGGGGGCAATGCTGATTGATAAAGAAGCCCTTTTGCAGGCAGCGGAAATCTTAAGCCCACAAGATTTTTACCGCGAAGTGCACCAGCATATTTTTCAAGCACTGGTAGATCTTTTTAACAAGGGAGAGCCGGTGGATCTGGTGACGGCCTGTGAAGAGTTGGAAAGCAGAAGTCTGCTTAACAAAGTGGGCGGTGCTGCTTATCTGGCTACCCTGGCGAATATGACCCCTACAGCAGCACATGTCAAGCATTATGCCGGTATCGTAAAGGAAAAATCCTTGCTCCGCCGCCTGATCCAGTCAGCTACGACCATTGTAGGAAGGTGCTACGGCTATCTTGATGATGTGGAGGAGTTCCTGGATGAAGCCGAGCAGATGATCTTCGATGTGGCCAGGAGCAAGGACACGAAAAATTTTATTCACCTGAAAGACGCTCTGGAACAAACATTTGAAAAGCTGGAAAGACTTTATGAAAGAAAAAGCGGCATTACAGGACTTTCTACAGGTTTTGCGGATCTGGACAATTTAACTTCGGGTTTGCAGGATTCCGATTTGATTATTATCGCCGCGCGTCCCAGCATGGGAAAAACAACTTTGGCTTTAAATATCGCCCACCAGATTGCCGTAAAAGAAAAATTGCCCGTAGCCTATTTCAGCCTGGAAATGTCCGGGGAGCAGCTGGCCCAGAGGCTGCTTTGTGCTTATGCTGAGATAGATGCCCAGAGGTTGCGCCGGGGCTTTCTCTCCTCTGAGGACTGGCCTAAACTGACACAGGCCGTCGGGCCGCTTTCTGAGGCTCCCCTGTATATAGATGATACGCCGGCTATTTCTGTTCTGGAAATGAGGGCCAAGGCACGGCGCTTGAAGATGCAGAAAGGCCTTGCCGCCGTTTTTGTGGATTATTTACAGTTGATGCGCGGCAGCGAAAAAACAGAAAACAGGCAACAGGAAATATCAGGCATCTCCCGCTCGCTAAAAGCACTGGCCAAGGAGCTAAACTGTCCTGTTGTAGCCCTTTCACAGCTCAGCAGGGCTGTGGAGCAGCGGCAGGACAAGCGCCCGATTTTAAGTGATTTGCTGGAATCGGGCGGTATTGAAGCCAATGCCGATGTAGTTATGTTTATCTACAGGGACGATTACTATAACCCGGATACAGAGAAGCAGCATATTGCTGAAGTTATCGTTTCCAAACAGAGAAACGGCCCGACAGGGAAGGTTGAGCTTTATTTTATGGATCGTTTCAATAAATTCGTTAACCTTTCTTATCAGAATGAATGAGTTGAAGGGTTTTGTAAAATTTGACAAGTTAACCTATATTTGTTAAAGTAATAAAAAACTTGTATCTTCTTGAGATGAGCAAATGAAAAAGGATAAAACTGACAACTTTGATGTCATTATTGTCGGAACTGGACCTTCCGGAATCTTTGCAGCCCTTACCCTGGCTGAAAAGGGCCGTCACGTACTTATGCTGGAGAAGGGACTGGATCTGAAAAACAGGGTTTGCTTAAGAAAAGACGGCTGGTGCCGGAATTGCCGGCCCTGCTCCGTATTAAACGGGTGGGGCGGCGCCGGAGCCTTCAGCGACGGCAAGTTGACACTGACGACAGGGTTTGGCGGTGTATTGCAGGATTATATAGGCGAAGAAAGAACAATAAAATTGATTGAGCTGGTCGATTCAATATTTCTTTCTTATGGTGCCCCGCAAAAATTGTATGGAACGGAAGAGAAAGTTATCAAAAAGCTGCGTCGCCAGGCGGCAACAGCAGAGTTGGAACTCAAGCCCGCATTTATCAGGCACCTTGGAACGGAAAACTGCTACAAGATCCTGGCCAGGATGAACGCTTCCCTGGAAGAAAAAGCTCAGATTAACTTCCGCAGCACTGTCAGGCAAATTATAGCGGAAAATGGTCGTGTAAAGGGAGTTGTTCTGGAGAATGGAGAAACGTACTATGCGCCTTATGTTATCTGCGGGCCGGGGCGCGAAGGCGCACTGTGGCTTTATGAAGAAGCAAAGCGTCTCGGTTTAAAAATAAGCAGCAATCCCGTGGATATTGGGGTGCGCGTAGAGGTTCCCGCCGGGGTTATGGAGCACATAACCTCCAAGGTGTATGAGTCCAAGTTTATTTACTATTCTCCCTCCTTTGATGACAAGGTGCGCACCTTCTGTATGAATCCCAACGGGGAAGTGGTGATTGAGAACAGCGAAGGAGTAGTTACTGTTAACGGGCACAGCTACAGGGAAAAAGAGAGACAGACGGAAAACACCAATTTTGCTCTTCTGGTAAGCAAACATTTTACCGAACCTTTTGATGAACCTGTAAGATACGGAAGGAACATTGCCAGCCTGGCCAATATGCTGGGCGGAGGTGTTCTTGTCCAGAGGCTGGGTGATCTCCTTGCAGGGCGGCGTTCCACACATGAGCGTCTGAAGAGAGGCCTTGTCAGGCCTACCTTGAAGGAAGCAACTCCGGGCGATCTCAGCCTTGTTCTTCCCTATCGCTACCTGTGTTCCATCCTGGAGATGATGAAAGCACTGGATGTCGTTGCTCCCGGGGTTTATTCACGGCATACGCTGCTCTACGGGGTGGAAGTTAAATTTTATTCACAAAGGCTGGAGTTGACGCCCTACCTGGAAACAGGCATTAAAAATTTATTTGCCATCGGCGACGGCGCAGGGATTACCCGGGGCCTGGTCCAGGCCTCCGCTTCGGGGATCCATGTCGGAGAGGAGATCAACCGCCGCTTTAACCGGGAGAGCGGCCTGCTATAAACCTGATGTCATATTCATGTTAAAAAGGTGGGTTCTAAATGGAATATTCAATGCTGACAGTTGTCGGGAGCCAGTGGGGTGACGAAGGAAAGGGTAAAATAACGGATTTTTTGGCGGAACAGGCCGATGTCATTGTGCGCTACCAGGGAGGACCCAATGCTGGTCATACTGTTGTGGTTGGAGAAGAAATATTTAAGCTGCACCATCTTCCTTCCGGTATCCTTTATCCGGGAAAAACCTGTCTTCTCGGAAACGGAATGGTCCTGGATCCGGTAATTTTGCAATCTGAACTGGAGAATTTAAAGGAGCGCGGTGTCTTTCCGGATAAACTTTTTATCAGCGACAGAGCTCATTTAATCATGCCTTACCATAAAAAACTTGATGAACTGGAGGAAAAGGCACGGAGCGGCCGTCAAATAGGCACCACAGGGCGTGGTATTGGTCCTGCCTATGTGGACAAGATATCCCGTCAGGGGTTGCGTAGCGGTGACCTCCAAAATGAAAAGGAGCTCATAAAAAAATTGGACTTTATTTTACGGCAAAAGAATGAAATTTTTACCAGGTTCTATGGCGAGAGGGGTTTTTCTCTGGAAGATTTGGAGAAGGAATACCTTCCTGCGGCAAGAAAGCTGCTTCCATATATAACCGATACCTCCGTTTTGCTGGCTGAAGAGATAGAGGGGGGCTCCAGGATATTATTTGAAGGGGCACAGGGCACAATGCTGGATATTGACTTCGGCACTTACCCCTATGTAACCTCTTCCAACCCCGTTTCCGGAGGAGTCTGTATAGGTGCCGGAGTTGCCCCGTACCGGGCCGGAACTATTTTAGGTATTACCAAGGCCTATACTACCAGGGTGGGCGAGGGGCCTTTTCCCACAGAACTAAAAGACCAGATTGGGGATATGCTGCGTGAAAAAGGCAGGGAATACGGGACAACGACCGGACGTCCAAGGCGTATAGGATGGCTGGACGGTGTGGCTTTAAGATATGCCTGCCGCATAAACGGGTTTCATTATCTGGCTATAACGCTGTTTGATGTCCTTAGCGGACTGAAAACGATAAAAATAGCTACCGCTTATCGTTACGGAGACAGGCTCTTGGAACATTTTCCGGCAAGTTTGCATATACTGGAGAAATGCGATCCGGTATATATGGAGTTGGAGGGCTGGGAGGAGGATATAAGCGAAGTAAAGGAACTGCACGCCTTACCAATTCAGGCACGCAATTATATTAGAACTATTGAGGAGCTTTTAAAAGTAAAGGTCGCTCTCGTTTCGGTAGGTCCACGGCGCGATCAGACAATAGTTCTTACCAATAATTTCAAATAAGAATTTTTTTGATTTTTTAAGACAACTTGGCAGGAATTTCCCTCCTGAACTCGAAATTATATTATATTTATTAAGGCTTTTTAACAAATTTAACAATTTATCAATATGTGGGCCATGATAAATTAATATTCTTGTAGTGCAGTTCAAGGAGGGTGCTTATGCGATTGCCGTTAGTTAGGGAAAAGCAGCGCCCGGCTCGTGCAGGGGCTGTTTGGTATGCATATTTATTATTCTTTATTTTTAGTGTGGTGCCTCTCTGGGGCGGTTTAACTTATTATATTCAGCGTACAGGCAGCTTTTACGCCGTTTATGTTAACGGATACGAAGTAGGGTTGCTTTCCGAAAAAGAAACCCTCGACGAAATGTTAAAGCGCCTGCAGGATGAAGCTTCAGACTTTTACGGTATGCCCGTGGTAGCAGTAGAGAATGTGGAGATTGAAGAGGTTTTTCGTCCGCATGAAGAGGAGGATGCGGAAAAAGTATTCTCCAACTTGCGGCATATGCTAAGCTACAAAGTCCAAGCCAGGATGGTTACCGTAGACGGAAAGGACATTCTCCCTCTTGCCACTGAAGAGGAGGTTGAGAAGGTAATTGAGCTGGTGGCAGGTGCTTACCTTCCTAAGAAGGAGAATGTTTCCCTGGAAGAGGTACAGATAGGAGAAACCATTTCTTCAAGACCTTATTATGTTTATCCGGAAAAATTGTGTGATGTGGAAACATTGGCTTCAATCCTGCTGCGAGGCACCGACAGAAAAGAAACTTATCTGGTTTCAAGAGGAGATTCCCTCTGGAAAATTGCCAAAGAACATAATCTCACAGTAGAAGAGATTAGGGAAGCCAATCCCCATCTTGATGGGGATAAGCTTGGGATAGGAGAAGAAATTAATCTTATCGTGCCCGAACCGCTGGTTAATGTTATTACTGTTGAGCGTATGGTAGTAGAAGAAAGTATCCCCTTTGAGACAAGATATGTATACGACCCCAATATGTGGCAGGTTCAAACAAAAGTAGTCGAACCGGGAGCCCTGGGACGAAAAGAGGTCGTTTACCAGATTACCAGGGACAATGGCGTGGAAATAGCCAGGAAAAAAATCGAGGAAAAAACCCTGCAAGAGCCCAAAGAACAGGTTATCGCCCGGGGGACAGCGAATATACCATCCAGGGGAACAGGTGCGTTCTTATGGCCGGTGGACGGGGGTGGCCGGATCACTTCCGTTTACGGCTGGCGCAGCGGAGGTTTTCATGCAGGTGTCGATATAGGTGCTCCAAAAGGAACCCCTATACTGGCAGCAGATAGCGGTGTCGTCGTTTATGAGGGATGGGATGGAGGCTATGGCCTTAGCGTAGTGATTTTCCATGGTCACTATTATACGCGTTACGCTCATAATTCCCAGAATTTAGTTAAAACCGGACAGGCGGTTAACAAGGGACAGGTTATAGCCTATGTCGGCTCAACAGGTAACAGTACAGGGCCGCACATGCATTTTGAAATTCGTACGGGGGGCACTCACGGCCCAACCATTAATCCTCTGAATTTCTTCAGCCCTTAAGATAAGAGATAGAAGGGACAAGGGCTTAATATTTTAAATAAATTTAACAACGTTAAAAAGAGTTACTGTTAAGGGAGACATTTTTAATGTGTATGTCTCCTTTTTCATTAGAAATCGGTTTAATAAGGGGTGTTTGTAATCGGAACATAAAGTTACCGTAATATTGCTGTAATATTTGCCCGCTAAAATTAGACTTGAGTTGACCCCCTCTTAATATATATATATTTTGACAAACGTGACCTGTTTGGTCACGTTTTTTTCGCTTGCCTTCCTCCCTGTACACTGTAGCGCACTTGGCAATGAAAATAATGGTTTTAGCAGGAGTTTTTCTCTGGTAAACGAAATAGTATGGGAATAGGATAAATTTAGCTTGTCTCCAGCCATCGTTTCGCCGTGAACTTTTAACTTCGCTCCACACAAGTTGCTCTTGCCACAGCAAAGCGCCGCTTCCCCAAAAAAACAGAAGGGATTCAAGAAGGAAAGATTTCGGATGATTTGCGAGGTCGCAGGGGGTTAAGGATGAAAGGAAAAGTTTTGGTCATTGACGATGAAAAGCCTATTGCCGAAATATTAAAATATAACCTTGAAAACGAAGGCTTTTCTGTCCTGGTAGCTTATGACGGTGAAGAGGCCTTGCGTCTGGCGTTTCTGGAAAAGCCCGATATTATTTTGCTGGATATTATGCTTCCCCGGATAGATGGATTTAGTGTTTGCAAACAAATCCGTCAAAAGCTCGATGTGCCCATAATCATGCTGACGGCCAGGGAGTCAGAAATCGATAAGATAATGGGCTTGGAGTTGGGTGCCGATGACTATGTAACCAAACCTTTCAGTGTCAGAGAGCTTATAGCCAGGATTAAGGCCACTTTACGCCGTGTTAAAATGCAAAAGAAGACCCCGGAAATAATTATATGCGGGGAGCTGGTGCTGGACCTGGGCAAAATGGAACTAAAAAAGGGTCAAAGGCATATCGAGTTGACATACAGGGAGTTTAACCTGATGGCTTTTTTAATGAAAAATGCCGGATATGTTTTTAGCCGTGAAAAGTTACTGGAAGAAGTATGGGGGTATGATTATATTGGAGATGTACGTACTGTAGATGTGACAGTGCGGCGGTTGAGAGAAAAAATAGAGGACGACCCGGGAAATCCGTACTACTTGTGTACCAAACGAGGTGCGGGTTATTACCTGAGGAGGCCTTGATTATGCGTACTGGTATGCAGGGAAAAGTTGTCCTCTTATATTCGTTGCTGATCTTGTTTGCCATGCAGTTAAGCGGGGTATATCTTGTCAGGTCCCTGGAAAATTATTATCTCCGCAATTACGCGGCCGGTCAACTGGCGCAGGGTGAGCTTTTAGGCAATTTTATACGGCGTTATCTGCTGGAGGAAGAACAGCAGGATGAGTTTATATCTTCTCTGATCGCTGAATTTAGCGCCGGTATGTCCGGGACGGAGACGATGGTGCTGGATCGCTATGGCCGTCTGCTGAGCGGTCCCGATCAGAGGTCCATCTCGTTCCTGGGAGGACGTGTTATTCAGGATGATATACTTTTAGCTCTTGCCGGCAACAGGGTTGAAGATATTAGGGTTGATCCTGATACGGGAATGCGCTACTATTTTCTGGCCCTCCCTGTTAAAAGCAATGCCTCCACAGTGGTTGGCGTTGTCTATATGAAAGGCTCCCTGGAGCATATTTATCTTATGCTAAGGGAAATTAAGCTGATCCTGATTACCGGGTGGGGGGTAGTCCTTGCTATTGCCATTGTAATCGGCTTTCTTTTAACCAGAACAATAACAATTCCCATCAGGGAAGTTACTTCCAGAGCAGCGGCCATGGCGGGTGGCGATTTTTCTCAGAGGATAGAAGTTCGCTCCGGAGATGAAATTGGTGAACTGGGGCAAATGTTTAACTTTTTAACGGAACGCTTGAGCGATACCTTAAAGGAAATATCCTCGGAAAAAAATAAAATCGAAGCGATTTTAAATTATATGAGTGATGGCGTAGTGGCTTTTAACAGAGAGGGCAGGGCGATACATCTTAATCCCGCAGCTCGTGCAATTTTAGAATTTACAGGAAGCCGTGCCGAGCTGGGACTGCCTGCAGAGGTCCTTTTTGAAAAAATATTTCTACCTGAGGAAATAAGCGAGCTTTTTCAGGAAGGAGATCCCCGGACCAAAGAAATTAACGTCGGGAAAGCTCAGGAAAAAATTTTCCAGGTGCATTTTGCTCCTTTTAAAGAGAATGGGACGCTGCAAGGGATACTTGTTGTTTTTCATGATGTTACCAAGGAAAGAGCCTTTTCTCTGATGCAGCAGGAATTTGTTGCCAATGTTTCCCATGAACTCCGGACGCCGCTAACCACAATTAAGAACTATATCGAAACTCTTTTAAACGGTGCTCAGGAGGATTCGGCCATTAGAGTACGTTTCCTGCAGGTTGTAGAAAAAGAAACTGAGCGCATGGTTAAACTGGTAAAAGACCTTCTGGTCCTTTCGCAGATTGATTATCAAGAAACAGAGTGGGTAAAGGAAGAGGCCGATATGGC
>JAKORA010000367.1 GCA_029778075.1 Bacillota bacterium | reverse complement strand
CCTTGACTCTGTCATATTTTTGTGCGCCGTAGTTGTACCCGATAATTGGCTGAACCCCCTGGTTTATACCGATCACCGGCATGATAATCAGCGTCATGACGCTCATTACTACACCCATACCCGACACAGCAATGTCCCCTCCATAGATATACAGGCTCCGGTTCATAATGGCATGCAACAGGCTGGCCGCAAGCTGCATGGCAAAAGGCGCAGAGCCCAAGGCAATAATCTTGCTGACCGTCTCCAGCTGCAGCTTCAAGTTTTTCATGCTCAGCCTTAACATGCTCCTGCCGCCCAGAAAATAAGAAAGGACCCAGATTGCCGCCACGGCCTGTGAAATGATCGTTGCCAGCGCCGCCCCTTTAATCCCCCAACGAAAGACAAAGATAAATAAGGGGTCGAGGGCGGTATTTAAAAAAGCTCCGATGAGCATGGTAAGCATTGCTATCTGAGGCTTCCCTTCCGCCCGGATAAAATTGTTCATCCCAAAACCGACGGACTGGAAAACGGCCCCGAACAAAATAATGCTCATGTAATCCTTGGCATAGGGCAGCACCGCGTCACTGGCACCGAATGTTCTTAACAGAGGCTCCAGAAAAAGCAGCCCCCCCATGGAAATGGCCACTGCTGTACCGACCAGCAATATAAAGGCGTTACCCATAATGGCTTCCGCTTCTTCTTTTTTCTGCTCACCCAGCCTGATAGAAATAAGGGCATTGGCGCCAAGCCCGATTAACATGCCAAAGGCCATAATGACAACCATAATCGGGAACCCGATGGTAACTCCGGCAATCCCCAGCGAACCCACACCGTTGCCGATAAAAATTCTGTCAACAACATTATACAGGGCGTTCACCAGCATCCCGACGATAGCCGGTATAGAAAATTTAAATAAAAGTTTTAAAACCTTCTCTTCTCCCAGTTGTTTAGCAGTATCCACTCCCGGCAGTTTGGCACTTTCCACAACCACTACTCCCTTCAATACCTGAAAAAAATCATTATTCCTTGCCTGCTATTACTATTTTGTCCTGTAATTTTCTCTGTACTGAGCGCTTCTATAAAAAAAAAAAGAGTCAGTTATCCAGAAAATGTTAGTGTGTCTGTTAATAGTATACTCACTATTATTTTTAAAATCAAGTGCGAACAAATTGGAAGAAAACCTTCGGGGTGCATGGTATCGCACAAGCAAAATAGACGATAAATAGACGAATACCTCATAGGGCAGGCCGGATGGCAGGGAGAGCCGGCGCGTTGCACAAGTAAAATATACGATAAGTAAACGACACACAGAGCTTTAATAGAGAAGAAAATTCTGCTATAATAATAACTCAGGCGGAACAAGGAAAGGACTGTATCCTCAATGCCAGGCCAGATTACGATTAAAGAGGCGCTGGAGCTGCCGAACGTTGTTTTTATAGATGTACGCTCCCCCGGTGAGTACCGGCGGGGCTCTATCCCCGGTTCTATTAACGTTCCTCTTTTTTATGACGAAGAGCGGGAAATTATCGGCCTGGTTTACAGGAAAGACGAGCAACAGGCCAGGTTAAAGGGCCTTTCTCTGGCTGCTCCCAAGCTTCCCGGCATTATAGAGAAGATAAAAGCTCTCAGCCTTGAAAAAATCCCCGTCTTATACTGCTGGAGAGGAGGGATGCGCAGCCAAAGCATACAAAATGTCCTGGAGATGCTGGATATCCCCGCTTATAGATTGGAAGGGGGCTATAAAGCTTACCGGCGGTTTATTCTGAACCAGCTATTATCCTACGAACTGAACAAGCCCCTTTTTGTCCTCAATGGATTGACCGGAACGGGAAAAACAGAAGTTCTGCACATACTTGAAGGAATGGGCTGCCCCTGCATCGATCTTGAAGGCCTGGCCTGTCACAGGGGTTCCCTGTTTGGCCACCTCGGCTTTAAAGAAGTACGATACCAGAAAGATTTTGATGCCCTGCTCTGGAACCGCCTGGAAGAGCTCAAAGATGCCGACTACCTGATTGTCGAGGGAGAAGGGAAAAGGATCGGCTCTGTTTACCAGCCGGATTTCCTCTTCAAAGCCATTCAGGAAGGGCAGCATATCCTGCTGGTCGCTCCCCTGGAAAACAGGGTGGAAAGGTTGCTGAAGGAATATACCCCCACTGGGGACAGCGAAAAGAAGAAAGTCGAGGAGTCCCTTCTTTCCCTCCAGAAGTACCTGGGTAAGAAAACCCTCGATCAACTCCTATCACTTTTGCGAGAGGAAAACTACAGGGAACTCGTGAGGCAACTGTGCCTCCTATATTATGATCGCCTTTACGGAGATTCCAAACCGGGAAAAACGGATTTCGTGCTTACCGTGGAGAGCAGCGACCCGGTCAAAGCCGCCGGGCAGATTAAAGATTTTGTTCTCCGGGCCGTAAAATTACAGTATTCATATTAGACTATTTATATTTATATTATAGTTAGAAAAAAAAGGAGTGTTCTGCATGAACGTTTATGATTACGCGCACGCGCTGTCCAGAGCAATTCGCGCCTCTTCCGAATACAGGGATTTTAAGAAAGCACTGGAAAACCTGGAAAAGGATTCTGCAGCCAAAGAGATGCTCTCCGACTTCCGGAAAAACCAATGGGAACTGCAGCAGAAAAAACTGTCGGGCCAGGAAATATCGCCTGAAGAGGAGCAACGTCTTTCCAGTGCCTGGGAAATTATCAGGCTCAATATGGTTGTCAAGGAATACCTGGAAACTGAATACAGGTTCAGTGTTATGCTCGCGGATATTCAAAAAATCATCGGTGAACCCTTGGAAGAAGTTGCGGTACTGGGGAAAGAGAAACCTAGCCCGGAACAGAGCAAGAGCGAAGGGCAGTAAAAAGAATAGCAGGTGTTTAACCTGCTTTTCTCAGGCATCGGTTGCCGGGAGCAGTTGCTATGCGCCCACCATTGTCCAGGGGCTACTTGAGTACCTCTTCCTCTTCTTCATCGTCGTTTTCTTGTTCTGTTTGCCAAAAAGGAACAATCCGGCTCAAAACCCGGTCCTGATTATCAACAAATTTCCATACTGCATCTTCAAGATCCACTGCCTGGCGGTCGACGGTGATTACATGGTAGTAGTTCTCTTTGGGTTCTACTCGGACTTTAATCTCCACTTCCTCGAGCTTCGGTACTACATCCATACTCTGTATCTCGCTGTTTACAGCAAAAACAGCCAACTCTTTTTCGGCATTAAAGGGGTAGTCTGGAAGAGTCAGGCCCAACTCCTGTGAAACCCTGATCCACTCATCATAATCCGCTACCAGATTGAAAGAGGTTGGTGAAGTAAGGAGGCCCCAGTCGGTAGTGGTAAAAGCCAAGTTGCCGGGTTCCTCTTCAGGCAACCCTACGGTAGGTTCCACACGGAAAAAATTGTCATAGACCGTTAAACCGATTAACAGCACCAGCAGAAACAGTAGCGGGATAAGACGGCGTGCTTCGACAACAAAAAATTTGCCTCGTTTTTTCATGGATTTTCCCCCCTGAACACTTCACTTTCCTTTGATCATATGCAGGGGAAAATCTCATTATGACTATATGACTGTTAAAAAAATTTTTTTAACTGTTGACCAGAGTGCCCTGTAAATAACCCTGAAAACTTTTTTCTATAAGGACCTCTCCCATTTTACCCCTCCAATTTCCGGGCGTCAAAGCGCGAACCCGCAGGTAGTTTGATGTAAGCCCCTCGGAAAGACGATAATCCCTCCCGGGCACAGGCGGAGCTCCCAGGTCGGAACATACTTTACCGGTGCCCTCTTCCAGCTCTTTTTCAAAAAGGACCGTCAGCTTCCTTCCCAAAAACCTTTCCTGAAAAGTCCGCGAAAGCTCCTCTCCCAGCTCTAAAAGCCTCCTGCTGCGCTTTTCTTTTACCTCCGGTAAAACCTGATTGCCCATCTCTGCGGCTCTGGTCCCGCGGCGGGGCGAAAACTTAAAAACATGCAGGCGGCTGAAGCCGCTTTCTTTAATATAGCTATAGCTCTGGAGAAATTGCTCTTCCTCTTCCCCAGGAAAGCCGACAATGATATCAGTGCTGACAGCCAAATCCGGCAGCCCCTCCCGCAGCCGCTTTAGCAGACCGGTATAGAAAGCGGTATCATAGGGGCGGCCCATCTTTTTTAAAATACCGTCATCCCCGCTCTGTAAAGGGATATGCAGGTGGCGGCAAATTTTCTCATTCTCTTTAATCACCCTTATAAGCTCATCATGGAAATCAGCCGGCTCAATGGAGCTCAAACGTATTCTTTCAATTCCCGGTATTTTAACGGCATCAGCTAAAAAGGAAGCAAGGCTTGACGGAGGGTCCAGGTCCACACCGTACAGCCCCAGGTGAATGCCGGTCAGGATTACCTCCCTGTAGCCGGAGCGCCCTATTTCCCGGAGATATTCCATTCCTTTTTCTAAGGGGAGACTGCGCAAAGGCCCTCTGGCCAGGGGAACAATACAAAAACTGCAAAACTGGTTGCAGCCATCCTGAATCTTTAAAAAGGCCCTGGTCCTTTCCTGTTCCGGCACCCAGGGCAGGTCCTCAAAAAGGGCGCCCTGCCCGTAAGGGCTAACCTGCGGAGCGATATCCTCTCCCTCCAGTTTTCTTCTAACAAGCGCAGGAAGCATAAAGCGTTCCCTTGTTCCTGCTACTATATCTGCTTCCGGCAGAAAAGCCGGCGCGCCGGGGTTAACCTGCGGATAGCAGCCTATCACCGCTACAATGGAGGCAGGATTACGCTTCTTGGCTCTGCGGACAGCCTGGCGGGATTTGCGGTCGGCCAGGTGCGTAACAGTGCAGGTGTTGATAACATAAACATCGGCCTTCTCGCTGAAGTCAACCGGTTCGAACCCTTCACGCCGGAAAAGACCTCTTAAGGCCTCCGTTTCATAGTAATTTACCTTACAGCCAAGGGTATGAAAAGCCACCTTCGGTGATGCCAAGCAATCATCCCCCTCTAGAGAGGTCACCCCAGAGATACATAACAATGGACAGCACCGCCAGGGGCGCTGTTTCAGCCCTCAAAATACGCGGGCCCAATGTGACCGGATAGACCCCAGTAATTTTTCTTAGTTTTTCCATTTCCTGCAAGGAAAATCCGCCCTCCGGACCCGTAAAAAGGCTGACGGAGGAAGGATTTTTAATCTTCTCTGCCAGCTCCCCGATCCCCAGCCGTGTTTCTTCCTCCCAGGGCACAATGACAGGGTTTTCTTCGCTGCTGTGTTCTCGCATCAGCGCCAGCGCCTCGGTAAACGGTAAGGGGGGCAAAACCTCCGGTATAAAGCTGCGCCGGCACTGCTCGACCGCAGATGCAGCGATTTTCCGCCAGCGCATGGCTTTTTCCTTTCCTTTTTCCGCGGTTATTTTCACAACGGTTCGCTCCGTCAGAACCGGTATAATTTTCCGTACGCCAAGCTCTACAGAGTGGCGTATAACCAGATCAATTTTCTCCCTCTTGGAAACCCCCAGAAACAAAGTTACCTCCAACGGGGGCTCAACTTTTTGCTCCAGTTCATAAAGAAGAGATGCTTCCGCTTTCTGCGAACCGATGTATTCGAGGCGCGCCTTATATGCCCTCCCCCGGCCGTCAGCCAGGACAATAGGATCGCCACCGGCCAGGCGTAATGCCTTGAGATGAGATAAATGTTCCTTTTGCAAAATTACTTTTTTCTTCCCGTCCAGCACCTCAGGGGGAAGCAAAAACCAGGAGGACATGCTTGTTGTCTCCTTTGTACAGTTTTATGAGCAGCCTGGTTGAAGTTGACAGTCGAACATATGTACGCTATAATTCTCTATGGACAAATCCTCAGGAGGCTTGAGGCAATGAAATGTCAGCTCGAACTAATGAAAAAGAAAATTGCCGCCGTCATACCTGCCCCGCATGCTGAAGGAGGAGAGGCTGCCCTGGTAATCACCACCGACGGCGAAAAATACCTGGACAGGCGTTCTACCGGTTGGATCATCAAAAGGCTGGCGCAACTGTACAATATAGATCTCCATGCCGTTAAGAAAAATTACGGGCCTTTGCTGGGGAGGAAAAGATTAATTCCCATTCCTCTCGGGGTAAAGCTGGTTTTCCTTCCGTTAACTTTTAAAACTGATACTTTCCCCCTTGACCGAAAGCTGGGCTACATTTCCCTGGAACAGATCAAGGGCGTAAGAAAAGAAGCTGACGGCAACATTCTGGTATTAAAAAACAGCCTGGAACTCCGCTGTTTCAACACAATGTCCACGATCCATTTAAAAATAAGGGAAGGCGGGCTGCTGCAAAAAATACTTAAAAGCGAGCTACTGCAGGGAGAGGCTTCTTGCTACCTAGCGGAGAAGAACTCCTGCCTTGCCGGAACCATTTGCCGCGAGGAGACGGCTCCCCTGGCCGCCGCATTTTTTTATTGCCCGAAAAAACCGCTCCCGGGAAGGCCATCAAAAACCTAAACGGATGGAAGCAGCGATTTGCTGTGGCGTGAGCGACTTGTGCAGCGAAGTCAAAAAGTTCACGGCGAAGCGAAGGCCGAAGACGACCCTGCCGACATGGATGTCGGCAGCCGGCCTCTGACCATGGATGGGAATTGGCCGGGAAGGTCGTCGGAGGCCTGAAGCGAGCCGTAGAACTTTACGAGCGGAACCCGAAGCTCCGCCCACAGCAATCGCTGCCCCATCTGATATTTTTACTTGCCTCCCAAACTGTCCTTAACACGGTCAAAAAAACCCTTATCTTCATGTTCAGGGACTTCAATGCCGCTTGCCTGGGCAAATTCCCGTAAAATTTTCTTTTGGCGGGTATTCAGGCGGCGCGGCACTTCAACTTTTATCCTGACCAGTTGATCGCCCTTTCCGAATCCACGCAAGCTGGGCACCCCCCGCCCCTTCAAGCGGAACACAGCCCCCGGCTGTGTTCCTTCTGGTATGCGCAGCTTTGCTTTACCATCAATAGTAGGAACTTCCAGTTCGCCCCCCAGGGCGGCGTGAACAAAGCTGATCGGTATCTCACAGATCAAGTCGTTATCCTGCCGTTTAAAGATTTCATGGGGGCGAACGTGAATAATTACGTAGAGGTCGCCAGGCTCTCCGCCCCTGGCTCCAGCCTCGCCCTCACCGGGTATGCGCAGCTTGGAACCGCTGTCCACCCCTGCCGGAATCTTGATTTCAATTTTTCTTTCCTGCAGGATGCGTCCTTCACCGCGGCACCTGGGGCAGTAGTCTTTGATAATGCGTCCTTCACCGTGACATTTCTCACAGGTCCGGACACTCACAAACCTGCCAAAGGCCGTATTCCTAACATCCTGCTGCTGCCCGGTACCTCCGCAGACGCTGCAGGTCTCCGGTTGAGCGCCTTTTTTGGCTCCTGTTCCTTTACAATCGGGGCATTTTTCGGCCCGGGGGACATTGATAAAAGTCTCCTTCCCCTGCACAGCTTCTTTTAGTGAGATTTCCAGATCATAGCGCAAATCTGCACCGCGCCGGGAAGCAGTAGCCTGTCTGTTCCTCCCGCCCGTAAAACCGCCGCCAAAAAAGGTTTCAAAAATATCTTCAAACCCGGAGGTAAAATCTCCGAAGCCGCCAAAACCACCGAAACCGCCAAAACCACCAAAACCCTGAGCCGGGTCTTGATGGCCGAAACGGTCGTAATGTTCTCTTTTCTGCGGGTCGCTGAGGACATCGTAAGCTTCTTTAATCTCTTTAAATTTTGCTTCGCTGTCCTTATCCCCGGGATTAACATCCGGGTGGTACTGCCGGGCCAGCCTGCGATACGCTTTTTTAATATCTTCCTGGGTAGCATCCCTGCTCAGCCCCAGTACTTCGTAATAGTCTTTTTTGGCCGACATTATGCCTCCGCTCCTTAAAAAGAAGCCTTTACTTTATAGATAAAACATTCCCGAATTCAAGCAGCCGAAAAAGTAAATTTCTCCGGGAAAACTGCTTGTTGCTATTTCTGTTCATCACCGTCAACAACTTCGTAATCTGCGTCAACAACGTCTTCCTGATTCCCTCCTCCGGAAGACTGGGATTGCCCTCCAGTGCCGGACTGTTGTTCCCTGCGGACCTGTTCATAGAGCTTGGTAGACAGTTCATGAAGCAGGCTGCTTAATTTTTCGGAGGCATTTTTAATCTGGCCGGTATCGCTGCCGGAGGAGGCATCTTTTAGCTCCTGGATGGCTTTATTAACTTTGTCCTTGGTCCCGCTGTCAACCTTATCCCCCAGTTCACGGAGAGTTTTCTCCGTGGAGTAGATCAGGGAATCAGCCTGATTGCGGGCTTCAGCCAGTTCTTTAAATTTCCTGTCTTCTTCGGCATATTTTTGGGACTCTTTAATCATCTTTTCGATTTCTTCTTCGCTCAGTCCCGAAGAAGCCGTAATGGTCACTTTTTGCTCCCGGCCTGTACCGAGATCCTTAGCCGATACATTCACGATTCCGTTGGCATCAATATCAAAAGATACCTCTATCTGCGGTATTCCTCTTGGTGCCGGCGGAATGCCGTCAAGTATAAAACGCCCCAGCGTCTTATTGCCTGCCGCCATAGGACGCTCGCCCTGTAAAACATGGATCTCCACACTGGTTTGGTTATCGGCGGCCGTGGAAAAGATTTGTTTCTTGGAAGTGGGAATGGTCGTATTCCTTTCAATAATCTTGGTAAAAACGCCCCCCAGTGTTTCAATCCCCAGGGAGAGGGGCGTTACATCCAAAAGCAAAACGTCTTTTACCTCGCCGGCCAGCACTCCACCCTGGATAGCTGCTCCCAGGGCCACAACCTCATCGGGGTTGACACCTTTATGAGGTTCCTTGCCCAGCAAATCTTTAAGAACTTTCTGTACCAGGGGGACCCTGGTTGAACCGCCCACCAAAATTACTTTATCAATGGATTTGGCTTCCAGGCCGGCGTCGGAAAGGGCCTGGCGTACGGGACCGAGTGTTTTATCCACCAAATCCTCGATAAGATCCTCAAATTTCGCCCTGGTAAGGGTTATATCAAGGTGTTTGGGACCATCGGCTGTAGCGGTGATAAAGGGCAGGTTTATGTTGGTGCTTGTTACGGTGGAAAGTTCGATCTTGGCCTTCTCCGCCGCGTCTTTTAACCGCTGCATGGCGATGGGGTCTTTGCTCAGATCTACTCCTGTCTCCTTCTTGAACTCGGAGACCAGGTAATTAATAATCCGCTCATCAAAATCATCACCACCCAGGCGGTTGTTGCCGCTGGTAGCTTTAACCTCAAAAACACCATCTCCCAGTTCGAGGATGGACACATCAAAAGTTCCTCCGCCCAGGTCATAAACGAGGATGGTCTGGTCCTCCCCCTTATCCAGACCGTAAGCCAGTGCGGCAGCAGTGGGTTCGTTAATAATCCGCAGCACTTCCAGTCCGGCGATACGGCCGGCGTCTTTTGTTGCCTGCCTTTGACTGTCCGTAAAGTAAGCAGGAACAGTGATAACGGCTTTTTCCACCTTCTCTCCCAGGTAGCTCTCCGCATCAGCCTTGAGCTTCTGCAGAATCATGGCGGAAATCTCCTGCGGAGTATAGGACTTGCCGTCAATATTGACCTTATAGCTGGTCCCCATTTCCCTCTTGATGGAAGTTATGGTACGCTCAGGGTTGGTGATGGCCTGCCGCTTAGCAACCTGGCCTACTATCCGTTCTCCTTCCTTGGTGAAAGCCACGACAGAAGGAGTTAATCTGCTACCTTCCGCGTTAGGAATTATTTCCGGTTCTCCACCTTCCAGAACAGCAATGGTAGAGTTTGTCGTTCCCAAGTCAATGCCTACAATTTTTGACATCGTTATCCCTCCTTACATTATTATGTATTAGCTCAGTTAAAGTAACATTTCCCTGTCAACAAAGCGGCAAACTTGATTCGTTGCTAAATAAAATGTTACTCTGCCGACACTTTAACCATACTTACCCTTAAAACACGATCATTAAACATATACCCTTTTTGCAACTCTTCCACTACTGTGCCGGGGGGGTAATCGGAACGCACTTCTGTAAAAACTGCCTCGTGACAGTTAGGGTCAAAGGGTTTACCGACACTTTCAATCGGAACAACCCCCTCTTTAAATAAAATGTCCAAAAAATGTTTTTTAATCATCTCCAGGCCTTCCACTATCCCCTCCGACCCTCCGGAACCTTTATGTGAAGCAGCAAGGGCTCTCTCCAGGTTATCAATCACCGGCAACAGCTTTTGCAGCAAATCAAAATTGCCATAGCTGATCAGCTCTTCTTTTTCGATACGGACACGCCGGCGAAAGTTCTCAAAATCAGCCTGAAGCCGCAGGAGCCTGTTTTTCAGCTCTTCTTTTTCCTGCTCCAGTTCCGCCACCCTTTGCTGCAGCTCCTCGACTTTTACTGCTTCAGCCTCCTCCCCGCTCTCCGGGGGTATGCCTTCCGCTTCAAGTTCCGGGGAATGCTCTTCTTCTCGAGAAGACTCCCCGGTTTCTTCTTTATTGCTATCTTCACTATGGCCTTCTTTACCCGGAGTATGTTTCAGCTCTTCTTCCCCATCTTCCCGAGAATAACAAGAGAGATCGTTTTCGCTCATCATCTCCTCACTCCTTTTATATGCTAAAGCTTGCCAAGTTGATCTACAACCTGTTGAACGACGGCGACTGTCCTGGCATAATTCATGCGCGTAGGGCCCAGTATGCCAACAGTTCCCATTACTTCTTTGCCCAGGGAATAAGAAGCTAAGACAAGGCTGCAGTCCTGCACTTCTTCGAGGACATTTTCTTTGCCAATCTTGATAACAACTCCTTCTACGCCGGCGACCGGCCTCGCCAGCAGAGTTGCCAGCAGTGAGTGCTGCTCAAAAAGTGAAAGCAGCGCCTTTACTTTAGCGATATCCCCAAACTCAGGCTGGTTCAAGATATTGGTTGTGCCTCCCAGGAAGACGCGCCTTTCATCTTCGGCCAGGCTGTCTTCAAGCAGGGTAAAGGTTTCTTCCAGAAATTTTACGTGATAATAAAGATCCCGGCGCAGCTCGCTGATCAACTTGGAGGTAATTTGTTCGATCGTCAAGCCTTCCAGCCGCCTGTTGAGATAGGACACAATACGGTTTAGTTCACTGACGGATAGAGACTGGGGCAGGTTGATGACATTATTTTTTACAAAACCGGTATCCGTCACCACCACAAGCAGCGCCCTCTGGTTGTCAAGAGGCATGATCTGCAGCTTTTTAAAAGCGCTTTTTTTAAGCTGCGGCCCCAGTATCAGAGAAGTATAGTTGGTAAGCAGGGAAAGCAGGCGCGAAGTATGAAGGATAATCTCTTCTACCTCCTGCAGCCTCTTATACTGAAACGCCCGTTTTATTTCCGCCTTTTCTTCCTCAGTAAGGTCCGAGGTCTCCATAAGCTCATCAACATAGTAACGGTAACCTTTTTGTGAGGGTATCCTTCCTGCAGAAGTGTGAGGTTGAACCAGGTAGCCCGATTCCTCCAGATCAGCCATCTCATTGCGGATGGTAGCAGGACTTAGCCCTATTTTATAACGCCTTGCTATAGTGCGAGACCCAACAGGTTGCGCAGATTTAATATAATCTGTTACAACAGCCTGTAAAATATTTTTTTTACGTGCGCTGAGTCCCATAATTTCACCCCTGTTCGAAATTAGCACTCCGGCATCGAGAGTGCTAACCATTCTTTTTAACAATAACACCCCTGCAATAATTTGTCAAGATGAAACAGGGAAAAAGCAGAGAGAATTCATACAAGGGCTTGTTTCAGGGGAATTATTAGGTAGGACTTAGTACTCAGCGGTTACCAAAAAGCTTAATAAACTTCTCTGCCAGCTCCGGGTCAAACTGGGTGCCCGCGCCTTTCTTTATCTCGGCGATGGCCTCTTCATGCGTGAGGGCGTCACGATAGGGGCGTTTACTGATCATGGCATTATAGGCGTTTACAATGGAAATAATGCGGCTTACGATGGGGATTTCCGTTTGTTTCAGGCCGAAGGGGTACCCTTCCCCGTTCCACCATTCGTGATGGGAAAGGATGTAATCGGCAACAGAAGCCAACTCCGCCGAAGCCAGAGCAATACGGTGGCCTATTTCGGGATGTTTTTCGATAATTTTTCTCTCCTCGGGAAGGAGTTTGTCCTGTTTATAAAGGATATTGTCCGGGATGCCTACTTTGCCGATATCATGAACCAGCGCCAGTATAGAGAGGGAAATCAACTCTTTCTGGCTCAGCCCTATTTCTTTACCCAGGGCAACGGCCATCTCTTTAACCCGGTCGGTATAATCGTCTGTCAGAAGGGACTTGTTTCTTATCGTGGAGAGCAGGGAGCGAACCATGGCATTTTTAGTGCTGTTCGTTTTCCTTAGTTTATCGTGGTACATGGAACTGTCAGCTTCTTTAAAAGTATCCATAAGAGTGTGTTCCGGCTTTGTGCTGGTACTGACTCCCATAGAAATATTCAGGGGGAGTTGTGGATTAGAGCGGTTGTATTGACAGATCGACTCCTCGATACGGCGAAAGGCACGCTCAGCAGCATCTCTGGGAGTGT
>JAKORA010000366.1 GCA_029778075.1 Bacillota bacterium | reverse complement strand
TTTTCATATGAAAAATTGGTTTGAAGAGGCATTATTTTTACGGCATGACAAATTGGGTTGCAATAAACAATTTGTCAATGAAGAACATAAGAGAATTTGCGATCGTGAATCTGAAGTCATGGACGCAATAAGGGACAGCATAACCGACGAGAAAACCCGCAAACTGTTATTTGAGCTTGACGAACTGCACGGAGTGGAATCAGCGATCGTGATGTTTGATTCGTATAAGCAGGGCATTTATGACGGAATGGAGCTTGCCGAGGTGTTAAGGGGAAGAGGCTAACTCTCCCCTTTCTCCTACCGAAAGGAGGCAATTTCATGGGTTATAACCACGTAATCGGTGAAGTGTACCGCCAATTTGAAAAAGGAAGTGTCACGTTGAAACGCTTCCCGGATTTGCCGCACGGTCTTTTAATCACCGACAAAAAAGGAGACAGCGTGATTTTTTACTGGGACGATGTAAGGCAAAAGGTAAAGCAGGTTTTTCCGGACAAGGCGGCTAACCGCGTCCCCTCAAACAGCGGTTAAGTTATTTTTTGCCCGTAAAGTAATACCAAGGTAATACCGGAGTAATACCGAAAAAAGAGGAGGTTTTAAAATGCTGAATATGGCGGTAGATGTAGGGTTTGGCAGAGTCAAGGCTTTAGGCGACAATGGCAGGACGGCGAATTGCCGGGGATTCCTGAAGTTTGGGCGGCGGTGCTGGAGATGAAGACCCACTTTAACTTTAAACTATTGCCGAACCGGGACATGGACCTTATTGAGTGGCTGAATTCTCTGCCGGCGGGCGATGTTTCTTATTTTATCCGGCAAACGTTGCGTCAAGGGTTATCTTTCCAGAAAATGGGAGCCACAGAAAGCCCTAGAATCGATTTTTTGAAGGCGGGTAAGGTGATTATACCTGCCACGCCAAGGGAGGGGAGCTTTGGCACGACCCCGGATGACCTGGAGGAAAAACTGGACCGACTAGCGGATTGTTTTTAGGAGGTGGGATGATTGGCAAGAAAGCGAGGACACGGGGAAGGAAGTATCTATCAGCTTCCTAATGGCAATTGGCGAGCGCAGGTAACTATTGGGAGGGATGCGGCCACCGGTAGACTTATCAGGAAGAGCATAACAGGCAAGACTCGCCAGGAGGTAAGCCGAAAAATGACCGACCTTCTAAGCAAGGTTCAAACAGGGAATTATGTTGAACCCTCTTCAATAACAGTTGAGCAGTGGTTTGGCGACTGGTTAGAGGGGCGGCGGCCACATATTGAGGAAAAGACTTATAAAGGCCATGAACTTATGATCCGGCGGCATATTGTTCCAGCTTTCGGAAAGGTGAGGTTAGTAGATCTTCGGACCCGTGACGTTCAAAAACTAATCAATCAAAAGATAGAGAGTGGCCTTTCCGTCCGGACAGTTAAATATATCTATACAACCTTAAACCAGGGATTTAAGCAAGCGATAAGGGAAAGGTTAGTTACTTTTAACCCGATGGAAGCGGTAGAACTACCTAAGCTCCGGCGGAAAGAGATGGAGGTTTTAACCCCGCAGGAAATGGCTTCCTTCTTGGAGGCGGCAAAGGAAAGCAAACATTATGCGGCTTTTGTCCTGGAACTGGCTACCGGGCTAAGGCGCGGGGAACTTCTGGCGCTAAGGTGGGGGAATATTGACTTTAAGAAGGGGACATTGACGGTTAAGGAACAATTGGTCAGGGCAGATGAGGGTTTGATATTCAAGGGCTATCTAAAAACTCAGAAGTCAAGAAGGACCATAAATTTACCCGAAAGCGTTTTGGCAGTTTTGAAAGCCCACAAAAAACAACAATCAATCCACCAGGCAAAGCTGAAATTAAAACTGGGTAACGATGCATTTAAGGAGTACTACCAGGCCAATGATCTCTTATTTTGCGCCGAGGACGGGAAACCCCTTGACCCGGACAGCTTCGGACGACACTTTAAGGCGCTATTGAAAAAGGCCGGTGTGAAGCAGATTCGGTTCCATGATCTCCGACACTCTTTCGCGACGATGGCGCTAGAAGCAGGAATCCCGGTAAAGACAGTTCAGGAGATGTTGGGGCATACTACCTCCGCGATGGTTATGGAAGTTTATTCTCACGTTACCCTGGCCATGCAAAAAGAAGCGGCTAAGAAGATCGGTCAGGTTTTAGGCGGGGTTATAAATGGTGGTTAAATTAAATTCGTGTGCAATCTTGGGGCAATGGGAGTAAAAAAAGGTAAATCTGACAGGTTCCTAATAAATAGTAAATCCCTGCTAAAAGGGTATTGTAAAGTTAAATAAAATGTGTTGAAATAGGTTTTAACTGCTTTGGGAGCAGAAGGCCCAGGGTTCAAATCCCTGCACCCCGACCATTATTTCCCATTGACGGTCCATTGACAGCATTAAGCCATTATGATAAGATATTTTTTGCGATTGCGGGAGTAGCTCAGTTGGTAGAGCGTCAGCCTTCCAAGCTGAATGTCGCGGGTTCGATTCCCGTTTCCCGCTCCAAACAAACAACTAA
>JAKORA010000365.1 GCA_029778075.1 Bacillota bacterium | reverse complement strand
CGCCAAGGGCTGTTTGCACCATGCCTGCCGTGACGCTCAGGAAGAAATCGCGGCCCTGGTAGAGCGCAAGAAAGAACTGGTACGCCGCAACCGCTACCTTAAAAAGCACGAAGCCGACTATCACCGGGATTTCGAGCAAATGTGCGAGCTGCTGGAAAGGTTGGGTTTCATTGAAGGCAAAACTTTATTGCCCCGGGGCCTCTTCGCCCTGCACGTGCACGTGCAGGAGATCCTGGTCACCGAGCTGGTTTTCTCGGGTATTTTAAGAGATGCATCGCCGGCTGAGGCGGCTGCCATACTGGCGGGTATCGACTACCAGCCCGGTCGCGACGAAGTGGTGCTGCCCGGGGAATATTCTATGAAAGAGGTGTCCGAGCTGCGTAACCAGCTGCGCAAAGAGGGTGTACCCGAGCACCTGTGCGTGTGGACGCCGCTGCCGGGCCCGCTGGCCGAGGCGTGGTACAAGGGAGCCACCTTTGAGGAGCTGCAAAAAATGTGCAACCTGCACGAGGGAGATATATTTTCCATAATCCGGCGGGAGATTGACGTGCTGCGGCAAATTGAGCGAGCCGCCGGCGAAGATCGAGAACTGCGCCAGGCCATGCACGACATCCGCACCATCCTCGACCGCGACGAAATGGCCGTCCTCATCTAACCCCGGTGCCGGGTGTTGAAAAGTAATAATATGTAAAATTTGTTGCGATCTGCTGCCAGTATATGTAAAATATTTTTGAAACAACCAGCCTGGAATACCAAAGCAAGTTCAAGTTATATATACGGATTTACAAAAACGAGCGAAGCAATACACCGGAAAGCATGGAAAAAGTACGCCAAAGAGAATTTTTCGGATCAATTGGGGGAGGTTTAAGCAGCTGCGAAGCACATAACTTTACTTTACCATTCTTAACCATTTTGCCATAATAAAACTATGGAATTATTATCCATCAGTCAAGCAGCGAAAAAACTTGGAGTGCACCCAAACCGGCTGAGAGCCTGGGAAAAACAAGGTTTAATTAAGCCAATACGCCTGCCCGGCGGACAGAGAAGATACCCTGTAGAAGAAATTAACCGTATTCTAGGGACCGGGGGGGTAAAAGCAACACCGGATACGGTAGTAATTTACGCCAGGGTATCGACTAAAAAACAGGCCGATGCCGGAAATTTACAGCAACAAGTAGAACGCTTGCGTCAATACGCGCGGGAACAAAATTATCATATAATAACTGAATACACCGATATAGCAAGCGGGCTAAACCAAAAGCGACGCGGGCTAGCCAAGGTAATGAAGGCGGCGGAGCAAGGCGAATTTAAAAAACTGCTTATTGAATATCCCGACCGCTTGGCCCGGTTCGGCTATTCTTATATCGAACGTCACTTAAAGTACTGTGGCGTAGAAATAATTACCGCAGCCGAAAAAGAGCCGGAAGATTCGCAAACAGAACTGGTTCGTGACCTGCTGTCCATAGTCACTTCCTTTTCAGCGAGGCTTTACGGGGCCAGGGGCGGCAAAAAAATAAGGCGGGGGTTTCGGGAATTGATTACCGGGGTGACAAGAGATGAAAAAGAAATCCAATGACATCACCTATACCGTTCAGGGCGAATGGTATCCCGAGATAACCCTGCCTGGCGGAGAAAAAACCAGGCCAGGAGAAACGGTAATAGATACAGAAATGCGCCTTTTCTGCGCCTGTACCCGCTGGGCGTTCAACCGGCTGCTGGAAGGAAACTCCCGCAAAGAACTCAAAAAAGAAAGCCAGGCAATATTCGGCTTAAACTCCCGCTATATGGACGACGCCATCTTAAAGGCAAGAGCCATTATTGACTCCCGGAAAGAACTGCTGGCAAAAGAACTCCAGGAAACTAAAACAAAACTGAACCGGGCTGAGAAAAAACTCAACCGGTCCGCAAAGGACCTGGCCAGAGCAATTGAGACCGGCAACACACCAGAAACCGAAAAGAAAAAACGAATCTTTCAGGGCCGCAAAATGCGGGTAAAGAAACTGGCCGGCAAGCTAAACGAACTACAAACACACCAGGAAAACGGCACCATACCCAAAGTAATTTTCGGCGGGCGCTCCCTGTGGAGAAAAGTATGTAGAGGTAGGGCCAACAAAGAAGAATGGCGGCAGGCCAGGCAGAACCGGCTGTATGCCCGGGGAGATGAGACCAAAGGTGGCAACCCGAATATCAAAATAGGCTATCGCAACGGAGAATTTGCTTTGTCCGTTACCGTCTCCCACCTGTCCGAGCAGACAGGTACAGATAGTAAAGGTAGGCCGGTAATGACGAGAGCTCCGCGGGTGGCTGGAAAGCTCTGGCTGCCGAAAAGGCACCGGCTCAAGGTGTGGGAGCTGCTTCTTTCCGGCGCTCCCTACACCATGGAGCTAATCAAAGGTAAAGACAACCGGTACAGGGTACACATCACATTCACCGTAACAATACCCAAACTGGTGACCAACCCCAACCGGGGCTACCTGGGTATGGACACCAACCCGGACGGCGTAGCTTTAGCGAACGTCAGTTATACCGGCCAGCCGGAACCCTGGCCGGAAGACTTTAAGGTGCCTTACCCCAAGGCATTGCATAAATTTAATAAAGAATTTCAAGTAACTATTTATCCTAACGGATTTTTATATATTAAAATACCTGAGCTCTATTACAGCAGGAGTTTTCGGCGAACCTATCTTATTGGCGTGTTGGCCAAAGTAGTAGTGGACATAGCAAAATCACTGGGCAAACCGCTGGCCGTAGAAGAGCTGGACTTTAGCAAAAAACGCCTGGACACCAACAGGAAATTCAACCGGATGGCTTCAAACTTTCCATTCAAAAAAATAGTAGAAGCCGCCATTCGCCGGGCGTTTAAAGAGGGTGTGGGAATAAAGCCGGTTAAACCGGCGCATACATCCACCATAGGTTACTGGAAGTATATGAACCGGTACGGAGTGTTGATTCACCACGCCGCTGCGCTGGTGATAGCCCGGCGGGCAATTGGATTCAAGGAACGAATTACCGGTGAACTGAAGCAAAAAATCCAGACTATCAAAGAGAAGGTCAATTCCTTACCTGGGGAAGGAAGAGGGATGACCCGAGAGGTAAAGCAGCTCTTTGACCGGCTGGACGGAAAACTTTCTGTCCACAACGGGTTAACCCGCCGGCGACAAGAAAGTTTTTACTCCGTCTGGCACGAGTTAAAACAGCTGGCTTTACTTAGTAGGTGACCCCGTTTAGCTGGTATCGGACAAACCGGTAGGCCGTCTCTAACAGAGTACGGGAGGCGTCCAGTACTCAAGTTTTCTTGAATACTGAACCACCAGGCAGTCAACGCAAGGAACTCCCCTGCGCCTGTTTGGTGCAGTTCTCCTGTCCGGGTGAGACTCCCGGGGCCGAGGTCTCCCTGTCGCAAAAGCCTGCTCCCGGGGGCGGGCAAATCCAATCCGAAAGGAGCGAAATCCTGGTCATGGGGAGGCCGCTTGGCTGTTTTTTAAAAACAGTTAAGTTTTTTGAACCAGGCGGTCTGGTTGTTAAACGAAAAAAGCATTGCGTTTCTTGTCTTTCTGGGCATTGTCGGGCTGGTGTCATTTTTTTACGGGGTTTTCTTGGAAGGTCGAAAAAAATATCGCCGGGGTAAAACCGGCGATAACAGGTAAGCCAATTTGCCAAGTATATTTATTTCATGAAGCTATCAATTACGCTGACCGGCCCCGGCTTCCACCAGCCTTGTCGCCCAACCGGGAGTGGCAAGGGCGTGAAGATGGGTGTAGCACGCCAGCACATTTTTATATATGATGCCGTCATACCGGCCGTCAATCCCGTGCCCCCTGGTGACGCGGAAAGCGTAGTTGAGTGTATCCCTTTCCAGGTTTTCCACCCTGGAATGGTGAAATTCATGCCCCTTGACTTCTTCCCCCGGGGAGAAGT
>JAKORA010000364.1 GCA_029778075.1 Bacillota bacterium | reverse complement strand
TTTTTTTCACCCATGGTTACCTATGCGGACAACACCTCTGAACCGGCGGAACTGGCCATTCTGCCCTACCCCGTCTTCGAAGGCGGCAAAAAAGTGGCGTTGCAGCGAGGCGCCGGGATGTGCGTGATTAAATCTACAGAGCAGAGGGAGCAAGCAGCCGCTATTTTTTTGAAGTGGTTTACCAGCCCTGAAAACAATCTGTATTTTGTTTCTCAAACCGGCTATCTGCCGGTTACGCTGGAGGCGTTTGGCGAAATCATGACGCAGGAGACAGCGAATATCCCCAATGCAAATATTAAAATGCTTCTTTCAATCTGCCGGATGATGCAAGAAGAGTACCAGTTTGAGACTGCACCTTTATTTGACGGGATTGATCAGTGGCAGGAACAATATGAAAAACGGTTTAAAGAAATTGCCGCTGCCTCCCGTGATGCTTACCAGGAGCAATTGAGCCACGGCAGCGATCCCGCAATAGCCTATGAAACTGTATCCAGAAATGTTTTCGAAACTTTTATCCGGGAATTTAACAATTGAAATCAGAAAACCTCATCTTTTTCTTAAGGCATCCCGCTTAAGCATAAAAAAGAAGATGTTTTCGTCTAGGGGCAGATCATGAAGAGTTTAAATGCTGTGCCTAAACAGATGCTTAAATCATGGAAACAAAAGCCCGGCCTGGCCGGGATAGCAGGGATATCTCTGGGTGGCAGGCTTTTTGTTTTCTTAATAGCGGTAGTGCTGACAATTTTTTTTGGCGTGGTTGCCATTTTATTGTTAACAGGCACTCTGACAGCCGGGCTGGCGGAAAGCGAGAAGATGTTCAGCAGTGAGCTGGTTCATGCTTCGAGCGAAATTTCACGGCAATATGGACTGATATCCTTGCAGACCATTGATTTTGCCCAGGCGCTGTCCGCCAGTATCGAAGCGAACGCCAGCCGGCTGGGCTTTCCGGTTGCCGGACTCAAACACTACCCGGAAAGGCTTGAAGAAATTATATCCGCTCAATTTGAGCAGGCGATGTTTTATTTGAAGCTGTCAAAATGCAGCGGCGTTTTCTTTAT
>JAKORA010000363.1 GCA_029778075.1 Bacillota bacterium | reverse complement strand
CCAGCCCTCCTCCTCCAGAATTTCCCGCACCTTGCGGCAGTGCTCCTCGGGATATTTTTCGTAGTCCAGGTCGTGGGCCAGCCCGATCACGCGCCACTTCTCTTCATCTTCACCAAATTTCTCTGCAAACTGTGCCATGACCGCTTCCACCGCCAGGGCATGCTTGATTAGAGCATCGCTCTTGTTGTGCTTCTTTAAAAGGGCCAGAGCTTCTTCCCTGGTAGGCTTCTTCTTTTCCATGTTTATACCTCGCCTTCTTCATTATAGATATCTTGCTAATTCCCACTTATATTCTCACTTATATTATAGACATTAATTAGGTGATTTTACAATAACTGTGGCGGAAAATGTCGCCTGCCAAAACATTTCGCCGTCATCCCTTTTCCCTTGAAAATGGGTGGAAGGATGTGTTATAATTAAAAGGAAAACCGTAGAAAATAATATGTTACGATACCAGAAGCAAACCCTACCAGATTTTTAAGCGGCAAAGGCGGTAGGGTCTAATTGTCAGGAAAGGGGATAAACAAATAGCAGGAAGAGCAGGCAAGACCGGATCCAAAATTCTGGCCCAAAACCGCAAAGCCCGGCACCTGTATTTTATCGAGGAAACCATGGAGGCCGGTATTGCCCTTCAAGGCACGGAGGTAAAATCGGTTCGCCTGGGAAGGGTTAACTTGAAAGATAGCTATGCCCGGGTTGAGAACGGGGAGCTTTTTGTGTATAATATGCATATAAGCCCTTATGATCTCGGCAATCGTTTCAACCATGATCCTTTACGTCCCCGCAAGCTTCTCATGCACCGCAGGGAAATAAACAGGCTGGCAGGCTATATTCAGAATAAAGGTTACACTTTGATCCCCCTGAGCATCTACCTGAAGGGGAGCAGAGCAAAAATCGAGCTGGGTGTGGCCAGGGGCAAAAAAGAATACGACAAGCGGCGCTCTATCGCGGAAAGAGACGCCCGGCGGGAGATGGAAAGAAGTTTTAAAGAGAAGCAATATAGTTAATATATAACAATGGAGCAGCGCTTTTTTGGGCGGCGCTGCCCGGAAGATTATGGGGGTGAAATGGGTTCGACGGGGGTAGAAGAGGCAGGAGAAGCGAGTCCAGGACCATGGCCTGGTAAAAACATGGAACGGCAATAACTGCCAACGATAGATTAGCTCTCGCTGCTTAATTAAAAGCAGCGCGCTTGCCTTTTCCGTGCCTGCAGGAAAAGAGCAGGTGTCATAGTAGCAGGCTACCCGGACGGAGGCCTCTCCTCTTCCGCACGGGGACACTTTAAGGAGATAGCCGGTGCAGCATCTCGCTCCGGAGAGGCTGT
>JAKORA010000362.1 GCA_029778075.1 Bacillota bacterium | reverse complement strand
TATTATTCTGTACAGCTGGCTTTCGGATAACCGGCCGGACTTGTTGCTGACAAAAAGGTAATTACCGCGGTTGGGCCGCACATCCAGATATGCCTGCAGGGCACGTCGCACATTTGCGTTGAGCGGCACCTCACGATATTTTTCACCTTTACCGGAGCGTACAATAACGACTCCCTTTCTCTCTGACATTATGACATCATCCAGTTTAAGGTTGCACACTTCAGCCTCGCGCAGGCCGGTGTTAATCATAAGCTCGAATATAGCTATATCACGCTTGTTGCCCTCAAGGTAAAACATCCTTTTAAGCCTGTAGAGTTCGGAATTTGAGAGAGCCGCAACCTCCGCAGTCTTTTGCTGCTTTATTTTCTTCACCTTTGCAGCAGGGTTATCTTTAAGATGGCCAGCGTTTACCAGGAATTCGCAGAAACTCTCCAGTGCGGAGAGCTTCCTGTTTACACTAACCGGCTTGTTTCTCTTTATGTTGTACAGGTAGTTTTTGTATTCCTGCACGTCCACAACGGTTATTTGTTCCGGCGAAAACTCTCCGACCGTTTCTGAAAACCACTGTATGAACTCTTCAACATCACGGACATATGCCCTGATGGTGTTTTTCGATTTTTCCTGCCGCAGGAGATCTTCCTTAAAAGACTCCAAAACAGTCTCTATATCATTTGCCATGCCAGATTTTCTCTCCTTTTGTTAGCGGTATTTGCTGCCATTTCCATGTCTACGGATGCTTTTTTGAGTGCCATATCGGGAGGGAGGCCTCTTGCAGCCCACCGCAGTGCATTTGCTGCATAAGCGGGGTCAGCACCTTCGAGAGTATCCATCATCCACGGCACGGCTTTGGGACCATGACGGACAGCTATATATTTTTTGAGCGTCTTCATATTGGCTTTGCTGTACTCATCCATTCCGCCAGATTTGAGCCTGACATAGTCTCCAAATTTCGCTTTATCTCCCAGAATTAGCAGCCTCTCAATCTCCCGTGCGCATAAGGGGTTGAGCGGAGGCAGCTTCTCAAGCTCACACTCATCCGGTGTGAAGTATAAATCGGGCTTCCATTCCTCCAGCTCGGTATAGTGGTTTATAATCCTTGCAACGGGCATACCGGCGGCTTTGCTGGCCAGCGCATCGGCAAATTTGTTTTCGCTGCGCGGGATCCACTTAAAGTCCACCCGGCACCCAAGCCGTTTTACAAGCTCAAATACCCTGTCGGCCAGTTCGGCGATTGTGGGAGACTTTATAGCATAAACCCCGGTAAGCTGGTAGATAACCAGCTGCGAATCGGACATAACAAGTATGGACTGCGGCTCAAAAGCAGTGAGGTAGTCCAAAGCAGCGATGACTGCCAGATATTCAGCCTGGTTGTTTGTACCTGTGCCGGGCGAATAGGTGCAGGTAGCGGTGAGTTTTTGGCCGGGGTTTTGGTAGATTACATAGCCGATCCCCATGCGACCGGGGTTTCCTGTGCAGGCGCCGTCAGTATAAACTAGGAACTCATGCTCCACCTCTTTTGACCCTCCTTTAGTACGTTCCAGTTGAATTTTTCGAGATTTATTTCTTCCTCAAATACAACATAAGCCCTGATGTTATAGAAGAAAACATTTTCGTACTGCTTTAACTTTTTGTAAGTTTTTAGCAATTCTGTAGGGCTTGAAAATTTGAGTTCTCTGGTTTCAGTTTTAAAAAGCTTTTCTTCCAGTGGTAGCTGTATGGTAAATCTTAAGATAAACATATTTTTCACCCTGGTATGGTTTTTGTTTTAGCGACAAAAGGTGCGAAGAAATATTATCATGCATTTTTGGGGTGGGATAATACCCTGTTTTCGCATTTAATTATACCATAATTCTACCCCAAAATGCAATATAATATACCTTATCTTGAGTTATTATATTGCATTATT
>JAKORA010000361.1 GCA_029778075.1 Bacillota bacterium | reverse complement strand
GTTCACTGCCATGGGGCATGTATGCGTTGATCACCGCAACCCCGTTCACCCGGCAGGAGATGATGCGCTTCTGATCGTCCCACTCAGGATCCCCAAAACCCTGCCTGATCTCGGAAAGGCCGTTTTTTGCGCAAACAGCCACACCGTTGTAGCGCGGCTGCCCAAAAACGGCTGCTTCATAACCCCGGGCGGCAAACTGCTGAAAGGGGAAGTCCTTCTCCTCCGCCTTTAGCTCCTGCAGGCAGAGAATATCCAGATCAAACTCCCGCTTCTCCAGCCACTTAAACAGAAGCTCCTTCCTGGCCCGGATCGAATTTATGTTATAGCTGCAAATTTTCATGGTCTCTCCCATCCAAGAGCAAAATTACATGCCTACCCGGTTATTCCATACCTCTTCTCCTAAGTCCTGCTTAAAAAGGCCGCACCGCCACATTGAGACAAAGCCTGTCATCAATCCTTCCCCATTGCATTAACACGGCTAGAGATTAAACGGCAGCTGCGACAGAAATGCCTTCAATCCAAAGGATTCCTTACCGGCTTATCAAGATTTCTTTCTCTGCCGGGACGAGGACAGTTTCCCATAAAAAAAGAGCTGTTCGCAGGAGGGGCAGACAGCTCTTTTCGTACAGCTTCCTTGGGCGCCATTGACCGGCACTATCCCCGCAGCTGTTTGACCTGGTCCTCAAGGGCACGCAGCTCTTTTTGCATCAGCTCGAAGGCTTTCCCTTGATAGGCTCTTAAATGTTCAGGCACCTGGCCCATGTTCATCGCACATTTTTCAAGCAATTTTTTCTGGCGGTCAATCTCTTCCTTAACTTTTTCTTTTACATCCAGTTCCATTCTAAACCAACCTCCTTGCGGAAATTTATGGTAATTTTCTTGTTTAAGGAGCAGCGCACGGTTGATCGATATTATTGAGAATAATGTTTTCCGGAACAGTAAAAGGATTATCTTCGCTGGTATCGAGAATATTGACGGGGGGATTGCAGATCAGCGTGTTTTTAAAGATCAGGTTGGCCCCGGCATCAATATTCAGCCTGATCCCGATACTCTGGTTAAAGGTGATGGCATTATCCTGAATGTTTCCCTGGCTGCTGTATCTGTCCATGCCGAATACAGCGTTGCCTTGCACTTCATTTCCCCCGGCAAAAGTGTTGAAACTGGAGCTGTCGAAGAGGACACCGCTGTTGTTATTGTTTATGATTTTATTGCCAACCACGGAAACGTCGCCTCCCGCCACATAAAGCCCGATCCTTCCGTTGCTTTCCACGATGTTGTCCGCTACCAGGTTGTTTACTCCGAATATTTCCATGCCAAAACGGGTGTTGCCGGTAGCCTTGTTTCCGACAAAAACATTATTTTCATCCTCATTTAACCACGATTCTATGCCATCATCTCTGCAAAACTGGACCAGGTTATCAACAACGCGGTTGTTGGTGCTGCCAAACCTGAGCAATATGCCGTCAAAGGCCCGCCTCACTGCGTTTTTCCAGATCAAATTGGCGGTTGATGAACCGGCGAAAATCCCTCTACCCGCCACATTGTCAATTTCATTGCCAATAATTCTGTGACCCAACCCTCCGTCAATGTGGATGCCGTTATTCTGGTAATTGGTAATTTTCATCCCGCTAATCTCTACACCGGCCACTGCTTCAAGAATAAAAGCATTAAGCAGGATATTCCCGCCATCGAAAACAACGCTATCCCCGCCGGCCAAAATGCGTAAAAAATTCTTGGTCACGATCACGATCTGGTTGTAGATACCGTTCTCTAACAAAAGCACATCACCCTCGGATACTTCATCGGAAGCAATGAGGGCGGTAATATCGGTCTGGGGCGAAACCGGAATAACCGCCATTTAGCATACTCCTCTCTAGCCAATTCGTAATATATAATTCAGTATATTCATCGGCTGCAAGAGGGTGTATACATACTGCCCATAACCGCTGCATGATCTCAAGCAACCCGGGCTGTTAGATGGAAAGCCGAACAAGCACCAGGCTACCGGGGTCAGTCCGGCCCTTCATCCATAGCGCCATTAATGAAAACCTTAACGAAGAGTTTAAGGGCTCAGCCAGGAACCGCACCATAATACCCTTTACAGCCCGCCCGGGCTTGACTATAATGGAAGCGAAAAAAATAGATGTTTTATCAAGAGCGGACGAGAGATACGGCTTTATGACTCCGCAGCAACCTGCCTGCGTGCAAGGTGCTAATACCGTCAAAGCAAAATGCTTTGGATGATAAGACGGTTGATCACCCTTATTGTCTACCAAAAGGCATTGGGGTTTTTTATTTTTACCGCAACATTAACCGAAGGGGTGACTGAAATGGTTCTTTCCTCCCATCCTCAAGACCGCCACAGCTGCATAAAGAATGATCCCCTGCAAATCAAAACAGCGGCGCTGGATCTGCACCGGCAAATAATCCGCTGGCGCCGCGACCTGCACCGCATCCCAGAGCTGTCTTTTGACCTGCACCGCACATCGCAATATATTAAACATCAACTCGACGAAATGCACCTGCCACACCAACTTTGTGCCGGTACGGGAATTATATCCCTTATCAAGGGAAAATACCCCGGGCCAACCATGGCCTTGCGCACGGATATGGATGCCCTGCCCATAAAAGAGGAGACGGGACTGCCATTCGCCTCAACTAACGGCAATATGCACGCCTGCGGCCATGATGCCCACATGGCCATGCTCCTGGGCGCCGCGCAGATCATCGCTGAACGCAAAAATCTGATTAAGGGCAGCGTCAAACTTATCTTCCAGCCGGCGGAAGAAGCGGAAGGCGGCGCCGAACCGATGATTGCCGCAGGGTGCCTGGAAAACCCCAAGGTAGATGCCATCCTGGGCTTACATATCGGCCAGATCTTTCCGGAAGTAGGAACAGGCCAGGTTGGTGTATGCTCCGGTCCCGTTATGGCCGCGGTATCAGTCTTTTCGATCCGGATTAAAGGGAAAAGCGCCCATGTCGCCACACCGGAGGCGGGCATAGATGCAATCAAAACAGCTTCAGAAATAGTACTGGCGCTACAGAAGTTGATTCCCCCGGCCATAAACCCTACCAGTCCCGCCACTCTAAGCATTACCCGCATCAATGGCGGCAAGGCCCTCAATGCTATTTGTGATGAGGTCACGCTGGAAGGTGATTTCAGGACGGTTGACCAGGTCGTAGAACGTTACTTGAAAAGTAAAATAACCGACACATGCCAGTCAATTGCAGCAACAAACGGGGCTATAGCGGAGGTGTCTTTGATTAAGGATTTTCCGGCCACAGTAAATGATCCGGCTGTTACCCGGCAATTTCTACAATCCGCCGGCAAGATCCTGAAGCCGGAAAATATCATTGCCTTAACCAAACCCAGCATGGCCAACGAGGACATGTCCCTGTTCCTGCAAGAGATACCCGGCACCTATTTCTTTTTAGGTTCACCCTGCCCTTATCCTCACCATCACCCTAAATTTGATATCGATGAAAATATCCTCTGGATCGGCTCTGCGCTTTTTGCCCAGGCCGCTTTGGATTTTTGTTCAGCTTAAGATTCAGCATCAATGTTTGCGGGAAACAATACGCCAGCCTTTAAACAGTATTACCGGCTATCTCTAAAAAGAATAAGGGACTGAGAAGAAGGGTAATCAGTATTTTCGTGGGATTCAACACAACGTGTTGCTTAAACTTTTACGTGCCATCTTTCCGTAATACTCTGGCCAGTTCTTCATGAAGCGCCCGGTGGCGGGGGAAAGTGTGGAGCAGCGATTGATAATATTTATCAAACATTGCGGTGTTTTACCAGCGTTTGCGCTATGAGATCATGTAATGCTTGCTTTTTCTCAGTAAAAGCTGCCATGAGATAACCTATTCCCAAAATTAGCCCGGAGATTCGTTTGCCGATATATCTCAGGGTTGCCTGAAGAAATGTTACTTTTTCTCCATTAATATTTACCACTTCAATGCCCATAAGCATCTTGCCCGGCGTTGCCTTTTTAGTTGACTCAAACAGGGCAAAGTAAAGCCACGGCAGAGCGATGCCAAACAGGCAGTAATAAGAAGCATTAATTTCCACAAGGTCTTTATAAAGCCGGTAAGGGTTTATCCCGCTATACACCAGGGCTTGCTCCAAGGGCAACCTAAACAAATAAGCAGAAACCAGAAAAATCGCCAAAGACAATATTACCTGGTCAACGCAGTATGCAACAAATCTTTTCCAGAAACCAGCGTACACCACCACACCTCCCTCCACGTTTATTGCAGGCACCTTAGCATCACCTTGCGGCAAAAGTCCCACAGCACGACACCCTGAAAGGGAGCATCCTGGCGGAACCTCTTAAATACGTGGATTTTTCCAGCCTATCAGCCAGTTATACCTACCAAATATATCTTACGGCCTTGCATATTTTAACATATTCTTCCCACAAACGGTAAAACCCTTTATACAAATCAGTGGGTAGTGTCCGATCTAAGAAAGCTTCCCTGTAACCCTGCATGATCCCAAGATCCCTATTCCTGCAAAATCCAATTGCATTTATTCCCTAACACCCTTTACTGCTGTCCATCCAGTATACATATCTTAAAATGTAAGGTATAATATGGTATCAGCAGCGGACAGGTTCAGGCTTTACCGGGAGGATTATCATGATTGACAAAACGGTATCAAAAAAGATAACGAGCTACTTTACCAGTAGAACCGATACCATCGCTGTCTACCTTTTCGGGTCAACGGCAAAAGGCAAGGAGCGCAAAAACAGCGATCTGGATCTGGCCGTATTATTTGAAGAAAGGCTCGACCAAAACCAGCGCTTTCAAACGAAACTGCAGATAACCAACGACCTTGAAGATTGCCTCAAGAGAAAAATTGACCTGGTTGACCTGAGAAGCGCCGACCTTTTTTTTATCCACCAAATCATGCGCAATAAGGTGCTGCTCTTTGAACGGGACACTTACGGCAGGGTTGCATTTGAAGTAGATTACCGGAAACGCTATTTTGACCATATGCCAACCTTAAAACAGTACTACCGGCAATCTCGAAAAAGATTAAGGGAAAGAGAGGCGTAACCAGCAGTCCATAATTATATTCGCATCAACCCGGAAATTGTTTATGCGATCGTGCAAAAAAACATCCCGGACATTGTTTCCTTCGCCCAAATCATTGAAGATAAATAGGGCTTCCTGCGCAAGCCGGAAAGCCTTTAAAATAAGGACTTTTTGCCCTTTTATGATATAATAAGTGCAAGGAAAACCATAGAAATCCCTCC
>JAKORA010000360.1 GCA_029778075.1 Bacillota bacterium | reverse complement strand
TCCCGCACTTTGTTCATCCAGAGAGGTATGCCGTTTTCAAGGGGACATAGCTGCCGGCAGGGTGAAGTTTTTTCCCGGCGCACGGGGGTTAGGAATCTCCATGACCCCGTTTGGTTTACCGGTGTAGGAATCGTTTCCGGGTAGACGGGCGGTAAAAGGCAATGATTACCTACTGAAGAGCGCATCGCCGACTACCTCCTTAACCTCTTTGTACCCCCGGCGGGCCCCTTCCAGATTTTCTCTTGCAAAATGGAAAATCTTTTCTTTCAAAGTCTCCTCCAACACCTGGAGCGGAGCCAGCTTAAGAATTTTGACCAGTGCCCCCAGCATGACACTGCTTACAAGAGGCATCCCAGAAGAAAGCAGGCCATAATCAGCGGCGATATGTGAGGCATCAACTATGTACAGTTTCCTCCCCCGGGCAGCTTCAGTCCACGCCGGTAAATGCTCCTCTGAAGCGTTAACCAGAAGCACGCCATCCTTTTTAAAGCCCTCCATTATTGCCTCTTTGGGGAGGACCACATCGAATACTACGACGCAAAAAGGCTTATAAATACGGCAACGGGGCATCAAAAAAGACCTACTGTAGCGTACAAAAGCCGCTACTGGAGCGCCTCTTCTTTCTGCCCCAAAAAAAGGAAAAGCCTGGGGGTAATAACCCCTGCGGAAAGCCACCTCCGCAGCCAGAGTAGCAGCCAACACGGCACCCTGCCCGCCCCGGCCGTGGATACGGATCTCCATCGGGTCTTCCGTATGCATGAAATTCCTCCCTTACAAAAGACAACCAGTATCCATCTCGGAACTTGAATTTTTTTAATAATACCTCTTAATAAAAAAAAAATCAAGCACAAAAATGTGCACAATCACTCGTCCAGCTTTGTCTCTGAGAAATAGAGTGGCAATAGGAGCTTTTTTAGGCTTCTTTTTTCTGTTAAAAAAATGACTGGCAGTTTAAGCCAGTCTATATTTGAAAGAATGCTCTATCTGTTTTTATATCTTCTATACTATAAATATGCTGTCAAGACAAATCGAACTTTAATCACGTGCCAAAAAGTTTTCTTCCGGCGGCAGCTCTTCCAGCTCGGCAGCAATTACCTCCCATTCGTCATACAACAGCTCGACACGGTGTTGTGCAGACTTGAACTCTTCCGCAATCTTGCGGGCTGACGCAAAGTCCTCGTATATTCGCGGGTCAGCCAACTGTTCCTGCAAAGAGGATATCCTTGTTTCTTCTTCGCTGATCTCTTCCTCCAGACGGGCCAGGGACTTTTCCAGGCGGCGTCTTTCGCGGCGCAGCGCCAGAAGCTGTTCTCTTGCGGCTTTTTCCATTTCCCGCTTTTTACTTCCTCTTCCTGCGGCAGTCTTAGCTTTTTTCTCCCGCTCACCGGCTTTTTTTTCTTCTTCAGCCGCTCTGGACTCTATAAACTCCCGGTATGTTCCTCTGAAGAGCTTCACATTCCCCTCCCGGATTTCCAGTACTTTGGTGGCAATACGTGAAATAAAAAAACGGTCATGGGTGACTACCAGCAGAGTACCGGGATATCCGGCAAGAGCTGTTTCCAGTTCTTCTACTCCCTTAACGTCCAGGTGGTTGGTAGGTTCATCCATAATAAGGAAATTTCCAGCAGACAGAGCTACCTTAGCCAGAGCCAGCCTGCTTTTTTCACCGCCGCTCAAATCTCCGACTTTTTTAAATACTTCGTCGCCCCGGAACAGAAAACGGCTTAAATGCTTGCGCGCCTCGGCCTCTGTTAAGCCCGTATGTTCCATCACCGTGCCCAGCGGAGTACTGTCAGCATCCAACTGTTTTTGCTCCTGGTCAAAATAGGCGATCCTTACACCGTGCCCGATTTGGATCCGCCCGCTGCTCTGCGCCTCTTCTCCGGTAATCATCCGCAACAAGGTGGTTTTTCCTGCGCCGTTGGGCCCCACCAGGGCCACCCTGTCCCCCCATTCAATCTCAAAAGTGGCGCCGCTAAAAAGCTCTGCACCTCCAAAAGCCTTGGAGACCTTATCAAAGCTCAGCACCAGCCTGCTGCTGCGCCCGGCAAAGCTAAAATTAAGCTTGACGGTTCTCTCAGCAGGGGGTGGAGAAAGCAACTGCATTTTACTGAGGCGCTTTTCCCGGCTGTGAGCCTGGCGTTTGGTTCTCTCATCAGCAGAAGCCGTCCGTATAAAATCGAGATCTTTTTTTACCGCTGCCAGCTGCTTCTGGTAAACCTTTTCCATGCTGGCCCTTTCCAGTTGCCGCTGCGCAACATAGGCAGAATAATTGCCCCTATAACATTTTAGTTCGCCTCTTTCCAGAGAGGCAATTCTGCCCACAACCCTATCCAGGAAATAACGGTCATGGGATACTACCAGCAAAGAGCCGGGCCAGGACCGCAGATAATTTTCCAGCCACTCCAGGGCCTCCAGGTCCAGGTAATTTGTAGGTTCATCCAGGAGGAGCAGCTCCGGCTCTTGAAGGATCAGGGCGGCCAACTGCGCCCGCGTTTTTTCTCCACCGCTAAACTTTTCGATAGAGCGTCCCCAATCCTCTTCCTTAAAACCCATGCCCCGGGCCACTGTATTAATCCGGTTTTCCAGGGTATAGCCGTCCTTACTTTCATACAGTTGGGTCAGAAAGCCATACCTTTTCATAAGGGGGTCAAGGGAGTCCCCGTCTGCTTCGGTTCCGAGGAGGGCCATCTCCTTCTCCAGAGCAGACAACTCCTCTTTGATGGAGAGGATATCCTTGACAGCCTCCCTTAAATAATTCCCCAGGGTTGTCCGGTTTAAAAAAACTGGTTTCTGCTGCAGATATCCCAAGGTAACTCCCCTGGATAGGAAGACTTTGCCCTGATCGGCTTCTTCCTCGCCGGCGATAATTTTCAACAGGGTGGTTTTTCCGCTCCCATTGGGCCCCACCAGGCCCACCTTCTCTCCCCGTTGAAGCACAAGGGATACTCCTGCCAGGACCCTGTTATCCCCATAATCTTTGTAGATATTGTTTAAATGCAGTATTGGCATCTCTGCCTCCGGTCATAAAAGATGGAATAATTATCCTGGGACTTGTCTGTCCACTGCTAATAATATAACAAATTCCCCGGCGGCTTGCCAGGGAAGATAAGGTTATTTGAGCAGCGATTGCTGTAGGCGGAGCTCCGGGGTTTTGGCTCGTAAAGTTCTACGGCTCGCTCAGGCCTCCGACGACCTACCCGGCCAATTCCCATGAGCAGGGGTGGCGAAGGTTAGTGCTCGCTCCAGGGTTCGCTTGAGGCAGGTTATTTTACAGCTCAGCTCAGGCCCTCGATTGGCCTTCCCGGCAGAGCTCACATCCATGTTCGCGCTGCCGGCGGCGGACGTCCATGTCCGCCGGGCCATCTCAAGCCATCGCTTCGCTGAACCTGCAAGCTCAAGCTGCACATTTCGCTCGCC
>JAKORA010000359.1 GCA_029778075.1 Bacillota bacterium | reverse complement strand
GGCTACACCTCCCCCCAAAACATGGAGGGCCACGGCAGCCGTGAGAGCCTCCGTCCATACCCGATCGGCTTTCCGGCGAGGAACCGGAAAGCCCTGTCGGGCCAGAATCGTCCAAGCCGTCCGTCTTTCATCCCCTTTTTCATAGGGGATGAAAATCCAACCCCCTGGTGTTCCGATATAGTATTTATGAGGACCGACTTCCGCCTTAACCAGCCCGCCCTCGTCGGGCTGGATTTCTTGGATCTCGATGATCTCGATCGGCGGCGGCGGTAGGTGCCGAATTGCCGCCGCAATTCTTTTATTTTGTAGCCAGTCTTCAATTTTTTTGGCGCGGGAAGGGAAGACCAGGCGGAAGGCTTCCCACTTCCCCGTCGCCGAAATGTCCAGGTAGCCGTTTGCCCCGTAGGCTACCTTTTTTGCGTTTCCGCGGAAAACGGAAACGCAAACAAACTTCTGCTTGCCCTTGGTATACCAGGCAAGCCTAAAATAGGTCGTTTGGGGATCACGAAATCTGTAGCTCTTCGCTACATGGCCTCCGTCCCCTACGGCAATGCCGTAGGGAGTAGAGGCCACAGCCTCCACGACAACCCCCAGTTTTTCTAGGGGAAGTGTCCGGGCTCGTGCCTGTTTTTCTGCTTCAGTGACTATGGCAAAGAGTTTTTCCCGGAGTTCCTCCGGGGTATTGAAAGTAAAATTCTTCATTTTATCTTCCTCCTTTTCCGGCGTAGGCCGCTACCCTATTTGTTTATTAACTCCTCAGCCGTGATTTTGCCTTGCAAGTATTCGGTTACCCGCGCCTTCTCTTTAGAGTTGTCAATGTCTGCAACTTTTATCTGTTCTCCGCCCTCTGTAACTAAGTACCAAGAGCGGTAGTCGTTTTTCCAACTTCCGCCCGTTCTTATCTCGATAATATCTCCTGTCTTTGCCTTGTACGTTCCGCTAACTGTCACCTCCTTTTTGCCCCATTCTTTATGTAAATCAAAGAATTCCCTCTGTAGTTTACCATCTTCCAAATACAACCTAGCCACATATGGCATACCCTTTCGTGGATCGTTGGTTGCCGAAAATTCAAATTCAAATTCAAATTCCTCGGATTCAGAACGCTTTTTCTCCGCTAATACTTTGTTAGCTTCGCTAATGAGTTCCTTCAATTCTTCAATTGTCATATTTTTCAAATCCATCATTTTTCTTACCTCCCGTCCCTTTCTTGCCCGGCCCCCTTCGTGGCCTGTCGGCTATGAAACTCGTAGACCCCTGGCGAAAACAAGATTCTATCAGCAACCGCAATAAGAATCTTTACCAGGATACCAACTTGAATCATAGTAACTGCAACCACATTCCCAGCATTTTACATATCTACCTGTACTCCGAGGGGCGGCAGACTGCCTACTAACCTTTTGTT
>JAKORA010000358.1 GCA_029778075.1 Bacillota bacterium | reverse complement strand
TCCATAGAACGGTAGCGGGGGCTAAGCGAGAAAACTGATAAGCTATAACAAGAACATCAGTGAGAAGAGCGTCAGATCCGCCGGGCCATCTCGAGCCTTCGCTTCGCTGAACCTGCAAGCTCAAGCTGCACATTCCGCTCGCCACAACCTTGCGCCACCCCTGGGGATAAGAAAGGGGTTCTTTTATTTGCTTCTGTTTCGGTGAGGCTGGCAGGGTCGGCCGAGAAATGTTGACTTCGCTTCACAAGTCGCTCTCACCACAGCAAATTGCTGCTTTCATAGAACGGTAGCAGAGGCTAAACGAGGAAGCTAAGCAACAACGGCAGAAATGTCTGCCGGGCCATTTTTAAGCTTTTGCTTCGCTGAACCTGCTGGGTAAGCCGCAGATTACGCTAGCTACAACCTTACGCCTCCCCTACGGGAGATGAGGCGGGTTCTAAATAAGGTTATTTTCATCCGTTTTTGTGTTGCCTGAAGCTAGCATAGAGGTTATTATGATTAAAGATAGTAGCGGCAGGTGGTGTTTGCGTGAGCAAAAGCAGTTTCCAAAAAGCTTATCTTCCTTTATTATTACTGCTTGTACTGGCTGTTGGAGCCTGGTATTATTATTTCAGCAATGCTTTTGTGGCGCTCCCCTACAATGATGCCATGGATTATGCCAGTATGGCCCGCAATATCAGCCTGGGCCGCGGCTTTACTTCCAGGTATATTACCCCGCTGAGCCTGGCTCACTACGGCGAGCCCTACCCCAACCTCTGGCGAGGGCCGCTGTGGCCCCTTTTCCTGGCTGTTTGCTTCCGCTTTTTCCCCGCCTCTGATCCTGTTGTAGCCGCAGCCGGCGGTTTCTTTTATCTTGCCGCCCTGTTTCCCCTTTTTTTCCTGGCCCGCGAATTAGCGGGACAGGCAGCAGGCTTTTGCTGCTGCCTGCTGTATATCTTCAGCCCCCTGGCACTGTTTTACAGCGTCTCCGGTATGACAGAGCCTATGGCCCTTTTTTTTATGGTTCTGTGGGTTTACCTTCTCCTCAGGGCTCCGGAGCGGAGTTGCCTGTTTTTCCTGCTCACAGGGGCTGTAGCCGGGCTCTTTTACCTGGCCCGTTACAACGCCATCATTTTTTTGCCCCTTTCCTGCCTGTACCTGTGGTGGAGCATACCTGCTGCGCACGCCAGAAACAGGCTCCTCAAACTGGCGGTTTACCTGGGAGGCTGGCTGCTTCTGGTCTCTCCCTGGCTGTGGCGTAACTATTCGCTGATGGGCAACCCCTTCTTTTCCCTGCAGTCCTTTGAACCGGCCATGTTTACCGCCACCTACCCGGGCTACACCCTTTATATGCTGCCGCAAATCATAGATGTCAAGGCGTTTCTTCTACAGCATCCCGATGAGCTGCTAATGAAAATCAAAGAGGGCTTTAGCGCCTTTCTTAAAGGAATACTCGATCCCGGTTTTACCGGCACCGCCTCCTTCCTGGCAGCCCTTTCCCTCCCCGGGCTTCTCAATCCCGGGCAGAGGAAAATCCGTTTTTTTGTCGCCACCTGTTTCCTGGCGCAACTGGCAGCGCTTCTGCCCATCCATTACATCCCGCGACTTTTTTTCATTTTTCTTCCTTTTTATATCATTATGACCGTGGGTCTTCTAACATATATTTTAAACAGACTCTTAAGCAGCCTCCCAAACCACACCCTGAAGCGCCTCTTGCAATATGCACTGCTGACAGCGATCACGGCGGCCGCCCTTTACAGCAACCCTCCCCAGTGGCATACCGGCAACACCCGGCAAAACTGTCTTGTAGACTACGCACCGGCCATAGCCGATGTCGCCCGGCAGGTATCGCCGGAAGGAGTCGTAATCTCCAACGACGGCCATATCCTGAGCTGGTACGCCGACCGCCTGGCCTTAAAAATGCCGGTAAAGTTGGAACAGGTCAAAGAACTGGAGCAATTGGCCCCCGTGGAGGGGATCTGGCTCAGCAACCGCTTCCGCTGGGGCAACACCCCCGAGGCTGATAAAGAGTGGCTGGAGCTCATGCGACAAAAACCGCCTGAACTTGGGAATTATTATCTCTTTGCCGCTTATGAGGACGGATCCCTGCTCTATCTCCGGAAATAATCCCCCGGGCCGATGAATAAATGGCCGGCAGTAATCGTAAATAATAGAAAGGAAAAGACCGGGGGGAAAGATTATTGTGGAAACAGGGCTCCAGGGCAGCAGTAACATCCTTCTGGTGTGTCTTTTGACAGCCGTTATCCACACAGTTGATACCCTCTCCTACGGTGCCCGTGTTGCCGGCATAAGAACCAGGAGACTTTATCTCGCTGTTACCCTTTTCAGTATCGTGGCTCTGGCCGCCAGGACGGCACATCTCCTCCAGGCTCCGCTGCTGGGCTATTACGTGGACAGCGTCATCCTGCTGGGACATATCTCCCTGCTCCGGGACTCTTTCCGCCTGATTATTCTTTCCGCCACCCTGGGAAGCATCACCGCCGTGCTGCTCCTGCCCACCTTTATACATATTTTCGTCTACCTTATCGGCGCCCTGGAAAGAGCGGAGTCCCTGGGGGCCATGGTTCTGAATATGCTCAATGCTCCTCACTTTCTGAAAAGAGCCTCCAACAAGCTGCGAGAAAACCTTAAACGCCCCCGCTTCTCCCATCTCTTTATCATAAAAGAGAAAAAAATGCCGGAACACATCCTGACTCTCTATATCTTTGTTGTCTCCATCAATACCGTGGGAGTCCTCTCCGCCATTTACGCCGGAGCCCTGGTGCCTGATTACCGGCTGACAGCCAGCCAGATGTCCGGCATCCTTAACGGTTTCAGCACCATTGTCCTTACATTTTTCATTGACCCCTACGCTGCACTGATTACAGACCATACCCTGGTAGGCAGAAAAGGATTTTCCGACCTCAACGCCCTTATCATTTACCTCATTTTCGGGAAAATAGTGGGCACTCTGCTGGGGCAGCTTACCTTTTTGCCCTGCGCCCGCCTTGTAGTCCTGGTAACGAATTTTTTACAGAAATTGTAGAATAACCGCCATACCTGCCTCCTCTACGTATATTTAGTGCAACCTCCTGAATTACCCTAGCAGTTCCAAGTCCGAGGGCGGTTTACACCACCATCGGGTTTTGTTTTCTTTTGATCGAACAGAATACCATTGACTAAATTGAACAAAACTTACATAATATAATTGAGCATAATCAAAGCAAAAGGAGTGAACGGCATGCGCGTGTCAGCCACCGAATTTAAAATGAACATGGGCAAATATATCGAGCTTGCCGCAGTCGAGGACATCATCATTACCCGCAACGGCAAGGATGTGGCACTCCTTACAAACATCGAAGGCCGAAAGAAAGAAAATCTCAAATCTTTACGCGGGATATTAAAGGGAGTCGAGATCACCCGAGATGAGATACGCGAGGAGAGGCTGGCAAGGTATAATGAAGATCCTAATTGACACTAACGTCATCATCGACTACCTAGTCGACCGAATACCTTTCGCTGATTATGCCGAACGGGTACTGGAACTCTGCATGAGCGGTGAGATTGAAGGTTTTCTTACTGCCAGTGCCGTTACCGATATCTACTACATCCTAAAGAAAGTGGTCGGGGGAGAGAAAACGTTAGAAGCTATTCGGACGCTGTGCAACGTTCTGGATATCGCCGATGTCGGGAAAGCTGACATCCTTGGTGCGATGGAGCTTGACATGCCGGACCACGAAGATGCTCTTGCTGCTCAGTGTGCCAAGCGTATTAGAGCGGATTGCATCGTCACGCGCAACATTGCAGACTTTATAAGCTCGCCAGTTCCCGCAAAAGAGCCTGCTGTTTTTCTTAGGCAGTTTGACGCGGGAATCCAGGGGGGGATACAAGAGGATGATTAGAGAGGTACAGAGAGTGAGGAGCACAAGGGGACGGTTCTTCTTGTGCTCAGAGATATTGTAATAAGGAGAAGCTCTTAGGGGAGTGTAAAGCCGGCTCCAAAGCGAATTTTAAAGCTGGAAAGAGAGTGATCTAATCATGGCCACCCTGCTTAAAATCGATCTGACGGCAAAAAAAATCGAAACCGAGGATATTACATCGTTACAGCACGAATATATCGGGGGATTGGGCGTAAATACAAAGCTGGCTTCCGAGCTTATTCCCGCCGGTTGTTCGCCTCTGGATGGAAACAACGTTCTCCTGGTAGGCCCCGGTTCCCTGGCCGGAACGCTCCTACCGACAGCATGCCGCACTGAGATCACCTCAAAATCCCCTTTAAGCGGCAGATTCGGCACAGCCAATGCCGGCAGCGAGTGGGGCGTAAGGCTCCGCATGTCCGGGTATGATTATCTGGCCATCTCGGGACAGGCTGTGCAGCCGACTGTTTTATATATCGACAACGGGACAGTCTACCTGGAGGAAGCAGCCCATCTCTGGGGCGAAGACACCTGGTTCACAACGGACTGGATCAAGAAGTACAAAGGGGAAGATTTTGCGGTGGCTTCTATCGGCCCGGCCGGTGAAAATCTCGTGGCCTTCGCCAGTATACAAAACAATTACTTCTCATCCTGGGGCCGTACCGGCCTGGGAGCGGTAATGGGGAGTAAGAATCTAAAAGCCATAGCCGTTAGGGGAAAAGGTAAGTTGCCCCTCTACAATGAAAAAGAGTTTCCAGAAATAAGGAAAGAGGCCCTGCAGAAAATAAAAGGCGACCAGAGCTTTGGCTGGACCAAAAAATACGGCAGCATGGTTGTATCGACTCCTTTTAACAGAATCGGAGCCCTGCCCGGGCGCAACTTTACGGTAGGAACCCTTCCCGGTTGGGATGAAACCAGGGGCAGACAATTTTTTCTGGAGCGCTACAAGGAAAAGGACCTGGCCTGTTTCTCCTGTCCGATAGCCTGCAGCCACTGGTCCAGGGTAAAGGAGGGGCCCTTTAAAAACTACGAAGCCAAAGGCCTGGAGGTAACCTATGCCCTGGAGTTCGGGGCACGCCTGGATATGCACTCCATTCCGGAAATATTAAAATGTGTGGAGATCTGTAACCGTCTGGGTATGGACGTTATCTCCTGCTCTGCGGCAATTGCCTTCCTGGTGGAGTGCTGCCAGGAAAACCTTGTTAAAAATGCGGATATCGGCTTCTCACCCGGCTGGGGCGATTACCGGAGCATCGTAAAGCTGATGCACATGATCGCCTTTAAAGAAGGCATCGGGGAGGTGCTGGCCGGGGGAGTAAAACGCGCCTCCAAACAAATACCCGGCAGCGAGCCCTTTGCCCTGCATGTCAGGGGAGTAGAGATGAGCTGCCGCGACCCCCGGGCCAAGCCCGATGTTTGGGCTTTGGGATATTTGACCAATACCAGGGGAGGCGATCACCTGCGCGCCCGCTCTCCTGTGGAACTGCTCACGGCAGGGCTTATCGATGGAGAAACTGAAGAGTTGGGCGCAAGCCGGGAAGAGATCGAAAGGCTGGATATGCCGTCCCAGCTGAAGGCGCAAATTTTTGGCTCCCCTCCCTCCCGGGTCAGCATTCCGCTGATGATCAAGTATGCCGAAGATCTGATTACGATCATAAATTCCGTAGGCTTCTGCATACGCCCTCCCGTGCTCAGATCCCTGGGACCGGATTTTTACGCCCGGGCTTTGAACTGCGTTACAGGAAGTAATTTTTCAGCAGATTCGCTCCTGGACGCTGCCGCCAGGATCTGGGCTCTGCAGCACCGCTTTAACCAAAAAGAAGGGGAATCGCCGGAAGAATACAGCTTCCCGGAAAGATTTTACCGGGAAGCCTTGCCCCGCGGCGAAGGAGAAAGCCCCCACCCCCCCCTCTCCAGGGAGAATGTACAAAAGGTTATGGAAGCCTATTTTAAATCCAGGCATTTTCAGTAAAGATACCAGTAAGAGCGAGCGTGAGAGAGACATCTTTGATAAGTAAAACCACAAATGGTATAATTAGTCAAACGTTTACATCCTGTAAAGTGTTGCCAGCTACACAACAATGGAAAGAGGTGTCACATAATGTTTTTTAAAGTAAGCGAGGAGCTTTTTCAAAAATTTCCCGATTTTTGTGTTGCCGTCGTCGTAGCGGAAGGTATCAGCGACCGCGGTGCAAGCGAGGAAATCGAGAAGATGCTTCTTTCTTCGGTCCAGGAAGTGCACAACCTTCTAAAGGACAGCAATATCAAAGAACGCAAAGAAATAGCCGTATGGCGAGAGGCTTTTCAACGCCTGGGCATCAACCCCAACAAGTTCCCTTCCTCTATTGAAGCGCTGCTGAAACGGATAGCCAAAAAGCCCGAATTTCCCAGCATCAACAATGTTGTCAACCTGGTCAATGCGCTCGGGATAAAAAATATGGTCCCCATGGGAGCCCACGACCTTGACAAAACAAAGGGTGATATAGAGATCCGCTTCAGCCGGGAGGGGGATGTCTTTACACCTTTTGGCAGCAGCGAGCAGGAAGCGGTTCCCCCGGGAGAACCCGTCTATGCCGATGAACTGGAAGTAAGGACAAGAATATGGGTATGGAGGCAGGGAGAAAAAGGCAAGATAACCCCCGAATCAACCCGGATCTTTTTCCCGATTGACGGCTTCAAAGGAGTTACGGAAGAAAACATTCTCTCCGCGCAGGATGAACTGGCAACATATCTTCCCCGGTTCTTCAACTGCCAGGTCAGGAAGTACTGGGTCGATGCAGCTTCCCCGCAGGTAGACCTGCAGACAGACTGAATACCCGGATGTAATAAAAAAGAAAAAGTCAAAGCACAATGAGGTACCCTTACCTTGTTAAAGGAGGTAATAGGTAAACTGTCCGATACTGACTTTCAAAAATTTTGGAGGAAACACAAAGTTTTTAAATATTGCTGTCGGAAAAAGTATTTCCCGGGAAATAATTTGACGACGCAAACGTGACAATACCTGTTACTTAATGAAGGAAAAGGTTGAAGGCTGTACTTTTCCGGCAGCCACTACAAATAATCATGGAATGCGGTGTCAGCTTTTTCTGAGGAATTGCATGGTGGCATCTTTGTAAATCACGGCCCTGGTTCCGGGTCCGTGTTCCGGCAGCAGCAGGCGGAGAACTTCTTCCCATTCCCGGCAGTACACCTGGTTCTTTTGTGGCCCCAACCGCTGGCCCGGGTACCTGCTGAGGAGGATATTTCTTTTAATGTTCTGCGGGAACAACCCCTCCCGGGACCACAGCCTGCCCCCGAAGTCCTCGCCAAAAGGATCAAACAGGTAATGGACAACCTGGCCGGCAGGGCTGTTAACAATCGTAACCAGGTCCCCGCCGTCTTTTTTCAGAGAGTGTGCTCCCAGCGAAAGGGCAATCAGGGCTTCGGAACCTTTAGCATAGGCGTTGCTGACAACCACATCGGCGTCCCTGTAAAAGTCCGTCACATATAGCTTCCTGGCTGCCGCCACTCCTTTTTTGTGCGCTAAAACGGGATCGCCGGCTACAAGCTCTACAATTTGTCTTCTACTGTTGGGAAGCACGTCGATTTTGAAATCAAAATTGACCATGCGGACGACTTCCTCTATTTCCGCCTGAATTTTGCTGTTTTCCGGCTCCCCCAGGTTACCAACCAAACCCACATTTCTTTCATAAAGATCATCAACAGCCCTTTTGTGGCTTTGATAAATCGTCTCGATAGAAGCTACTCCCGGGAAAATTATTTTTCCTCCTCCTCCAAAACCGTTAAAGGAATGGGGAAGAATGCTTCCAATTCCTATTTTCAGGTCACTTGCCAGAACCTCCCTGTTTATATATACGGGTGTTCCCAGCGTCGTCGTCCCTGCATAAGCGCAGTTTTCATAGGGATTATGGTTAAAAACAGGGTATGTCTCTACGATTTCCCGGCCCAACTTTTTTTCAAAATCCAGCCTGTTGACGGCGCCGTGGGCGCCGAGGGCGGCAACAAAGCTGATATTCTCTTCCCTGATCCCGGCCTTGAGCAGCTCGCGTATAACCCGGGGCGCAATTTGAGCTGCGTTTGTAGGCCTGGACAGGTCGTCAAAAATAATGACAGCCCGCTGCCGGTTTCGCGCCAGTTCGGAAAGAGTCTTTGTTCCGATCGGCTGGGACAGTCTCTCCTCGATTTCTTCATCCGATAAAACGGGGAGGGAATCTGCCGGTATATCGGCAAAAAAAATTTCCCAGTCGGCAGGAAGCGCAATTTCCATCTCTTGCTCGTCAAACCAGGCCTCCTGCGGCAGTTTAAAATATGTAAAGGTTTTTGTTTTCATAGAAACTTAAACTCCCCTGCTATTTGAAATATTAATATGTTTCTCTGACATATACCTTTTCTATACCTTTTATCCATTTGTTAGGATATATTTTTTCCTGATTTCCTCATTCTCATTTAGTTTCTTTACACTTTAACAACTTCGTTCAGGTAATTATTTTACTAAAATACTTTATCGTTTATATTTATTGAGGGAGCCCGCTGCCACTCCGTCATTTAAGAATTGGCGACAAAGCTCCCCCAGCTTATAATTAGCTCCGTTTGGCCTTTATTTCTTATAGGCTGAGCCTACACTTTTACCTATAAATTTTCCAACTGTTAACTTTTATGCCCTTTCAGCCGCATATTGTTGCCAGTGTGATAAAAAGAGAAGTCAGGAGTAAAAAAGTAATCATGAAGAAAAAATTCCATCTGATACCGATACTGTACGGAGATTTTCCGCTCAAAGAGACCAGGAGCAATGTCAGACCGGAGAAGGGGGATACCAGATAGGCCATGGACATACCACTCATCAGCGCTGCAGCCATGGCCAGGGGATTAAGATACAGGGGAGAAAGCAAAAGCGCCTTGGCGATGATTATACCGCTGGCAAAAGGGTGCAGGCCAACCATGGAAAGAAGAATAATAATGAGCGGCACTAGGGAAAGCAGGGCCATTGTTCCTACCATACCAGAAGCTTTTTCTACAAAATAGCCTATCCACTCCAAGGTGCCGCTGTGTTCCATAAAAAAAGCAAAAAAACCGGCGGCAACAAATAGGGCGATCTGGTCGGAAAGTTTGGTAATCCCTTCGTTAAAAAAAGAGTAAGCGCCGGATAAAACGGACTGCAAATTACCGCTCAACGCTCCCCAGGCAAAGGTAACCAGCAAACAGCCCGCCGAAATGCTGTTTAACGAAGAAAAGTGCAGCACGTTTCCCAGGAAAGATATCGTAACTATTATTCCTGCAAAGAGCAGACAAAAAGAAAGCAAACGTTTGGCAAAAGAACCGCCTGTGTCGCCTATGTCCTCCCCGCTTGTTCCTTCGCTGCGAGCGGGATCCGGTGCGGGATTTGACGGCGGAGTAGGCGCTTTGGTGCTGCGCCAGCTTGATTCCACTAAAAATGCTGCCAAAAGTCCCGCCAGACTTAAAAGAAAAAACGGCCCCGCTGCCTTGAGCCAGGATAGCCCGGAATACTTCAGGGCAATACCCACAGTGGCCGCTGCGGGAGAAACAGTGACAGCCATGGCAAAACCGCGGGCAATGCTGGCGGTTTGGAAGCGGCTGTTTTCCGGCAGCCCAAGTTTTTTCAAGTTTTCGTTAACCAGGTAATAAGAGGGTGCCACGGCACCCAGCCCCGACAGAAAAGACAGTATGTAGGAGATAAGCAGTGAAATTATATAGGGCCGGTATAAACGCACCGTACCGGTATAAAAACGATTAAAAAGAGCGGCAAACCTTCCCAGCTGCAGGGCCATACTCAAAAGCATCGCCGCTGCCACCAGAGCCACCAGCGGGCTCATTTCATTGAAGGACTCTACAAACAGACCAAGCTCCATGTTTCCGGAAGAAATGGCTGCCGCCATTCCGCCCAGGAGCAAAATGGAAACGATAACACGGGTAGACTTGGAGACTACCGGAAATATAACCGGCAGCGCCACCAGTGCCACCGCACCTCCGAAGTATACCGGCACTCTGCTGTAACCCTGCATAAATTCCAGGAGCCCCCAGAAAACAACCAGAGTGCATAGCAGCGCCCTGATGCGTGTTAACCGTGCCGCAAGCGCAAGCGGCCTGCTTTTTTCTCTGTCAAGTCCAGGCCTGGTAATTAGAGGCTCCCTCCCGAAACGGTTTTAAAAAAGTAAGGCAAAGATAACGGTAAAAGGGTAAAAAAAAGAAAAGGCAAGCCAAAAATTGCTATTTTCGGCTTACCTGAACAATACGACATCAATTAATGAAAATCCTGCCGGCATACCCATCTTATTTCGTAGCTGTTTGGGGTAAAGCCAGCGTACTAATTGGTTCTTTAAAGGCCATCTTTTTAGTACTGCCCGTTAACTACCAGTTCTCAGCCAGTAGCTCGAAATAAGCCCTGGGATGGTCACAGGCCGGGCACCTCTCGGGGGCTTCCTTCCCTTCGTGCCGGTAACCGCAGTTGCGGCAGGACCAGGAGACACTTTCCTCCCTTTTAAAGACCCGGCCGGCCTCAATGTTGGCCAGGAGCGCGTTGTAGCGCTTCTCATGCTGCTTTTCTGAGACAGCAATAGCTTCAAAGATAGCGGCAATTTCCGGGAAACCTTCTTCGCGGGCAACCTTGGCAAAAGAAGGATACATTTCCGCCCATTCCTCGTGCTCCCCGCCTACCGCGGCCTTGAGGTTTTCCGCTGTGGTCCCGATAACCCCGGCCGGGAAAGAGGCCTGGATCTCCACCTCGCCCCCTTCCAGCAGTTTAAAGAGCCGCTTGGCATGTTCCTTTTCCTGGTTGGCTGTTTCCTCGAAAATAGCACAAATCTGCATATAGCCCTCGTCCCTGGCCCTGCTGGCATAATAGGTATAGCGGTTTCTGGCCTGTGACTCCCCGGCAAAAGCCGTCAAGATATTTTTCTCGGTTTTTGTCCCTTTCAATGTCATCGTATTCATCTCCTTTTTTTATATTTTTATATTTTTATTCACTTTTTTTATGCCGTATTGTTAATAAATGTGCGGAATGTGCCGAGCTTATACAATAATCTCGTCCGGTCAATTTTAGAGAGAGTATATTTTAAGCTTACAACAAAAAGCTTACAACAAACAAGGCAATGTTATTCGTATGCTTTAAACAGGCGGCCCCATTTGGAGGCGACCATCCACTTTTCCACCAGCCGTTTACCCTTTAAGGGATACCATAGACAGTCATGGTAGAAATAAGAAGCAAAAACGAAGAGGTACAGCAGGGGAGTCTGGAAAAACAGCTTCTGCACCCGCCGCAGCGGCCCGAACCAGATAAAATCCCCCACCCTGCTGGCGGCGTTGTCACCTACACTGAAGCCGTAGTTAATACCGCTGATATCCTCGCCTACAATTTCTATTTCCTCTATTATGCCCACTCCCAAGCCTTCTTCATGTGCAAGGCGGATATAATCTATTTTCATGGGGTCAAAGCCCATCATCTTGGCCGCCACCGCATCCACCGCCACACTGTCCCCGCCGGCCAGGATAAAGTCCTTTTCCACCGGAATCATGGTGCGGGGGCCGGGGCCGTTCCCCGCCGTGGTGCCGTCCATAACCGTAAAAATTCCCGTATGGATTTCCTTCTGCAACCTCAGAAGATCCACCAGCGTCTGGTGGATATGGCTGTGGCAGTAATGCCGCCTGGTATTAAGCAAGCCTCCGAAAGCGTTTTTCATGGAGCCGGTAGTGGTTGTATAGATATGGCACTTGGTAGTGGGCAGGTGAACAACGTTTTTCCCGAAGAAATAGTCGGGAAGCCTGATCCCCTCCGGGAAAACCAGCTCCAGGGCCGGCACTTTCCCCCTGGGCTTATATTCAATCCACTGCATATCTTCTTGTTTAAAATTGTATTTGACAGGGACATTATATTTTTCCAGGACAGATATATATTTATTAAGCTTTTCACCCTTGTAGGCACTGGTCACCACTGTTTTGTTCTCTACGCAGACGAGCTCCTCAAAACCTGCCTCCAGGAGGCCCAGGATGCTCCCTTCAAGCTGCCAGGGTGTTGTATTCGCCCCTGGGAAAGGAAAATGCCAGGAAATATTGTTTTTTAATATCGTGGCCCTGGATTTGTCCAGATACTGCTCTACTCCCGCCATCTTCATCAGGCGCCGGTAATCTTTCAGCACGGTTTCGGGCCTGGTCTTTAAAACAGCAACCTTTGCTTTCATAATACACTATCCCTTTGTTGCATGTATTTTTATTGGATGCGACCGGACCCGGCAAACGTGGTTTAAGTGCGGCAGCCGGTTCTGGTCTTAATAAACTGGATAAACTGGCAAAGACCTGTATTCCTAGAAGAACAGTTCTCCATAAGAGCCTGTTTTTCCTCTATGCTGCCGGGTATAAGTGAACAGATCCGGACAAAAGCATTCCCGCTAATTACGCCTTCCAGAGCCCGTGCAGGTTGCAGTACTCGCGGGCAGTGACTTCTGCCCCGGCATCGACGACAAACTCGGCTTCAGGTGCGTCTCCGGGTTTAAGCATGCGCCGGCAGACCTTTCCACCAGTAATTATTTCGATCCACTCTATATAGTGTTTCTCCTCCATGGGATGGCTGGTGCTGCCCACCTTTACCTTAACACCGGAAGCGGTCCTCTCGATAACAGGGACGTGCTTCTCCCGCGAAGCATCCACGGTGTTTTCTACCAGCAGCTTCATCGGCTGGTTGCAGCAGACCAGCTTCCCCTTGCCCTCATGCAGCACCTCCACAATATTGCCGCATATCTCACATTTATAGACCTGCAATTTCTCAGTCAACATAATTCCTCCTTTTTAATTGATATTATTAGTTAATAAATATTATTTATAGGATATATATACATATTCTACGGTAGAGAAAAAAATCCTTCTTTAATAACAAATTTTTTAAGAAATTACGGTTTTGTTTACCTGTATGGAGAAATTTCTTCATAACACTTTACCGCACCGGGATGATAGGGCAGGGTAGCCATCTCCAAAACAAATCTGTCCGCGGCCCAATTTTCAGTAGCGAGTGATAATTTACTTGATTTATCGTATTATCAATGATATTATATTTTCAAGGAATAAGTAGTTCGGAAGGTGAAGGAAATGATCATTGAGAAAACCAAAATAACAGGAAAAGGTCAGATACAGCTCCCGGTTAGAATTCGCAGGGCAATCGGGGCAAAAAGTGGAGATGAAATACTTTTCAAAATGACAAATAAAGGAGATATTTCGATAGAACTAATAAAAAAGAGAAGCCTTTCAGATTTTGCCGGCACACTCCCGGTAAAAAAACCTTTCCCCGGTATTGATGAGGAAGAAAAAAATACCCGGCAAATCATTGCTGAAAAAATGGGGAATACAATGGTGAAATACGATGAGAAAAAATAAGCAGCGCGGGTGGCTTGATAGCAATGTTGTTCTCCGTTTTCTAATAAGAGATCACGAGAAATACTTTCAGGCGGCAAAAGAACTCTTTACTAAAGCTGAAAAAGGTGAGCTTGCCCTCTTAATTCATCCGCTTACTATCGCTGAACTGGTGTGGACTCTGGAAAGTTTTTATGAATATGAGAAAAAAGAAATTGTCAATACCTTGCTGGGATTCATTGATGCCGAGGGGATAGAAGTTCCGGAAAAAGAGATCATCAGAAAAGCGCTTGTTGACTATGCCGAGAAAAATGTAGACTACCTGGATTCCTATCTAGCTGCTTATGCCGGTCAAATTGGGCCCCGTACTATCTTTACCCTGGATAAAAAACACTTCAGACGGTTAGAAGGGGATATTAAATTTCTTGAGCCTTGATAATGCATGGACACAAGTCCGCTTTTGTTTTTAGATAATCAAAAGTCAGCTTTCCACCTTAAAAAGTTCCTTCTGCACCAGGTACAAACCCACAAGGCCGATCACGACCCCCAGCCACAGTGTAGAGAACCTTGTAATCAGCGTGGTGGCGGCCGCCATCTCCCTGCCAAGGCCGGTCCAAAGCAGCAGGGCCAGGATGCTGCCTTCGGCAACCCCCAGACCGCCGGGCAAAAAAGACAAGGCCCCCAGGATAGAGGAAAAGGAGACCACAAAAACCGATCCGAGGAAGGATATTTCGCCGCCAAAGGCCTTTACTGCCAGAAAGATGACCGCTCCTTCAAACCCCCAGGAGACAACCCCGATGACCACAGCAAACAGCAGGGCGGGCAGCGTAAAGAGCCGGCGGGCGCTCCCCTGGAACTCCAGAAGAAATGCTGCACACTTCCGCCAGAACTTCCTTTTCCCCACCAGGTGTTCCAAATATCTGAAGGGACGATCGTACTGCAACAAAATAATGACCGCCGCCAGCACCCCAAAAGTCGCCGGCAGGACATAGCCCCCGTAACCATAAGCCAGAGTACCCAGGGAGGCAAGGATGGCCATAGCAATACCGTCAGTGAGCCTTTCGGCCATGACGATAGAGGAAGTAACGCTAAAAGGCGCGTTTATATGCTCCTTGAGCAGGTAGCACTTCAGGAGTTCCCCGACCTTTCCCGGGGTGACCGTCATGCTGAGGCCGCTGGTAAAAATAAGGATATTCATTTTAGGCTCCGGGAATAAATTGGATAGCTTAAGGTAATAGCTCCATTTGATGTAGCGGAAAACATAGTTCAGCGGAGCCAAAAGAAGGATAACAGGAAGATAGCGCAGGTTAAATCCCGCGAAAACCATGACAACCCCTTTAAGATCACCCAATATGAGTACGGCCACGACAACGGACAGCCCGATAAGCAGCCCGCCGAAAAAGGGCTTTTTGTATTTGTTCGCTATTTCTTTCATTTATTTCCAACCATTCTAGAAATGATTACGGTATTAACTCCCATGTCGGCCTCTAACCATGGATGGGAATTGGCCGGGAAGGTCGGCGTTTAGATCCCTTGCGGCTTCCATAGGGGTGGCGCAAGGTTGGAGCGAGCGGAATGTGCAGCTTGAGCCTGCAGGTTCAGCGAAGCGAGGGCTCGAGATGGCCCGGCGAACACAGATGCCCTTGTCATAGCTTATTGATTTTCGCATTTAGCCCCAGCAGTATTCTTATCATAGCTTATTGGTTTCCTCATTTAGTCCCTGCTACCGTTCTATGGGAGCAGCGATTTGCTGTGGGCGAGAGCGACTTGTAGAGCGAAGTAAAAAGTTCACGACGAAGCGAAGGCCGAAGACGACCCTGCCGACATGGATGTCGGCAGCCGGCCTTTGACCATGGATGGGAATTGGCCGGGGAGGTCGTCGGAGGCCTGAGTAAGCCGTAGAACTTTACGAGCGGAACTCGGAGCTCCGCCTACAGCAATTCGCTGCCCCATTTTCCAATCGAGAGCCCGAGCTGAGCTGTAAAACCTGCCTCAAGCGAACCCCCAAGCGAGCCCCAACCTTGCGCCACCCCTTTTAATCAAAGTAGAGGATAATCACGCATACCGCCACCCAGAGTAAAATATCGACGATCAGCGGTTTATCCTTCAGCAGCACCTCCTCGGGGCTGCCTCCCATTTCCTTTTTATGAACCAGGAAGAGGTAGCGGAAGATCCCGTAAATAACAAAGGGAATAGAGAGCATCAGGTACTCCGTGCGGCCGGCTGAAAAAGTGTATAGGGAATAGGCCATGATCGTAGAAGAGGTAACAATGGAGATCAACTGGTCCAGGAAGGCCACGGAGTAGTCGGCCAGCACCCGGCGGTGCTCCCTGCCGTTGTACTCCATAACCACATATTCGTGCCGGCGCTTGGTGAGGGCCAGGAAAAGGGCCAGCAGCAGGGTGCAGATTAACAGCCAGGGGGAGATACGCACGGCTATGGCCACCCCTCCGGCCACGGCCCGCAGCAGGAAACCCAGGGCTACGGCAAAGACATCAATGATCACGATATGCTTGAACCACAGCGAATAGCCGAGCACCAGCAAAAAATAAAGCACAGCGATGGCAAGAAAAGGCACCCCCAGGTTATAGGCTGCATAAAAGGAAAAGGCGGCCAGAACAATACAGATAACCAGGGCCTGTCCGACCCCCAGGCGGCCGGAGGCCAGCGGCCTGTGGCGCTTCCGGTAATGCTTCCTGTCCGCCTCGCGATCATGAATGTCGTTTAAAATGTACACTGAACTGGAAAGCAGGCAGAATGCCCCAAAGGCCAGCAGGGTTTTAAGCAGCAGAGGTGTATGAAAAAGGTTCTGCGAGAAGAGCAGCCCGGCAAATAAAAGCAGGTTTTTTGTCCACTGCTTGGGGCGCAGCACAGCAAGGACGTCGCTCCACTTCGGCAGAGGCCCGGACTGCTTAACGGTATTGGTTTCCACCCCACCTTTCAACTTCAGGGCACCTCCACAAAAATAATTTATTCCTGTTCATTTTAACACATTTTATCGCCTGGAAAGCAGCTGGAAAATGCCTTTTTAAAAATTAAGGCATATATAAGGACTGGTTTGCATGGCAGCTGACCATGTGCCCGCCAGTCGCCACCTCTTTAAGCTCCGGCTCGACAAGCCTGCATTGCTCCGTGCTGTGCGGGCACCTGGTGTGGAAGCGGCAACCGGGCGGCGGGTCCACGGGGCTGGGCACCTCGCCCTTTAAAATGATGCGCCGGCGCCTCCTTGCAGGATCGGGGACCATCACCGCCGACAGCAGCACCTGGGTATACGGATGGCGGGGGTTGTAAAAAACACTTTCAGCCGGCCCCATTTCGACAATCTTCCCCAGGTACATCACGGCAATTCTGCCACATAAAAAGCGGACCGTGCTCAAGTCGTGGGCGATGAACAAAATCGTGAGCCCCAGGTTTTCCTGTAAATCCTTCAGCAAATTAAGTATTTGCGCCCGCACAGACACATCCAGGGAAGAGACCGGCTCATCGGCCACGATAAACAGCGGGTTAACAGCCAGAGCCCGCGCAATGCCGACCCTCTGTCTCTGCCCGCCGCTAAATTCATGGGGAAACTTGCCGGCATCCTCCGGGTTCAAATCGACCAACCTCATCAGTTCCGCAACTTTTTCCTTCTTTTCCCCTCTACTTTTAACCAGCCTGTGGATAGATAGGGGCTCTCCGATAGCTTCCTCAACAGTCATCCGCGGGTTCAGCGAGGAAAAGGGATCCTGGAAGATCATCTGCATCTGCTGCCTCAGCCTCTGCATCTCCCTTTTTTTCAGAGAAAAGATAGGGCGGCCCCGGAAGTAGACCTCCCCCGCCGTCGGCTCGATCAGGCGCAAAAGCAGCCTCCCTGTCGTAGACTTCCCGCAGCCGGATTCTCCGACCAGTCCCAGCGTTTCTCCTCTTCTGATCTGAAAGCTGATCCCGTCCACAGCCCGGAGAACTTTACCTTTCCGCGAAAAAAGCCTTTTGGTCTGGTAATAATGCTTGGTCAGTTTTTTTGCTTCCACAAGAAAATCCGCGATCGCTGAACACACCTCCTGCCGCATACATCCAGCAACTCACAAAATGCCCCGGTTCAACTTCAACGGGCGGGGGTTTCTGCCTGTGACAAACGGCCTCGTGCTCCGGGCACCTGGGGGTAAAGGGGCAACCCTCGGGCGGGTGCGCCAGGTGAGGCACAGTCCCGTTAACGGCGGTTAAACGCTCTATTTGGACATCAATTTTGGGTATGGCGTTAAGCAGCCCCCGCGTATAGGGGTGCCGCGGCTTTTTAAAAAGTGCCTCCGTGGAAGCCCTCTCCACGATGTTTCCGGCATACATAACCGTGACCCTGTCGCACATTTCGGCAACCACCCCCAGATCATGGGTTATTAACAGCAACGCTGTGCCCCGTTCGCCGGTCAGCTTCCGCAGCAAAGCGAGGATCTGCACCTGTATGGTGGCATCGAGTGCCGTAGTAGGCTCATCGGCAATTAAAAGGGCCGGATCGCAGGAAAGCGCCATGGCGATCATCACCCGCTGCCGCATCCCGCCGCTTAACTGGTGCGGGTATTCCTTAATTCTCGCTGCAGGGTCAGGGATACCCACCATCTCCAGCATCTCAACCGCCTTTTTCCGTGCTCCCGGGCGATCGAAGCCCCGGTGCAGCCGGAGAGCCTCCCCGATCTGCTCGCCAATGGGCATGACCGGATTCAAAGAGCTTAAGGGATCCTGAAAAATCATCGCTATCCTTTTCCCCCTGATCCTGCTCATTGCCCCGGGGCTTTTGGCCAACAACTCCTCACCCTCGAAGATAATGTTTCCGGAGACAATCCTCCCCGGTTTGGGGACCAATCTCATAATGGAAAGAGCGGTAACAGTTTTTCCGCAGCCGGATTCCCCGACCAGTCCTTCTATGCTTCCCTGGCCTATTTGTAAATCTACGCCGTCCACCGCCCTGACTACTTTTTTGCCCATAAAAAAGTAAGTCTTGAGCGCGCGTACATCCAATAACGCCATCACATCATTCCCTTTCCTAACCCGCTTCCTTTAGCCACGGGTCCAGAGCGTCTCTCAGCCCATCGCCCAAGAAATTAAAAGCAAGCACAGTAATCATAATAGCCAACCCCGGAAAAACAGTCATTTGCGGCGCTGTACGCAAAAAGGGACGACCCGCATTCAGCATTGAACCCCACTCGGCAGCAGGAGGCTGCACTCCCAGCCCCAGGAAGCTTAAGGAGGCCGCGGCCAAAATCACATGGGCCATCCCGAGGGTGGCCATCACGATGACCGGGGCCATGACATTCGGCAAAATTTGCCGGAAGATAAGGCGCAAATCGCCGGCCCCGAGAGACCTGGCGGCCTCCACGAACTCCCTTTCTTTAATAGAAAGAATTGCTCCCCGCACCACCCGGGCATAACTGGTCCACCCGACAAGGGAGAGGGCAAACATGATACTAAAGAGGGAAGGCCCCAGTATTCCGGCAATAGCCAGCGCCAGAATAATCCCGGGAAAAGCGAGAAGAACATCGACAAACCTCATGATTACTCCATCGACCAGGCCGCCCCAGTAACCGGCAATGGCTCCCAGCAGAACGCCAACCATGGAGGTTACTCCTACAACAAAAATCCCAATTAGCAGAGTAATCCTCGCCCCTGAAATTAGCCGGCATAAGATACAGCGGCCGAGGTTGTCTGTTCCCAGCAGATACTCGCTGCACGGGGGCAGCAGGCGGTGCGCCAGCTCCGGTTGAAGATGTTCGGGGCGTACTAAGAAAGGAGCCAATAAAGCCACAAAGCACAAGATGGCTATAATGACGGCACCGGCTACCGCCGGCCTGTGCTGCCTAAACCTTTTCAGCGCCTCCAGTAAAGGAGGTCCGCTTTCGATAATCTGAATAAAAACATCGTGCATTATTTAGCCTCGTAACGTATTTTCGGATCCAGCCAGGCGTAGGAAAGATCCACCAGCATGTTCACAAGAACATATATAATGGCTATTACAAAAACGCATCCCTGGATAACGGGGAAATCGCGGGCAAAGATGGAATCCACCAGCAAACGGCCCATTCCCGGCCAGGCAAAAACCACCTCCGTGACGACCGCACCCTCCAGCAGGGAGCCGAACTGCAAACCCACCACCGTGGTTACCGGGATAAGCGCATTCTTCAGCGCGTGCTTGTTAATCACGGTCCTTTCCGCCAATCCCTTGGCATGGGCTGTCCTGATATAGTCCTGCTTGAGAACCTCCAGTATGCTCGACCTGGTCAGCCTGGCGGTAACCGCCGCGATACCGGTCCCCAGTGTTACCGCAGGGAGGACGAGATGCTTAAGGCTCTCATAGCCATAAACAGGGAACCACTTGAAATGCAGCGAAAAGGCCATGATCAACAGCAAACCCAACCAAAAATTAGGCATGGAAACACCCAGCATCGCGCCGGCCATACTTATACTGTCAATCCAGGAGTACTGCTTCACAGCAGAAACGACGCCTACAGGGATAGCAATCGCCAAAGACACCAGCATCGCCGCCAGGGCGAGCATGGCCGTAGCCGGCAGCCTGGCCATGATTTCATGTAAAACGGGGCGCCCGGTGCGAAAAGAATCCCCGAAGTCGCCCCGTAAAATGCCGGATAACCAGTAAAAATACTGGCTGAAAACCGGGCGGTCCAAGCCCAACTCTTTTCTTACCCGCTCAACGGTCTGAGCTGTGGCTTCCTCCCCGTATTTTTTCTCGGCGATAATTTCCGCCGCATCGCCCGGCACGAGATGCATCATCGAAAAAGTGATTATCGAGACACACAGCAGGATTAAAAACATGGAACATAATCTTCGTAAAAGATAGTGCAGGATCGCCTATCACCTGCCGATTTTTCTTTAATCAGGATTTTCGGTGGTTCAAAACTATAAAACTTTGGCTTAAAACTTTGGGGGTAGCCTCGCAGTCTACTGTCACCCATCCGCACCCATCCGATTAATTCTGCAAAAGGCGTCAGTTTCCTTCCACGTAAATATCCTCCCAGTTCACATTAAACCAGGGATGCAACACATAACCTTTGATCTTCTTGTTAATGGCGTTAATGAGAATTTCATCGTACATGGGAATGATGGGGACTTCCTCCGCTGCGATCTCCTGGATCTGTAAAGACAGCGCCTTCGCCTCATTATCCGCTGTGGTGCGCAACAACTCCTCAATTAACCGGTCAACTTGCGGATTATTGTAAAATATCCCCATGGCCAGGGTATTCTCACCCTCTGAGTGGAGCCATTCGTGCAGCCGTGATTGCGGCGATATTCCCGCCCAGGGACGTATGGATAGATCCGCATCTCCTTTTACCAGGGTCTCATTCCACAGACCGCTTTCTACCACCTCAATATTTACAGCAATCCCCACGTCAGCCAGTTGGGCCTGCACGACCTCGGCAATGGTCTGATACGGCCACCGCCCTACCAGCGCCGAAGACAGCAAAAACTTAAGGCGGCACTCCTGTCCCTCTTTTTCCCGGATGCCGTCTCCATTTTTATCCTCCCACCCCGCTGTTTGCAGCAGCTCTTTGGCCTTCTCCGGGTTATTGAAGTTGTAAAGCGCCTCCGGATGCATCCAGGTCTTTTCAGAATAAGGGATAACACTGGTCATCGTCTTGCCAAAACCTTCCAAAGCATAGACTATAATACTCTCCGGATCAATGGCGTGCATCACCGCCTGCCTTACCCGTACGTCATTCAAAGGAGCTTTTTGTGTATTGAGGGTCATATAATGGGGAGTCGCCCCTTCAATGGTGAGCACCTCCAAGTGCTCGTTTTGCTGCAGGGTGGGCACTTGTTCCGGAAGCACCCCGCCGGTATCGATAATCATATCAATTTCTCCCGCTTCCAGGGCCATCAAGCGCGTCGTGGGATCGGGAATATACTTAAGAGTAACCTTATCCAGGTGAGGGGTCCCCCCC
>JAKORA010000357.1 GCA_029778075.1 Bacillota bacterium | reverse complement strand
TGCTGCCGCTCTGGAATCAGGCCGGGAAGTCATGTCCAGATCCGCAGAAAAATTTGGAGAGATCGTTGCCTCCGTTCATAAATTAATAGCGAGGATTGAGGAGGTGTCCTCCTCTGCACAGGAGCTCAGCGCCTCCAGTGAAGAGGTAGCGGCCTCCACACAGGAACAGTCGGCTGCCATCGAGGAGATCGCGGCGGCTACCGGAGAATTGGAGAACTCCTCCAGGGTCCTTTATGAAGAGCTGAGAAAGTTTAAATACTAGCTGTATATGCTTGCACAGGTGATAGTGTTTAAAGGGGCGCCCGGTTACGTGAGCGCCTCTTATTTTATTTATAACCTTTAACGCTTTTTCCCTTTATTTAGTGGATAAGGGGATATAACCAACTTTGCTTAGATTAGCAAAATTTTGGATAATATCGGCAGCGATAGTGATAATTTTTCTTAATTTACCAGGCTATAAAGCAGGTTTTTTTATAATTTTGTGGAATAAATATTTTTATATAAAAATGGACCTCAATTGTGGTAGAGCTCAACTCTACTTACGCTTTACTGCGAAAGGAGGTGAAAGGTAGCGGTAAATTAAAAAATAATACTTTTGAATATAAAAAAAGGGGGATATTGTAAAATGAGAAAGAATGGATACTTTAGTGTGCTGGCTATTTTGTTCTTGTGCCTGGTTTTGCTCGCTTCGGCTGGATGTTCCCAATCCGGCACGCCGTCTGAGCCTCAACAGGGGGGAGAGACCTCTTCCGAAGCTGAGGCTACGGTTGTGAAGATCGGTACAGTCGGACCGCTGACAGGTGGAGCAGCTACCTATGGTATAAGTGTACGAAACGGTGTAGAAATTGCTGTTAAGGAAGCCAATGATAATAATGAGATACCCGGTGTTGCGCTGGAACTTATTTCCGAAGACAGCGAGGGAGACTGGTCAAAAGCAGCCAATGCCTTTTCCAAGCTTGTTGACCAGGACAAGGTTAACGTAATCGTTGGTGCCGTCTTGAGTTCGGAGACAGAGGCCGGTGGGCCGATCATTATGAACGCCAAGGTACCGACCATCTCTCCTTCTTCCACAGCTACCGGTCTTACTGTGGGTAATCCTTATCTATTCCGTAACTGCCTGTCGGATGAAGTACAGGCTTCCCAGCTGGCAGAATATGCGGTCACGGAGCTGGGTCTCAAAAAATTTGCCATTCTTTACACTAACAACGATTACGGCGTGGCTTTAAAAAACGCTTTTGAAGAAACGGCAAGCTCCCTGGCCGAGGTTGTAGCTGTTGAGGCTTTTATGGACAATGATGAAAACTTTAAGCCTCAGCTTACCAGTATACAGCAGAAGAATCCGGATACTATTTATATTGCCGGGTATTACACGGAGGCTGCCAAGATAGCCCAGCAAGCCGTTGAGCAGGGCCTTGACGTGCAGCTTCTCGGTGCCGACGGTTTCTACTCGCCGGTTCTTGTAGAGATAGGTGGCGAAGCTGTTGAGGGAGCGATTTTTACAGCCGGGTTCCACTCCGGTGATCCATCTCCCGCTGTGCAAAATTTTGTAAACAACTATAAACAGCTTTTCGGCGAGGATCCGGATATGTTTGCCGCCCAGGCCTACGATGCGGCGCGCATTGTCATTGAGGCGATTAAAGCCAAGGGGACCGACCCCGAGCAAATTCGTGAGGGCCTTGCCGTAACTAAGGACTTCCCCGGAATCACAGGCAACACGAGCTTTGATGAAGAAGGGGATACTATTAAAGATGTCCTGATTTTGAAAGTTCAAGGTGGAACTTTCGATCGTATAAGATAGCAAAGGAATTTTTTTCGGGAGGAGGAGATTTTCCTCCTCCCGGCCAATAATTTATCTAGAAAGATATGTTTTGAGGTGGGGCGATGTTCCTTCAACAGTTAATAAATGGGGTAGTCCTGGGCAGCACTTATGCTCTAATAGCACTGGGTTATACCATGGTTTATGGAATTATTGAGTTAATTAATTTTGCACATGGTGAAATATATATGTTCGGCGCCTTTGTCGGGATGATTCTTGTGACTGTCTATCACTTCCCTTTTTTTCTAGCCTTTTTCATAGCCATGGCTCTGGCTTCTCTTTTAGGTATCACCGTAGAATATCTTGCTTACCGCCCCCTGCGGCGTTCTACCAGGTTAGCGGCACTTATTAGCGCTATCGGTGCCTCTATTTTTTTGCAAAACCTGGCCTTGTTGATTATGGGGGCACGGCCTTATACTTTCCCCAGCCCTTTTGCTCCTACGGTATATAAAACATCGCTTTTTACCATATCCAGAGTGGAGCTGATTATTCTAATTGTATCGTTCCTTTTAATGCTGGGCTTGACTTTTTTGATTCAGAAAACGAAGATAGGCATAGCCATGCGTGCCACTGCTCAGGATAAGGATACCGCCAGCCTCATGGGAATCAATATTAACAAGGTTATTACCATAACTTTTGCCGTGGGTTCTGCCCTGGGCGCTGCAGCCGGTGTCATGGTCGGAATTTATTTTCGCACCGTTACCCCCATGATGGGACTTATGCCTGGTTTAAAGGGCTTTGTGGCTGCTGTTCTTGGGGGGATAGGCAGTATTCCCGGTGCGATGCTTGGAGGACTTTTACTGGGAATTGCTGAGGTTATGGGGGCAGCCTATATTTCTTCGCAGTACCGCGACGCTGTGGCTTTCGCTATCTTGATTATTGTCCTTCTTTTTAAACCGTCAGGTTTAATTGGGAAATCTTTGCAGGTAAAAGTATAAATAGTATCACGTTATTGTGATATAATTATAGGGTAAGAAGGTGACAGATGTATTGATCAGCGCTTACCATTTGCAGATAATCATACTGGTAGGAATAAATATCATTATGGCCACCAGTTTAAACTTGATCACCGGTTTTACCGGGCAGCTGTCCATAGGGCATGCTGCTTTCATGAGCATTGGCGCATATGCTTCTGCTCTTGTTACCCTCAAATTGGGTTTTCCTTTTATTGCCTCCCTTTTATGTGGTGCTCTGGTAGCCGGTTTTTTTGGAATATTAATCGGGGTTCCAACGTTAAAGCTCAAAGGGGATTACCTGGCCATTGCGACCCTCGGGTTTGGGGAGATAG
>JAKORA010000356.1 GCA_029778075.1 Bacillota bacterium | reverse complement strand
CTGACTGAAAAAGGACAAAAAGCTTTTGAAGAGCATCACCGTTTTCACCTGAGCCTGACTGAACAGATGTGCTCTTGTCTTAAGGAAGAAGAGGTCAAACAACTGCTTGACATTATTAAAAAGATTAACAGGGAAATTTTTTAATACTAATTTTTGGGAGAGGAGCAAGCTAATTGATTGGAAGATACAAAGATCCCGGCACATACAGACAACTGCTGCAGATAAAGGAGTTTTACACAATAACACTTGGGATTTTTCTTATTATTCTGAGCTTCATATTCGAAAAAAAAGGTTTCAATTTTTTACCCGCACTTTTCGCTCTATGCTCTCTGGCCATTCTGGGAGGCCCAATCATCGTTGGGGCGATAAAAGGCCTCATGCGGAAGGAACTGAATGTGGATGAACTGGTCAGTCTGGCTATTATCGCCTCCGTAGTAATCGGTGAATACCTCTCCGCTGCTATTGTAGCCCTGATCATGGTCCTTGGTTCTCTCCTGGAAGAGTTTACAGCCCAAAAAGCCCGCTCTGCTATTGATGCTTTGATTCGGTTGGCACCTGACAAAGCCGTTGTTCTACGCGGGGAAGAAGAAGTGGTAGTTCCGGTAAAGGAATTACAATTGGGGGACAGGCTTGTGATCCGCACGGGCGAAAAACTGCCCGTTGACGGCAAGGTTATTAAGGGAGAAGCCTTGTTGGACCAGACAGCTTTAACCGGTGAATCCGATCCAGTGGAGAAAACGTCCGGTGACAACGTTTATGCCGGAACCGTAATATATTCCGGTATGCTGGAAGTGGAAGTAAATAAAGTCGGAGGAGACACTACCCTGGGGAAATTAATTGAGCTGGTGCAAGAAGCGGAGAAGCAAAAAGCTCCGGTCTTAAGGACGGCAGACCGCTACGCTCGCTATTTTACCCCCGCTATCATTGCCCTGGGGCTGATAGTTTTTCTGGTGACAAAGGACGCTTACCGCGCTATAACGGTTCTAATCGTTGGCTGCCCCTGCGCTTTTATCCTGGCCTCACCCACTGCCGTGGTCTCTGCCCTGGGGAATGCTGCAAAAAACGGTATTTTGGTGAAAGGTGGGGACATCCTGGAGGAGGCATCGAGAATCAATGCGGTCCTTTTTGACAAAACTGGAACCCTTACCAGCGGCAAACCCATGGTTTCCGCTATAGTACCCCTCAACAATGCGTCACCGGATTTTATCCTTTCAGCAGCAGCTTCAGTCGAAAAATATTCCACTCATCCTTTAGCCCGGGCCATTCTTGATAAAGCGGGCCAAAAAAAATTGGTTTTATCAGATCCCTGCAACTATAAAAACCTTCCCGGCAAAGGAGTTGAGGCCATTGTCGAGGGCAAAAAATACACTGTGGGTAAAATACAGGACGAGCTACCGCTAAAACTGTTGCGGGACTCAAGCCAAGTAAAAGCGTCAAATCATAAAGCTGTTGCGATTTGGGAAAATGATGTCCCCATTGGCATTATCTATTTTGAAGAGGAGATAAGATACGGCAATAATACGCTGATTAAAGAACTGGTCGATGCCGGTGTATCAAAGATTCAGATGATTACCGGAGACGATCAAAAGATTGCCGAGCAGATAGCTGAAAAAATTGGCATAGAAGAATACTTTTTTGGGGTTTTACCCGAAGAGAAATTAAAGCAAGTAAAAAATCTGCAGAAAGAAAGATTTAAAGTAGCTATGGTGGGTGACGGAATAAACGATGCTCCTTCCCTGGCTGCCGCTGATATCGGTATTGCTATGGGAGCTATGGGAACAGATGCGGCGATAGAAGCAGCAGATGCTGTCTTGATGGGAGATGATATAACAAAGGTGCCTTATTTTTTAAAACTGGGCAGAGTAACAGTGAGTACTATAAAATTTAACATTCTTTTTGCGATGGTTTTTAACATACTGGCTCTGGTCGCCTCCAGCGCCGGCTTTTTAAATCCTGTTTCTGGTGCGCTAGCACATAATATCGGCTCAGTAATTGTGATAATCAATTCGGCCAGATTAATTAAAACATCCAGGGAGCCGGCAAAAACTACATCTCCTTTTCAATACCGATCAATTGATAGAGACGTTCGAGATCCAGGTGTTCGCTGAGCACGGAGGCTAGGCGGTCGTAGCTCTCTTCCCGTCGCTGCCGCATATTAAGAGAGCTTTCCCCTTCAGGAAGAGGCGGCAGACCCCGGCGGGCACGCAGGGCATTCAGCCAGCGCCGGCGGAAAAGGTCGTTATAAAAAAGGTCGTGCAAGTAAGTACCGAAAACATTCCCCCCCGGAGAAACTGCTCCAATTAACTCTTCTTCCCCTCCGGCCAAAACCACAATAGAGGGGAGATCTTTCAGCATGCGGCTTCTACCATACCTGATTTCATACCCTTCCAGCTCCAAACCGGCCATCTCCCCCCAGGCACTGTGCAGCGAAACCTTCGCCCTTACCTGCCTGGTTATTTTTCGAGAATCAAACACAGTGCTGAACGGTAGAAGCCCAAGGCCTCTGGTCCCAGCAAGGTTACGACTCTCTATTCCCTCCGGATCGGACAACTCTTCCCCAAGCATCTGGAAACCACCGCAGATGCCCACCACAGGTACCCCTCCGGCATGCAGCTTTAAAATATGGTCCGCCAGTCCCGATGAATATAAGAAGTGCAGATCAGCAGTAGTATTTTTAGTTCCGGGAAGTATAATAGCATCAGGGGTACCCAGCTTGGCAGGCCGGTCAGTATAGCGCAGCTTTACATCCGCTTCCGCCTCCAGCGGGGCAAAATCAGTGTAATTGGAGATATACGGCACCCTAATCACGGCGATATCCAGCAGGCCTTCAATACCTTTTTTCTCTTCTCTATCCATTAGAGCTACGGAGTCTTCCTCTTCGATACCGTGATCCTTGATAAACGGTACCACGCCGAGCACCGGCAGCCCTGTACGCTTTTCCAAAAAGTCCAGCCCGGGTTTCAAGAGCCCGAGATCGCCCCTGAACTTGTTAATTATAAAGCCGGATACCAGAGCTCTTTCCCGGGGCGCCAGAAGTTCCATGGTCCCGATCAGGGAGGCGAAGGCCCCGCCACGATCTATATCAGCAACCAGGAGAACAGGAGCTTCCGCCAGAAGGGCGATTTCCATGTTGGCGATATCTCTTTCTCTCAGATTAACCTCAGCGGGGCTTCCCGCTCCTTCAATCACAATCACCTGGTAGTCGGAGCGGAGCTTCCAAAGAGCATCCTTAACAATTTCCAGGGCACGGGGGACAAAGTCGTCCCGGTAGCTCCTGGCACTCATATCGTCGTAAGGCCGGCCCATAACAATAACCTGCGCCGTCATATTTTCCTTGGGCTTCAGCAGGATAGGATTCAATTCTGCAGTAGCTTTTATCCCGGCTGCTTCGGCCTGAATACCCTGTGCCCTGCCGATTTCAAAGCCGTCTGCCGTAACATAGGAATTCAAGGCCATATTCTGAGATTTAAAGGGAGCCACCCTAAGGCCTCTGCGGTAAAGAAGGCGGCAGAGACCGGTAACCAGGAGGCTTTTGCCTACATTAGAAGAAGTACCTTGGATCATAATGCACTTTGCCGGCATCTTTTTCTAACCTCTCTAATCCGGAGCTAATCTGGCCTAATCTCAAGCTAATCTGGAGCTGTTTATAACCGTCCCTGAATATACGTTCAGGAATACAGTGTACACATTATACACATCAATTAACCTAAAGACAAGAAAGATAAGAAAAACAAGAAAGATACGAGCCCTGCTTTAAAAGCAGTTTTTTGCTCCTGCACCCGCCAAGACACCCGCTAAAACTTTACTCACAGCAAGAGCCCCTGGGATTCTTAAACTAGCTCCTGGTTTCGGTTATATCTCCTGCAAATTATCTCCTGCAACTTTCCAAGCATCGCCAATCTACCAGATTTTCTGCCTGCAATTGCCTGCGCTTTTTGTAGCTTGACGTTAAACAAGCCCGGTGTTACGATATCATTGATTCAAATCCCAGCTGGTCTCACTTAAAGAAACTCTTAGAGCAGACCGGCCAGAATGTTGGTGATTGGCACCCGGAGGGAGAAATAGCCGGGAATATATGGATTAACTGGGGGATGTAAATTTAATGGAACAATTTCCGCTTCAATTTCTGGCTATTCTCCTGGCATACGGATTTGACCTTCTCGTCGGCGATCCGAGCCGGCTGCCTCATCCGGTAAGGCTTATGGGCAAAGCTATTGCTGCTTTAGAGCGCTTTATGCGTCGCTACTTCCAAAGAGCAGGAGCGGAAAGGTTTGCCGGAGCAGCAGTCGTCATCCTGGTCGCCGGAGGCAGTGCAATACTGACTTTTTTCGCCGTCAAGGCCGCCTGCCGCCTCTACCCCTTTTTAGGCTTTCTCCTTTCCACATACCTTTTCTACACCGTTATCGCCGTAAAAGATATGATACTCCATGTCCAAAAGGTGCAGGAAGCCCTGAAGCAAAAAGATCTGGAGCTTGCCAGGGAAAAGGTCGCTCTGATTGTCAGCCGTGACACTGGCAACCTCAGCGAACAAGGGATTGCCAGAGCGGCTTTAGAGAGCCTTTTCGAGAACACTGCCGACGGAGTGGTAGCTCCCCTTTTTTATGCCGCACTGGGAGGCCCCGCATTGGCGGTTTTCTACAAGGCAGCCAGTACCCTTGACTCCATGCTCGGTTATAAAACGTCACGCTATTACTACTTCGGATGGGCCGCAGCCCGTCTCGACGACCTCTTGAATTATATACCGGCCCGCCTGACGGCCTTTATTGTTATATTAGCGGGTAGATTAAGCGGCCATGACTGGAAACAGGGCTGGAGGACACTCCTTAAGGATAAGAACAAACATGAAAGCCCCAACAGCGCCTGGCCTGAAGCAGCTGCAGCCGGGGTCCTGGGCATCCGCCTGGGCGGCGTTGATTTTCACCAGGGACAAAAAAAGAACCGCCCCATCCTCAACGAAATGGGCAGGGCACCCCGCTGCGAAGATCTCCCTGCTGCAACTGCTCTCTTTAAAAAAGCGGCATTGCTCGCACTGGGAGCGGCGTTGTTCATAATTGTAATTAAACATTTATTCTGGGATGTTCTAATCACAGCCGGTTAAAAAAACACAGCAGAGCGCACAAGATTTTGGAGGACTATGAGTAAAATCTTAGTGGATCTTAGCGGGCATGACCTTGATTTTATAGACATTTATGTTATAATAATTTTGCTTTAGCTTTGCATGCCGGCATAGCTCAATTGGTAGAGCAGCGGAATCGTAATCCGCCTGTTGGGGGTTCGAGTCCTCTTGCCGGCTCCAGCTTAAGCTTACTTGTCGAGGATGCCCATATTATCCACTTGTGGGCATCCTCTTTTTTTAGGGTTAAACAAAACGGTATATTCAGATAGATTTAAACCTATAAATCTGATAAAATATGTTTAAAGTTGTTAAATAGGAGTGTGTATTTACTTGAATAACGATCTTCTTTTTAAGGAAATTGAAAAATTACCGGAAAACTTAAAAGACGAGCTTTTTAACTATATTCAATACCTGAAAAGCAAAGCAGCAAAAGAAAAATATAACCTAGCTTTACTAAGCGAATCTTCGCTGCAAAAGGATTGGTTAAAACCCGAGGAGGACGAAGCTTGGAACGATTTGTAAGAGGCGACGTTGTCGTTATTCCGTTTCCTTTTTCTG
>JAKORA010000355.1 GCA_029778075.1 Bacillota bacterium | reverse complement strand
TATTAACGTGATAGCTTCGACAGCATCATATTGTTGAGCGTATCCCGGTTCGGTACAAGGGGAAGATTCAACAACTTTTGCCACCCATTCAATAGCGCCTAAAAAATTGCCGGTTGAAGCACTAAAGGGATTACCTTCGGCATAATCCCATGTCATGGGGATGGCTTGACGAGCAAAGGTGTTGCGGATATTGTCACGAGTTACATCCCATGAACAAATAGAAGAGCACCGATCTGCCAATCTATTAACCCCAAAAGCCAAATAAACACAGACTGCCTCCGCATACGCGAGCGCGCCGGTTCCTCCTTCTTCCAGACCAACCCCGTCATCCGGGTAACCGGCGGCAATCGCGTCGTGATAGATTTTCTCTCCGGCCTCCGTCACCAGATCACTGAAAGTGGTCAAAGCAGTGAGCTGGCGAAGGGTAAAAAGGTCGCCAATTGTATTTAAGCCATATAAAGAAACATTAACCCGGCATTTTCCTTGCAACTCGTTTTCAGGTTTCCATGGGGGGGTAATAGAATTCAAATAGGAAATCTCTTGCCGGTCCGGGGATAGATAAATACGGCCATTTCTTCCCTCAGCGACAATTGCCATTAATTGACTGCCCATCCGTTGGGCTTGCCCTTCGTTCCGGATGTGATCGAAGGGAACGGGTGAATTACAGAAGATACATCTGGCCCCTTGCCGGTTTACCGTACCTTCCGGCGGGGCTCCATCACCGGTCCTAACCTCAAAGCGCACTTCTTTTTTTTCCTGATCTATAATCGGTTGGACCCAGGTTTGTTTCCCTTTTTTAGTCGATAACCAAAAAGTGCGCGCTAACGGTATCCTTGCCCCGCAGGCCGGGTTGGGGCATTGCACAGTCCTTGCCCATAACCAGGCAATCACAGTTGCTTCCCCGCCACCGTGTTCTGTGGGGAGCTTGACTTTGGGATAGAGATGGCCGAGGCGTTTTTCCGCCTCTTCTCGCATCCATTCACCGTAATAGCGGATATCGGCGGCGAGCCCTTGTGCCCCCGGCCAACTGCCTTTACTCAGTTCCGAAGAGCGGACTTGGGGGTTGACCGGCAGTCTCCCGGCAAATTTCGGTGGAATTTCAATCAGGGCCTTTGTGATCATAACCGCGACCGGGTTCAGATCACTTGCGTGGGCTTCCAAGCCGAGCCTTTGGGCTTCCAGGGGGATGGAGCCCCCGCCGCAGAATGGATCGAGGACCAGCGGGGGATTACCGCCCGTCGATTTTTGAATCTCTTCCCGGGCTTTTTTTAGTATCTCTTCATTGTTGATATTTTCCCATTCCACCAAGGTTTCAATGATTTTGAACAATCTTTCCCGGTCCTTCTGTTGCTCCGCGGCGGTGGGGAATTTTTCCGGGTGGGCGGAGGGATCGTCCACCAGGGAAGCGAATAAAACCGCCCGGCAGGCCGCCAAAGGCCGACGGGCCCACCAAAGGTGAAGGGTTGAGGGATGCCCGTGCCGGATTGATTTCTCCCGGGCAGACTCACGGTTGATGGCTTCAAGGGGAAGGGCGACTTCGATCAGTTTTTTCTTGACAGTCATGAATGGATGCTCCTTTTATCATAATACCGGTCCGGTGGCTTTTGAAAGCAGATCGGTCAGGGAATAATTGATGCTTTCCACCCCGAACCCGGGTTCTTGCGTAAAGGGTTTGCGGATGTAATAAACCTGGTGTTCTTCGTCGTCTATAAGGACAATGGCCAGGATAAAAGCGTCGGGTTTATTCAAACCGGTCAGGATTTCGTTTTTGGTGACGGTCACCGTCCGCGCTCCGGCGGCCCGCCCCTTGACCTCGATGAAACGCAGTTGACCAGTGGCCGGGTTGTATGATTCGATGTCATAACCCCGGTTTTCACGGCTGACATCTTTCGGCGTGCAACCGAGCTTTTTCTCGGTACTCAGCACGGCTTCCATCGCGATCTTTTCAATCTTCGCTCTTGCCGCGGCATCGGGAGTGTCGCTTATTATCCCCTGTTGTTTTTCCAGCAACCCGATGGGGACGACCAGCGCGGCGCCGATCAGGACCGGCGGCAGGGGAGAGATGTGGAGTTCCTTTTCCAGTTCGGACAGGCGTTTTTGCAGACGGGCTTGGAGTTCATCCGCCCGTTGCTGGGCTTTTTCCGAGTTGATTCTGGCGTTTATTTTTCCGGCTTTTTCTTCGGCTTTCAGTTCTTGTGCCCGGCGGTCCCAATAATTGATCTCCTTGGTCAGCCGATCCTCCACCGCCCTGATTATTTTGTGAATCAGCTCCTCGCGCTGGCTTTTCACTTCAACCAGGTGGTCGGGGACCAACTTTTGGATGGCATAACTAATTGCTTTTTCTTCTAACCTCTCTTGCCACCAACCAGTTTCGAGCAGGGGGGCAATGACCGGTTTTTCCTCTTCCCGCAGCGGCCGGTAATCAAGGTAAGGCGCGTAACCGGCGGTTATGGCAGTCCCGTCGGCTTTCATCTCGACAAACTGCAGCCGGCGGGAGATGATCCGGCGACCGCCGGAGCGGCCGGTCCGGCCGTCCTGGAGCGAATGTTTCAGGTAAAAAAGGAGGCGGATTTCTTCTCCCGGATCATTGGGGTCAACAAGAACCGTTCCTTCGCGGAGGAGTTCCTGGTAGCGCTCGAGAATCAGGTCGATGGTCGCTTCGAGCAGCGGGTGACCGGGGCAAAGGAAAACGGCCGGCGGCTTCCCAGGGAGATTGATTAATTCTTTTTCAAAACAGACGCGTTCATACCGGACGAGGACCGGACCGCCGATGCCGGTTATCCGGCTCCGGCTCCTGACGGCGAGCGGAACATGGGTAATCTCGTAACGGTTGGCTTCACGTTCTTTGAAACTGCCGCCCAAGAGTTGAAAAGCGGCCAGGAAGAAAGCAGAGATGAAATGGGGTTGTAGCTTGCGGGCTTGTGCCCTTTCCAACTCCGCCTTGATTGTCATCACTTGGGACAGATCCATCGTCTGTTTGGCCAGGAGATGGTCTTCGATTAAAGCACGGAGTTTTTCCCGGTCAAAGGCATCTTCAACGACCTGGTGTAAACGGGCACGGACCTCCGGCCGGTCTCCGTAGCGGATTGCTTCCAGCAACAGATCACGCAGGGGTTTGTTGTCAAAGGTGATTTTCCCCAGGATGTCAAAGACCCGTCCGCCCAGGGCTTTCCTTTGTTCTTCCATTTTAGTGAAGAGCCGAAGGAAGACTTCCCCCTCCCGGGTTTCCATCGCCACCAGATTCCAAAGATGACAGACTTCGGTTTGGCCGATCCGGTGGATCCGGCCAAAGCGCTGTTCAATCCGGTTAGGGTTCCAAGGGAGGTCGTAATTGACCATCAGGTGGGCCCGCTGGAGGTTGATCCCTTCCCCGGCGGCGTCGGTGGCTAGTAGGATGGCAACCTCTTTGTCTTGGGTGAAAGCTTCCTGGGCTTTCCGGCGTTCCTCCCGTCCCATCCCGCCGTGGATGGTAACGACCGCCTCCTCCCGGCCCAGCAGGGTTCGAATCCGGTTGGCAAGGTAAAACAGGGTATCGCGGTGTTCGGTAAAGATGACCAGTTTCCGCCGGTTATTGTCTTTATCAAACATAACCTCCGGGCTTTGAAGCAGCCGGGAGAGTTCTTCCCATTTCCGGTCTTTACCGCTGTTCCTGACTCGGAGGGCATATTGTTCGAGAAATTTCAGCTTTTCGATTTCGGCTTCGAGTTCAGCGATGGTTTGGGCGGCGGTGGCCTGGTCGATAATGGTTGCCTCAATCGTATCCATTTCGGCTTCGGGCGTATCTTCCAGGTCTTCCAGTTCTTCATCGGTGAGGAGGAATTTCTCTTCGTCGAGGCGGTCGGCAACCTTCTTTAAGAGTTTTTCCTCGCGCAGGCGTGTTTCCAAACGTTCGCGGCGGCGCCGGAGGGATTGATAGATCGCTTCCGGTGAGGAGGCCAACCGGCGTTGCAGGATGGTGAGGGCGAACCCGACGGTTCCTTTGCGTCCTTCGTTTGTTAGTGCCTCCGCCCGGTTAAATTCCTCCCGGACGTAGTCAGTGACCAGCTTGTATAATTCGGCTTCCGCCGGGGAGAGTTCGTAATTTACGGTGTAGGCGATCCGTTCCGGAAAAAGGTAATGGCCGTCGAATTTGAGCAGATCCTCTTTGACCATCCGGCGCATGAGGTCGGAGACATCCGTCCGGTGAACACCTTCGCGAAAACGGCCTTCGAAGCGATCGGGATCGAGCAAAGCCATGAACAGTTGGAAGTCTTCTTCTTTTCCATTGTGGGGGGTGGCGGTCAGCAGTAAAAAATGGCGGGTGATCCTGGACAAAAGCTGTCCGAGGCGGTAGCGCTTGGTGAATTTGACCTCCCCGCCGAAATATGAGGCAGACATTTTGTGTGCTTCGTCGCAGATGATCAGATCCCAGTCGGTCTGTTCCAGTTTGGCTTGAAGTTCTTCGTTTCTGCTAACGTGATCGAGGCGGATAATTACCAAATTCAGCTCAGCAAAGGGGTTGCCGCTGATACTTGCTTCCACTTGCTCGCGGGTAATGATGGTAAAAGGCAATTGAAACCGTTGGTAAAGCTCGTCTTGCCACTGCTCCACCAGGTTGCCGGGGGCGCAGATCAAGCAACGGTTGAGGTCACCCCGGATCAGAAGCTCTTTAATTAACAAACCGGTCATAATAGTTTTGCCCGCGCCAGGGTCGTCGGCCATAAGAAAACGGAGGGGATGCCGGTTTAGCATCTCCCCATAGACGGCGGTGATTTGGTGGGGGAGCGGTTCCAGCAGAGAGGTATGAATCGCCAGCAGGGGATCGAACAAATAAGCCAGCCGGATCCGGTAAGCCTCGGAGACCAGTTTGAATAATGCAGCGTCTCCCGTAAAGGACCAGGGAAGGTTCTTTTTTGGGATTTCAAATTCCGGTTCGCGGTCGCGGAAAACAAGCTCATTACCCAATGCCCCGGAACCATCTTTGTAGGTGACTTCAATCACATCAGACCCGTGCCATTGGACATTAATAATCGTCACCGGCTTGTTGGGCAAAAGACCGTTAATGACCGTTCCTGGTATTAATTCTTCCAAGCGGGCCATGGTTTTTTCTCCTAGTTTTAATTGAAGAATTGATAATAGATATTCTGTTTATTCCTCATTTTTCCTGCCTTAACGGTATTTAGACGGGTAAAGTTAAGAGTTAGGTGTAAAAAGGATAGGTTAATGCCTAGGTAATAACACAGAAGGAAAATGGTAAATAAAGGAGAAAATTAAACAAAAACAAAAAGTTGGTGGTTAAGATGACAGCTGAAATTGCTGTACTAAATAAACGCGCTGTTGCTTTAGCAGCAGATAGCGCTGTTACGATTACTATAGAAAATCATGCTAGGTTTTATAATACAGAGAATAAATTGTTCATGCTCTCGAAATACGAGCCTGTGGGAATAATGATTTATAACAACGCTGAATTTATGGGAGTGCCATGGGAAACTTTAATTAAAGAATATAGGGAGTATATCGGAAGAAAAAGTTTTAAACATTTGGAAGATTATGCAGAAGAATTTTTTAAGTTTCTTTACAAAAATGAGCGTATTTTTACTCCATATGAGGAAGAATATTTTAAAATCGCTGTTATTAGTTTGTTTCAAGAAATCAAGAAGGTCTTTGAAGATAAATATGGACAAAAAGCAGAAGAAATTAAAGGAAAACCCGATCTAAAAGATATAACGATTTTGATTAATCAAGCAATTGATGAATGCTATAAGGAAATCATGGCGAGAGAAAACTTAGAAGGTAATACAGAAGAAATTGTTGAGAAGATAAAAAATAAGTACGAGGGACTTTTAGATTCACTTGTCAATAATGATGAAATACTTTCATTTGGAGAAAATTTAGATAAATTAAAAGAAAGTTGTTATAATATATTCATTAAAAACTGTTCTGGAGTCTTTGACTCCGGATTGGTGTTCGCCGGCTTTGGGAGTGAAGATATCTTTCCAGTTTTAATTTCATATAATATATCAGGGTTTATTGTAGGTTACTTGAAGAAAAAACTAAAAAGGACGAAAAAAATCGATCATGAATACGACTTTGTTATTATTCCATTTGCTCAGTCGGATATGGTTCACACCTTTTTGAGGGGAATAAATCCAAGGTATATAGCAACTTTAAATCATTATTACCAAAATTTGGTACTTAATAAAATTGAGGAAATTGACGATAATATATTTGAAGGGGATAAAGCTAAGCTAAAGGCATACTTGAAAAGTCTATGGGATCAAGTTATCCAAGGGATTTACGAATATTCAAACGAAGAGTATTTAGAGCCAATTTTAAAGGTAATTCCAGTATTACCCATTGAGGAAATGGCCTTACTGGCTGAATCTCTTGTGAATCTAACTTCTTTACGCAGGCAGATGGCTTTTGACGAGAATTTGTATACTGTAGGAGGACCGATTGATGTAGCTGTTATTTCCAAAGGTGATGGTTTTATCTGGATAAAAAGAAAACATTATTTTAAACCTGAGTTAAATCACCACTTTTTCAATAATTATTACTTAAAATAAAGGGGGTTAAAAAAGGAGGAGGGTTAGGTGAAGAAACTAGATCCCACTGAATTTTATGTGGAGTATTTGAAAAAGACTGTTTTTTTATCCGGAAGAGAAGAGCAAAAGTATGAAGAAAATCCCAAAGAAGAGATAAAAAAGGAACTGCGTAAAGCTTTTGAAAAAGATAAAGAAAAGAGTTGTTGTTTGCTGTGACCATTATTTAAATATTGATTTTAAGACTTTCTAGCTTATTTTTATTGTGTTAAGCTTTCCCAGATACAGGAAAGCTTTTTTCATTAAATGCGGCAGGAAAGTGGCAGGACGGAGTGGAAGAAAAAAGGCGGGAACCAACAATATTTCTAACAAGGAAAGAGGTAGCAAACGATGAGTATTTTCGAGATAACAATGCTAGTCTGTTTCGGCGCCGCGTGGCCGACTTCGATCTACAAATCCTGGACCTCAAAGAGTACAGCGGGAAAAAGCGTCTTGTTCTTATATGCGATCCTGATCGGTTATATTGCCGGTGTCTTACACAAAATCTTCTTTGCTTTTGACGGCGTGATTTATCTGTATATGCTTAATGGTTTAATGGTATCCACCGATATTATCTTGTACTATCGAAACACAAGGTTGCTTA
>JAKORA010000354.1 GCA_029778075.1 Bacillota bacterium | reverse complement strand
TGGCGCTTTACACAAAGCAGCCAAGGAGTTGGGTTGCAACCGTGTGGCTTTGGGGCATCATCTTGATGATGTCATCCAGACCTTCTTCCTTAATTTAATATATACCGGAAAAATGGAGACATTTAAACCGCACACCTACCTGAGCCGGCAGGATCTCTATCTGATCAGGCCATTGACTTCCATTACCCAGAGCACAGTATCCTCCCTTGTCCGGTTGGAAAACTTACCGGTTATTGAGAACCCCTGCCCTGTATCGGGTAAAACTAAAAGGCAGGAAATGGGAGAAATAACGAAATATATTACCTCTCGTTACCCGTCATTCTACCAAAGGTTTTTAACTTCTCTGGAAAAGAGCGGTATATGGCCCGCCTATCCCTTTATTTTCGAGGGAGCCGGGGAAGATAAAAGCAATCTTTAACAGAAAATGCTACAACCAAGAAAGGAGATATCCAGAATGGACGCTTCAAGCCTGTGCCGCGATATTATCAACTGGTTGCGGGAAAAAGTAATTTCTTCGGGAGGCCGGGGTGCCATATTTGGGTTAAGCGGGGGGATCGATTCGGCTGTGGTGGCGGTTTTGTGCCGAAAAGCCTTCTCCGAGAACAGCCTGGGGGTAATTATGCCGTGTTACAGCCCGGAAACAGAACGGGAGCATGCCGAACTGGTCGCGAAAAAATTCAGCATACCCTATAAAATAGTTAGCCTGGACCGCGTCTTTGATGAGATGCTTCTGGCGCTGGAAAACAAAAAGGCAGATGAGGTCGGGGTAAGCCTGGCGGCAGCCAATTTAAAACCCCGCCTGCGCATGAGCGTTCTCTATTACCTTGCCGCCCAGCACTCCTACCGGGTAATCGGTACCGGCAACAAAAGCGAGATCAGCATCGGCTATTTTACCAAGTACGGCGATGCAGGGGTTGATTTTGAACCAATCGGCGATCTCTTAAAGGAAGAGGTCCGTGAGATAGCCGCTTACCTGGAGATACCCCGTGAAATAATAGAAAAAAAACCCACAGCAGGGCTGTGGGAGGGCCAAAGCGATGAAGATGAGCTTGGTTTCTCGTATATGGAGCTGGACAGCTATCTAAAGGGCGGGAAAGTGAATCCCGCTGTAGCGTCAAAAATAAAAGCGATGCAGCAGGCCAGCCAACATAAATGTAACATGCCTCCGGTGTTTACCAGAAGGGCCTGAGTTCCGCACACTGTTCTTCCGGATATACCACTGTAAATGGCTCCTGCAGAACCATTTGCATTGCATTAATATCAGACGGCCTGTGAACCAGGTTTAAATAAAGCCTGGGTATGAGGCGCAGGTGCAGCGAAAAATATTGTTCCGTGCCTGCAGGGGCAAAAAAGAGTCCCATGTTAAAGCTGTATATATTGAGGGATATAAAGTAGCTGAAGAGGCGCTCCAGGCCGCTTATCAGTTCATCAACTACTGTTTCATCAACATCAAAGATGGTATGGACATCCGGGAAGATGCCCAGAAACTCTCCCATTATGCCCAGCGGCGCAAAAGAGGTAAGCCAGCAGCTTCTCTCCAGTTCGCCGATGAACCTCTGGCCTTTCTCTTTTTCTACACGGCAGATCTCCTTCCAGTAGCTTTGACGGTGAGCCTGGTAGTAGCGCCGGCTGTTTTCCAGAGCTTTCCTGAAAAGATTCCCCGGAGTATCGCTGATGATGAGCTGCTGGTGAGGGTGGATTATACCGCCTCCTGAAGGAGGCATGTAATTCCATATGATGGTATAATAGGGCAGTTCGTATTTCTTGGCAGCGATAATCCGGAAAAATTCCAGCCCCGCCTCGAAAGCGTCTTTTAAAAGATGGGGAGAGAGCTTCTCCAGGGGTACCACATGTTCGCGGCTCATTACCGCCAGAGCGCTGAACTGATCATATGGAGAGATATTGGGGAGAAGCGTTGTCTCACCCTTGTGCAGATATCCATCCGGCAGATGCTCCGGCGGAAAACGTGGCGTTATCTTTTCGATATTCGTAGGGCAGAAAGGACAGCGGCTGCGGTTTTCGGGAGTATCCCAGGAGGAGAAATCTTCTTTTTGCGGATTAAGCCTCCCAAAATGGGCCAGCCTGCTGCTTTCCCCAATGAGGGGATCAATGCGAATCTCAGTTTCTATTTCTTTTCGGTCAAAATTTTCACGTGGGTCCAATATCGTTGTGGTTAACACCTTGGTTTTAAATTCAATCATGAGCAATGGCACCCTTTCTACGTAGAAATTGTTAAGGTATACAACAAATGAATCAACCCACCATAGTTATCTTAGCAAATCTGAGCGGTCATGGCAATTATTTACACTAACATTGACTATAATCCTGACTTTTACAGCGCAAGAGAGCAAAAAAGGGCCGCAACCCATGCGAATAACGGGCTTTGCGGCCTTTCTATTTTGTCACAAATATGTAGTGTAAAACCTCATTTTTTGGCTTGAGCCAAAATTTTTTTAATATCTCCAAGGCGGAGTCTTTTGTTAGTGAAATCAATTCCCATCGCTTCACCAATAGCATC
>JAKORA010000353.1 GCA_029778075.1 Bacillota bacterium | reverse complement strand
ATTTGCCATTATGAAATTGTTTATGAACAACCCGGGGAAGGCCTTCAGCCGGAACGAGATCATGAACAGCGTCTGGGGCGAGAATTATTTTGGGGATCTGAAGACAGTAGATGTCCATATTCGCAGGATACGGGAAAAACTGGAAGATGACCCCTCTGCTCCCCAATGGATAGAAACGGTTTGGGGAGTCGGCTACCGCTTGAAAGGAGCAGGTGTGTAAGCATGACTAGTATCAAGAGAAGACTGGTCATGAATTTTATGTTTATCATTTTGATTACCGTGATCATCATGGAGCTGTTTCTAATCACCGGCATCCGCAACAGCTATTATAAAAACCTGGAAGACACCCTGGTAAACCAGCTCCAAACATCTACAGCTTTATATGAACGCTACTTTTCAGATGCAACGCTGCAGGAAAATGTCCTCAATAATGTAGATACTTTCTGGAAGCAGGTAACGGCGCAGGTAGAGATTATTGATATGGAGGGCCGCACAATCATGAATTCCCTGGGGGTTATAGACGACCTCTCCGGGGAGATGGCCGATGTCCAGGCAGCGCTGCAGGGTGAAAAAGGAGTTTGGGTCGGGTATCTCCCCTATGATACGGAAAAGGTCATGGCCGTCGCCTACCCCATCCGCGTAGGGAAAGAGCAGGTGGGGGTTTTACGGTTTGTCGCCTCCCTGAGGGAGGTAAACGAAGAGATCAGGCGCGTAGCTTATAATTACCTGTTATTCGGCGGCTTGGTGGTTCTCTTTTCCGGCGCGGTCAGTATTTTTTTAGCCAACACGATTACCGGACCGTTAAAACAAGTTACCCTGGTTGCAGAGGAGATGGCCAGGGGTAATTTTGAGGTAAAAAGCCCCCAGAGATCCAAGGATGAAATCGGCAAACTCTCCGAAACGCTGAACTATCTGGCCAGTGAGATTATCAAGAAAGATGAACTGAAAAACAATTTTATTTCTTCAGTTTCCCACGAGCTACGCACACCGCTGACCTCCATCAAGGGCTGGGCCGTTACCCTCAAGCAAGGTTTTGAAAACAGAGAGCTGTTGCAAGACGGCCTGGATATTATTGAAAAGGAAAGCGACCGGCTGACGGCCATGGTAGCCGAGCTCCTGGATTTCTCCAGGTTTGTCTCCGGCAGGATTACGCTAAAAAAGAAGAAGGTCAACCTCCCTGATCTTCTGGAACACCTGCACATCCAGCTTACCCCCAGGGCCCTGCGGGAAGAAATAGACTTCCAGATTAAATATGAGGGGGCCGACACCTTCCTTTATACCGATGAAGACCGCTTGAAGCAAGTTTTTATCAATCTCCTGGACAATGCCTTTAAGTTTACCGCTCCCGGCGGCCGGGTCTCCCTGCAGGCAGTCGCAGACAACGAACAACTCTACTTTTACATCACAGACAACGGCTGCGGAATTCCCCCGGAGGAACTGCCCCATGTTAAAGAAAAGTTTTTTAAGGGGAAATCCAGCAAATCGCAAAGCGGCATCGGCCTATCGCTGGCCGACGAAATTATCCGGCTGATGAAGGGGAAGCTGGAGATCGCCAGCCAGGTTGGCCAAGGCACTCAGGTAACGATTACATTACCACGGGAAGCGGTGAGCGAAAAGTGAGGAAAATCTTTCAGGCCGTCCTTCTCCTGCTGCTTGCAGGAATCCTGGCCGGCGGCTGCACCGGCCTAAACTCGGAGTATACCTTAAGAATTATCCCTCCCCGGAACCTTGAACTCCCCCTGCAGGGGAGCTGGGAGATCGTTGCGCTCCTGCAGGAGGATAGGGCTGCAGCAGGGGAGCCGGCGCAGGAATGGATCGGCAAAACCCTGCACTTTTCGGATAAATATGTTCTGCTGGGCGAGCACCTTTTGAGCAACCCCCGCTTTCAGGTTAAAAGAGTCGAGGCAGAGGCTTATCTGCTCTATCATCACCAGGCCTTTCCGGAGGGCTTTCGTTTTAAAAATAAGGAAATAGAGGTTTTCACCCTTTCCGACAGCCACCTTTTTTTCTGTGAACTGCTGCGGGAAAATGACGACGAACTGTTGTTGAATCTTTTTAACAACAGCTATCTTGTTAAAAAGATCGCCGATGAAGTCGATGAAACCATCTTTTCCCCCTTTGTGACTGCAGAGGGAACCACAGCAGGTACGGCGGCTATGTCTGGCACCGGCAGCCCGGCAGGTGATTTTTCAGGCAACCAAACAGGCGTGCTGCTCGGGCTGCGCGCCCCGGGGGAGGACGATCAGGGTTATACAGGCGCACAATACCGCACACTCTGGGTGGCACTGGCAGAGGGGAAGCTAGCCCCTGTGTTGGAGATAGGGACAATTTTATTTCCCAGAAGAAGCGGCTTTTATCGGCTCCAGGTGGTTAGAAAAACTGAGGGGGAAATAGAGGAGGATATTTTACTCGTTAACAATATTTTAGGGCAGGAGGAGGAGAAAGAAGAAGAAGATCCTGTGGAGCCCGCTTTGGATCCCAGCCGCTGGGAAGGGAAAGAGGGTTATATCCATCGCCGGATTGACTATATCGGCAATGATTATGTTTCCGTTGAGGAAAGGATAAGACAAGTATCCTTAAGGGACGGCAGCTCAAATGAAAAAAGTCAACGGCGAATATACGCCGTTGACAGCCTGCCTGTAATGAAGGCAGTCAAATTTTCGGATTTGGCGGGCCCGGAAGCTGTTGCGGCCATGGAGCATGGGCAGCAGAAATTGCTGCAGCAGCTCGGCTTGAAAGAGGAGGTCAACCTGCAGGATGAGGATAATTACGGCCTGGCAAGAAAAATGGGCTACTGGATTTTCAAAGGCCGGATTAACTACCCCCAAAAAGGGGGGAAAGCAGGCGCAAGGGAAAACGGGAATACCGATACATACAAGGAGGCGGATTACAATATTACCGTCATTCCGCCCGACCACGTGGTCTTTTATAATAACCTGAACATCCCCTGGACCCGAGTTAAGAACCAGGTCCCCAGCGCCATTGATGTGTTTACCTCACCTGCTAAAGATCTGGCGCTGGTGATTACAGATAAGGAGATAATAGTATATAGGATGTCTCAGGAGAACCTTGCCGCCCACCCTCTGGAGAGGATCCCCTTAAAAGATGGCGAAGAGGTCATCATGGCCGAATGGGCTTTAGGCCATTATGTTGAGAACTGGACCCTGACATGCCAAACCTATCTTGCTAGGGAAGATATAAAGGAATATCCACAATAAACATTTTCGAGCCGTCTTTCCCGCTTACACTGTATAACTGTAAAATCAGCCGGTCACCGTTATAATCCGCCGGAACAGGGATCTCCTCTTCAAAATAGCCCCAGTCCCCCATTGCTGCCGTCGTGAAGCCCTTGTGCAGTACATTATTATCCTCTGCAAGCAGCTCATAGCTGACATTTCCTTCAAATACACAGGCAATACCTGCCAGAGAAATCGCCCCTTCAATTTTTTCTTCCGGCCGGGGGCTGAATATTTTAATCCAATCCGAGGAGGCAACGATCGGGCGGTCTATTTTTTCCAGACCTAAAAGCTTCATAAAATATCTATCCGGGTCATCCACATCTGTAAAGGCTAAAGGCAGCTCATCCTCTTCCACGATAATCAGATCAAAGGGGCAGGTGATCATTGTATCCACCGGTTCCCCCTCTCGCGGTGACGTTGACTTGACCTTAACCTCCAGTCTGTCCGGATGCTTGAGAACCTCTTCTACTTTTACCTCATAACCGCCTGAAGGTTTCATCCCTTCCGTTATCAACACATAGCGATCGCCGCCGTGCATTTTTCCCTGCACACAGGGGATTTCCAGGGAGTAATTAACCCAGTTGGCAATCTCCTCCGGCAAGCTGTCAAAATCCGGCCTGTAAAAACCCTTTTCAAATGGAATTTCTTGTGTTTCTTGGGCAAAACCATCGCTGTCATCCCCCTCCTGCTCATCGGAGGATTGTAACACTTTGACTCTGGAGCACCCGCTAATCTGGGCGGGATAGCTCTCAGCGATTTGCCCATCATAATCAATCTGGACCAGATCCCCGCTTTTAATATCATCTATAGTAATCTCTTTATCCTGGGAGTCCAACAGAGTTGCCTCGCTGACTGAAACCATAATCCGGTCGGCAGAGCTTAACTCAGAGGAACCCTCTTCAGGTTCTACCAGCAAGTGGGTCTGGTTGTTCTCGAGGACAATGGCCTTAAAGGAAACCTCATTGCTCTCTCCTGAATCACTGCAACCTGTTAAAGCTAAAAGTGCCACCATTACACACATAAGCAAGGAAATATATCGTGTTACCAAAAGTCTCCCCCCTGTAATATCTTTATAAAGGCGTTACCCTCTTTGATTTTTAGACGAAAGTAACATTATATTGGTTCCACAGCAAAAATGGCAATATCTTCAAACTAAGCAAAACCTCTTCGTCTCCTGCTTATATAACACGGGAAATAGATTTCAGTACGGTTAAAAGGGCTGCTGCACTAAAGAGCAAGCTAAGTGCTTATGCAGCAGCCCTTTACACGGTATTTTATTAAATAGAGCACTAAGCCTTCATCTGGAAAGTCTGGTTCTTCTTTTACAATTATGGTAAAGCTCTTTTCAACTGCTTTTTTTTTCATCTTTAGCCTTCACCCGGAAGCAATAGGTGTCAGCTTCAAGCAGTTGCCGATAAGGTGCCGACAACAGCATTCGTTGGCTGCCCCTTCCCACAGGCCTAGGGCGGGAGTAAAGTGAACATCTGAAATGGGTTCAGGCTATAGCGAACCGAACCATTTATCATAAAGATATTCTTCTACTGATTGCCGCTCATTATCGGAAAGAACGCGATCGAAAATCATGATCTCCGCGATGTAGCCTTGCCAATAGTTTGTAGAACCTGTACCGCTGCGACCGATTGTCGTATTTTTCCAATCAATCGTTCGGGTACTGCTTTGCGTATCGGCTTCAACGCCGTTCACAAATGTCCTCATGAGTGAGGAATTCCAGTCAAAGGTCAGGACATAAGGCCCCGAATCGTTAGTAAATGTGCAGCTATCCCAGCTATAGCCGCCACCGAAAATACGCGCAACCACATTAAAGGGAGACTGCGAACTTCTGATGATAGCAAATTCATTTTCGCTACCATAGTTGCCCAGAACTACCTGAGTTTTACCCTCACTTTCATTTTTTATAACCAGGAACATGGTCATATGATTAGGATCAGGCTTCAAGGAGCCGTCTGCCCAGGTGAGGTCTAAATAGCTCGAGCCGTCAAACTGAACGACCGGTTTTCCTCCCAGTTCTTCCGCGTTAGCTTTTTTAGGCCGATCACTGGCACTGGTTTGCTCTACCGTATTGTTTTTGTCGCTTTGGTCAGGCCATACACCGGTTCCCGCATCATAATCGTGAGCATCAAGCCAGAGAACCAGGCCTTCCGTCGGCAGTTCTGATTTCTCTGCTACTGTTATACTGAAGTTGCCTTCCACTTCGTTTTTATCATCTGCAGCTTTTACACGGAAGTTGTAGGTTCCTGCAGTAAGAGCCTCGCCGGCTACTTTTACTTTGTTGCCGTCAATAACAAAGCGGCCGTTATCGGCATCACCTTTACCTGTTGCCAGTGAATAGGTGATCTCCCCAATACCGTCCGTCGCCGATAGTGTGCCGACAATAGCTCCATAGGCTACATTCTCTGTCCCTTCCCGCAGGTTCGGGGTGGGAGTAAAGTGAACCGCCGAGATCGGTTCAGGATCCGGCTCGCTAAACCATTTATCAGTAAGATACTGTTCCACTGCTCCCCGTTCT
>JAKORA010000352.1 GCA_029778075.1 Bacillota bacterium | reverse complement strand
TTGCCTGCCTCATCTAGAGGCAAGCATTCTAACAAAAACTTAATGTCTTTTTTGGGAACCACGAAGTAGTGGCTCCCGCATACTGCAAAGTCAGGAATAACTATTTCGTCATTGTAATGTATAGGCACATCCCCGCCGGGGATATTAATTCGTTTAACGCCTGCAACGTGGCAGGCTTTTCTTAATCTAGGCCAAAACTTTACATTTTGACCTAGCTTCTTTGGCTTAATTTCCCTTGCCTGCCTAAGATGGAAAAATCCATCTCTGCAGGTCTCTCCCTTTACGTAACTATCCCTAATGAAGAGATAGTTACCGTTGGCGAGCTTTTTCGCCACATTATAAATAGTCTCGCCAACTATTTTTACTTTAACTTCTGTTCCTGCTTTAATAATCCTCATAATAATCCTCCTTTCTTTTTGTCCGCTCCGGCTTGTGACCGGGTTTGTATATTACCGGGATAATCCCGTCACAAAAGCTAGTCTACCTATAAGGCGAGGTTCAGGCTCCAGGGATATTTCACTGGAGCTTTACCGCCCTCATACACCTTACTCTGCAATACGGAACGTGTACCCCCACGTTCCGCATTGTCCGATTTCCCCGCCAAAGTACACGTGCACTGGTTCGGGGAAAAATTCGGTTTTAAAATAAGTCTTAATTATGCGTTCGGCTTCCCTGGGGTCACAGGTTGCCCCAAGAGAACGCCCGCTTTCAGTGCGAATTTTCGCTCCATGGGAGAAGTCACGGAAACAATCAAGATTTGTGATTTTTTCTATCTTCATCTTTCAACTCTCCCTTCATTCTAATTTTCAGAAAATGTCTGATACTTCCCGCTCGTCCCAGGTAGCGGACAGTATCCGCCCGTCTTTGTAGATATAATAGTGCGCTGCTGGATGCCCGTACAGTCTGCCGCTGTAACCGGTGCGGAAGACTATGCCTGCCGGCATAACAGCAATAAGCTGTTGTCCGCTTCCCATCCTTCCAGCGTCGCCCTGTGCAATAATACCTTCGCACAGAACCTCTCCTGGGAAGGGGTGGAATGTAGGGTACTCTGTGCCCCAATAGGTTTTTTCCGTTCCTCC
>JAKORA010000351.1 GCA_029778075.1 Bacillota bacterium | reverse complement strand
GAGGAGATCCTCAAAAATGACCTGTCTGTCCGGGAAACTGAAGACCTGGTACGCCAATGGGCGAAGGGCAATGTTTCACGTGAAACATTGCCCGGACTAAGCAAGCCCGGGAGAAAAGAGCTCGAACCCGACCTGCAGTTGCAGGCGTTGATTGAAGACTTGACGCGAACCCTGGGGACCAAGGTGGATATTAAAAGGCAAAAAGGCAAAGAGGGCGGGCGAATCGAAATCGAGTATTATTCCATGGAAGAGCTGGAAAGGATCGTCGAGATCCTTGTTTCCCCCAAGCAGTTTTGAACAGCCGGTCTCGTTTGGTCTGAATGTTTCACGTGAAACATTTTTTTTAGCCGGGTGCACGATCCGGCCTGAAACAGCGTTGTGATTTGGGTTTGCAAAAAACTAAAGATCATAGCCAAACTGCGGCCGGCTACAGTGCCGGCTGCAAACTTGACTTCCATATAAGCATGGTAAAGGTTGGCGGTGGTCCCGGTTAGCAGTTGGTCAGGGGTGGAACGCTCCGGCACAGAACAGGTGTTCTGTTCAGCAAAAATTTTTTCAAGCGGGAATAGAGGATAATCTACGGCAAGAGAATTATTTTAATTAAAAGGGCAAAAAAAGGGGAGACTTATAATGTTTCTGGATGAAAACCTATTCTTGCTCCTGCTTATTATACAGGTATTAGGCGTAATAATCTTGCTGGCCATCGGTTGGCGTCTGCGTAATTTAATCCGGCAGTACCGGCGGTTGTTGACCGGCAAGGGAGAAATAAACCTGGAAGAAGTACTTATGAGCTTGGGAGAGAGGACAAAGAGGCTTGAAGAGCGCCTTTCCCTGGTGGAAGAGGAACTGGCTAGAAACCGCGAAGAGGCCCTGGGCTATTTACAAAAATGGTCGTTAATGAGGTATAAGGCCTTTGCCAATACCGGCGGGGAGCAAAGCTTTTCCCTGGTTATCCTGGATCGCAAAGGGGACGGTGTTGTTTTGAGCAGTATTTATGGACGGGAAGAATCACGGGTCTATGCCAAGGCTATCAAAAACGGTAAATCCAGTTATCCCTTGTCTGAAGAGGAAGAACAGGTTTTAGCACGGGCTTTAAGTAACAAATCAGAAAAAAATTAATCGCTAATTAGAAGGATTTAAGCAAAATATGGAGAATATCTCATCAGCGGGTTTTCCCGCCTGTTTTGTCATGGGTAAGGCTTGTTTCGATATATAGATATATACTCCAGAACACCAGAGGGAGCGGCTTAAAAGGGGTGGAGAGAGCCGATGCAGATATGGCAGAAACTAATTGCTTACATAAAGAAGAAACGGGATAAAGGCTATACCGTCATGGTTGTTCCCAATTTCCAAGGGACAACCAAGAGTCTGAATATCCCGTTTTTCCTCACAATTTTTCTCTTCTGCTTACTGGTGGCGAATTTCTATTTCCTATTCCGGTATCCCTGGCGTTTGCTCAAAATCAGCCAACAGGAGCAAAAGATTGACCAGTTATGTGATATCATCGCCCGTCAGGAACGGGACCTCAAGCAAATCAACCCCTCGATCGAAAAAACCCACGAGATGGAGGAACGGCTGAATAATACCAATAAATTAATTGCCGAGATCCGCGAGACCCTCAATTCCATCCTCGTCAAAGCCGGGCAGAGCAGATCTGCTAGCCGCGGGTATGCTTACCGGCCGATTAGCCTTCCCTCGTACAACCTCTCCAGTGCTGATAATGACCTGACCAGACTGGAGATCCTCAATGCCAACCTGGAGTTCGTCGAAAAAGAGTTGGAAAAATCCGAAGAGAGACTGGAAAAACTATATGCGGATCTTAAGGCCTTTAATAAAGAACTAGATTACACCCCGACTATCTGGCCGGTGTACGGGAGAATAACCTCGGGCTTTGGGTATCGCATCCATCCCATCTCCAGAAAACATGATTTCCACCGCGGGATTGATATATCAGCGCGGAAGGGCACCCCTATCCGTGCTGCTGCAGGCGGACGGGTCGTACGGGCCAATTTCTATGGCGGGTATGGATGGACGGTAATTATTGATCATGGATACGGATACCGGACTCTTTATGCGCATAACCGGAATTTAGTAGTCAGGCAGGGCCAATACGTAAGCAAGGGACAAGTTGTGGCGTATTCGGGAGATAGCGGGAACACGACCGGCCCCCATCTGCACTACGAAGTACATGTTAACGGCAAACCGGTAAACCCCACTACTTATCTATGGCAATAATCCACAGGGAGAAAAGAAGGAGGAGTTGTTGTGAAGCGGGGGAGCACTACGGAAATGGCTGCTAATAAAAAAATCGACACCTTGATTGGACAAGAATCTTCCCTCACCGGGAGGTTGGAATCCTCAGGGACAATCCGGGTGGATGGGAAATTCGAAGGCGATATTATTACCAAGAGCGATCTGGTAGTAGGAGAAAGCGGGCAGGTGCATGGGAAGATCAAAGCCAGGAATATTACAGTGGCCGGGTTAATCAAGGGTGAACTTGAGGCCTCCGGTAAACTGGAACTGGTACCCACCGCCGTGGTGGAAGGAGAAGCAAAAATGTCCCTGCTCGTGGTGGAGGAAGGCGCGGTATTTCAAGGAAATTGCCAGCAGATCCCGAAAGACCAAAGAGACCGGGGGAAAACCCTGCGGATTGATACCCCGAAAGCACCGGAGCCAACGGTGCCGGAGGCAGGGAAGTGAGCAGAATAAAAAGCCCCTTCAAAAAGGGGCTTTTTATTTAACGTGGCCGGATGGATTTCTTTTTGTCAAAAGACCCCCAAATACCGCTGGATTTCCCAGTCATGAACATGGGTACGGTAGAGGTCCCATTCAATGGTTTTGGCGTTTAGGAAGTGTTGATAAATGTGTTCGCCTAAAACCTCCCGAATGAGCGGGTCGTTTTCCATCTCCGTCAGGGCCTCCCGGAGGTCGGCTGGGAGGCTTTTGATCCCTTCGGCTTCCCGCTCCGCCGCGGACATCTGGTAGATATTCTTCTGGGCGGAAGGCGGCGGCTGGATCTTCTTTTTAATTCCGTCCAGGCCGGCGGCGATCATGACCGCAAAAGCCAGATACGGGTTGCAGCTGGGATCCGGGCTGCGTACCTCCACCCGGGTTCCTTCTTCCCGGGAAGACGGGACCCGCACCAGGGCGCTGCGGTTCGTCGCCGACCAGGAGATATAGACCGGCGCCTCATACCCGGGGACCAAGCGCTTATAGGAATTGACCAGCGGGTTGGTGACCGCGGTATAAGCGCCGGCATGGGTCAGGAGCCCCCCGATAAAATGGAGGGCCGTTTCACTTAATTGGTACGGTCCCGCCGGGTCATAAAAGGCGTTCTTCCCGTCTTTGTAAAGGGATATATGGGTGTGCATCCCGGAACCGTTCACCCCGTAAATGGGTTTCGGCAT
>JAKORA010000350.1 GCA_029778075.1 Bacillota bacterium | reverse complement strand
TGGCATGCAGGTGATGGGAGCAATGGTCCCGGGAATAGAAAGGGCCTGAGTATTGAGATTTGCTACTCAAAATCTGGCGGCAAACGTTTTGAAGAAGCTGAGAAGTTAGCCGCTAAATTTATAGCCTATAAACTTAAAGAAAAAGACTGGGGTATTGACCGAGTTAAGAAACACCAAGACTTTAGCGGCAAATATTGTCCGCACCGAACGTTAGACATGGGATGGCAAAGGTTTTTTGATATGGTGGAAAGTGAGTTGGATAAGCTGAAAGGAGCTGATAAAGTGACAGAACAGAATACTCCTTCTAGCTGGGCCAAGGAAGCTTGGGAGTGGGCTATCAAGGAAGGAATCACGGATGGCACGAATCCCAAAGGGGCAGTCACCAGGGAGCAGGTGGTGACGATGTTACACCGGTATCATAAGCAGGTGAATAAGAAGTGAAATTCTCAAAGGCAATAGTATCTTTAGTAATAATACTCAACGCTGCCTTTACCATTGCAGTGCTGTTTATTTTTTATCGTGTTGGAACGGAGCCGACAGCGCTTATTGGGGCATGGTTCGGCTTCACTACGGTGGAGCTTTGGGCATTGGCCGGTATAAAAAAGCGGGAGATTGAAATACGAAATGACAAGGAGGAGATATAGTGAAGGAATTCTGGAAGCAAAAACTATCTAGTCGAAAGTTTTGGGTAGCCGTGGCCAGCGCGGCTTTTATTATTTTATCGGAAGGTCTTGGCTTCAATATAGACAGTGAGCTGTATTGGAAATTAGTTGCCCTGGCCCTGGGTTACATCTTCGGCGAGGCAGCGGTGGATATTGCCAGAGCAAAGAAAGAGGATCCCCCGGTTTAGGCCGGGGCTTTTTGTTAAAGTACACACTTCAAGAGGGAAATAGATTCCACCTGGCAGTGGCCAAAGGCTTCAAAAATTTCATAGAGCCATAAACACCTCCTGTTTCCATACACTCATGCCCCTCGAAAGAGGGGCGCTTTTTTTATGCCTATTTTT
>JAKORA010000349.1 GCA_029778075.1 Bacillota bacterium | reverse complement strand
ATACTTTAACCATCATCCTTGGGTCAAACGGTGGCTGGCCCCGACGATCCCGATAACTACGGTATATTAACGTTAAATCAAGCTTTTCAACCACCTCGCTTATGAAATGTACCGGGTGGTCGGCGGGCAGCCATTCATTCATGCAAATCGGAACAAGCATCAGTTGGTTAGGTTGATAGTCTTTAAACTTTTTCATACTATCTAATTCGACATCGAGATCCTAAATCTTGCCTGTTTGGGAAGAATTCTCACACAGGCTGCTAGTGGTATCCCAGAAGACCAGGTCCAGCTTCAGATTGAAAATATTGCGCACGTTTAAGAAAAGCTCTTCTTCCACCCGGTCCTTGAATTCAGCCAGATAGTCCAGGGCGCGGTAGTAGTGGTGCAACTCCAGCTCTTTAAATTGGGGGCGGTATACCTTTTCAACCCACTTGTCCACGCCCCGTTTGGAGCGGGGCTCCACCAGCCGGTTTAAAACCATGGCGAAAACCGCTTCGGTGTACCCGCTAACGGCCTGGGTATCTGCAAATAGCTTGTTCAGTATCTTCTCCAAGCCTAGATGCTGCCACAGGTGGTAAAAGATCAGGGCGGGTCCCCACTGGGGCGCCTGTTTAACCCCCAGCTTTAACGCTTCCAGGCGGACCCATTCCCTGGTGGAAAAGCGGCTGAGGCTTTCGATGAGCCGGTCGAGCTGGCCGTCTTGCAGGTCTTCCAGCCTGCCCAGGTTGGCCACTACCTTTTGGCGCACCTTGTTCCCTTCCCGCCGGGTTTCAACGAGTTGCAGGTAGGTCCTTTTAGTGCCGTCTTTGTTGGTAAATGTTTTAGTCCGCGTGAACATGGCATCTCAATTATACCATGTCCAGCATGAGGATGTAAAGCATAAATACATTATTTCATGGCACTACACTTTTCACATTTTTAAAAGACAAGTCCCGTGTTTAAAGGGTTTTTTCGCTCCAATGGCATTCAAAATGCCGTTTTGCTGTCAAACTTGAGTCAAAGCGTGAAGACGGCCAAGCGGCTGCCGGTCTATTTTACGGAAGAAGAGGCGGCGGCGCTGCTGGAAGCGGCGGCCGAGTTCCGCTACCCGGCCCGTAACGTGGCCATGTTCCGTTTTATTCTGCCCTGCATGTGACGCAGAAAGAGGTGCGCCAGGCCATCGAAAAGCATCCCTTGGGTTAGCGGATGAAGCTGTTTCAAGCCACTGTTTGGTTATAGCATCTTGCTTGCACGACAAAAAGTGCCTGATTCATTTTTCTGTGATATACTTGCGGATTTGTTCCAGGTAACCAGTAAAATCCTGAAGGTTATTATGCAAGATCTTATATATTTCGGCAGGGTTTACCTCCTGGTAAAGGTGTACTACTCTGTTACGAAACTTAACCATTGTTTTAAACACTTTAACTTTTTCCGGTGAAATAATTTTATTATCCTGAAGAAGGGTAAAACTATCGCCGTATGTCTTTGGCCTTCCCATACGTTTTCTGGCTATAATGTGATTGGCTATGTCAATCATTGATTCGATAGTAATCTGCAGCAGGTACTTTGCTGACTCAATATTCCTGAAATCATTGTAGAATTTTTCTTCCGGGATATCTCTTAAAAATTTTAATTTATCCAGGTTATCAAGAATAAAGTTCATCTTGTCT
>JAKORA010000034.1 GCA_029778075.1 Bacillota bacterium | reverse complement strand
TATTTTCTAAAATAGTCGGGACCACCACTTGCTTTTAAAATACACCTCTGATATAATAGCTTTTGCGAAGAGGGCAGGGACATTAAAAGCCGTTCCTGCCGGTATTCCTGCATAATATGTCGGAGTGGCGGAATAGGCAGACGCGCACGTTTGAGGGGCGTGTGGGTAACCGTGCGGGTTCAAGTCCCGCCTCCGACACCATCTTTATCCGCACCAAAGTCAAGCTTAAGCATAACATCAACTTTATCAGAAAAAACCTTAATTTCGTGGACATACAGGTCCACGATTTTCTTTTTGGACAGCTGGTCAGGCCTGTCCATCATGTCTTTTTGGGTGGCGGATAAATACTTGATTATCATTTCCTCAGTAATAGCTGACAAAGGCGAGCGCAGGGTGTTCAAGTGTTCCTGTATCTCCTCTTTCCTCTTTTTCAGCTCCTTTAAGCGGCCGGATAGAATGTCGTATTCGGCCCCGTCCTCGATAGCTTTGACGATATTCCCGATCTTTTTGTCAATATCCGCCAGCTCATCATTAAAGGCCTTTTCATCCCGGGCATTCTGCCGGCCCTTATCCCTTGCCAGCATGACCAGTTTTCCTGCCAATTCGGGAAGCTTATCCCGGGAAAACATGTTTTGCTCGACTACACCCAGCACGTAATTTTCCAGGTAATCCTTGCGGATTCTCCTGCTGCCGCAGTCCCTGGTGCGCATCTTCCGGTTGCATTCATAGTAACGCACCGGCTCGGCGCCGGCTTTTCTACTGCTGGAGTTCCCCACCATCGCCGCGCCGCACTCACCGCAGACCACCTTGCCGGTGAGGAAATAAAGCTCCCCGCTCTTCTGCCGCGGTCCCGTCTTTTTTCGGCCGTCCATAATTTCCTGCACCTTCCTGAAATCCTCCTCCGGTATGATAGCCGGGACAGCGCCCGGCACGGTGATAATTTCACCTTCATCTTTCCTGATGCGCCAGTTGCGCTTGCCGTTCAACCTCCTGGGCGCCCGGTTGTAGGTATAGTAACCGGCATATTTAGGGTTGCGCAGTATCTCATATATTGAATTCTTCCCGAAAGGCCTGCCCTGCCTGGTAAGGTAGCCGAGCTCATTTAACTTGTCCATTATTTTAATGTAACCGTGGCCCTGCAGGAACATGGAAAAAATCAGCCTGATAACAGGCGCTTCCTGTTCATTAATTGAGTAATGACCATCTATAACGTTGTACCCCAGCGGGACCCACCCGCCGTTAAACCTGGCCTGGTATGCGTTTTCCTTCATACCCTTCATTACTTCCCTGGACAGGTTTTTGGAGTAGTATTCGGCCAGGCCCTCCAGGAGGCTTTCCAGGAGAACCGACTCCGGGCTGTCGTCCAGGGGCTGGTCCACAGCGATAAGGCGGATCCCCGCTGAGGCCAGCGTCCTGCGGTAAACCGCGCTGTCATACCGGTTGCGGGCAAAGCGGTCCAGCTTGTGAACTAATAGAAACTGAGCCTCTACCCTGCCGCTCTTGATGTCGTCAATCATTGTTAGGAACCCCGGCCGGTCGTCGGTAGTCGCAGAGCGGGCCTCGTCCGTGTAGACCTTGACCACCGGATACCCCTTCCGCCTGGCGTACTCGGTGCAGGCCCGCACCTGGGCGGTGATGCTTTCCTCCCGCTGGTTGTCACTGGAGAACCGGGCATAAATAACCGCCGACACTAAATATCATCTCCTTTTGCCAACCGGCCGATGATTTCCACCATTTTATCCAGCCGGCCTGCCGCAGCCGCCTCCCCTATCTCGCAGCCGTACTTTTCAGCTTCTTCCCCGAGCATCAACGTACAGGCAAAACGGTTGGCCTGGTACTCGTGTTTTGAGTAAAAGCCTGTTTTATCCAGGACAAAGAGGAAGTTTGTGTCCGGGTGCAATAAAAAATGGCCCAATTCATGGCCACACACAAGCTGCTTTTCTATTTCGGTCAGGCCGGAATCTATCATAATAAATTTCTTCCCCCGCAAAGATAAGGCTATTCCTTTAATCGCCTTAAATGGTACTTCCAATAGGATAATACCCAGCGAAGCGGCTATCTCCAGCGGTTTCTCGCCGTTTACGGCAAGTTCCCGCGCTTTATCGTACAATGCCATTTCGATAAAATCACGATCCTTTGGGCTCCCTGTCAGCCCTCTGTTTTTTTAATACCTCCCAGGCTGTTTTTAATGCCAGCATGACGTCGTCCTTGACGTCTTCACTGAGGGGGTCGCCAAAAACCCGCAGGTTGGGATGTTCCCGGATAAACTGCTCCAGTTCAATTTCCTGCGGCGGGCTGTCTTTTTCCAGCCACGACTCGTCCCGCCCCAGCAAATAGTCAGCCGAAACGCCGTAAAGATCGGCCAACTGCTCCAGCGTTTTGGTCTCCGGCGTCCGGTAGGCCCGCTCGTACCCGGAAAACGTGCCGACCTCCACCCCGAGCATTGCGGCGACCTGCTTTTGGGTCCAGCCTTTTTTGAGGCGCTCTTCTTTAATACGTTTGGCTAAAACCTCATTCTTATAAGCCATAACTAACAACACCTGCCCTAACAATAATATAGCATAAAGCTTACTTTTGTTTAAGTAAAGTTTAACCAATTGATGAAAAATTTATTGACTAAGCTTTTCGCTTATATTATACTAAAAGCAAGCGGGTAAGCTTTAAGCTTATCGGTGCAGGGAGGTGACACAATGAAATTCTCCGGGAAAAAACTTAAGGCGCTCATACACAGCAAGGGTTTGCGGTCTGAGTACGTAGCCAGGCAGATCGGCATTACGCCTAACTACCTCTCAAATATATTCAGCGGCAGACGCGAACCCAGCGTTAAAGTGATCGAGAGCCTGTGCGCCGTCCTCCATTGTGAAGCTAGTGAATTTTTTTTGCCTATTGAGTAGGCTTTACGCATATGTGCTAATTGCTTAATCACGGAGGTTAGATATGAAGACCGTTTTCGTGAAGCTAACAGCCCACCGGACCAAAGACGGTCTGGAAACGATAAAGCGGGAGGTGATTGGCGTCAGCCCTGAGGACGCCGGCGAACGCCTGGAACGGCTGGCCGGCATTCTTGTAGATCTGGTTATGGAACAGATTCAGCAAACCCAAAAGGAGGTTGCGGCAAGTGGTTAAGAGCGGCGTTACCGGCACAGGCGCAGTGTGCGCTGCGCTGGAGATGTTAAAGGAAGCATTAAGACAGCACGGCCTGGACAGTGTCAATGTAACTATCAGCAGCCACGGGTTAACACGGGAGCAAGGCGAAAGAATCGCCGGGGCCATCCTGGCCGGCGGGTTTGGCCAGGAGGTCAGGGCGGCGGGCAGGCCCGTCCGCTACCAGGGACGGGAAGGCTGGTTCTCCTGGTTTACCGTGGAACAGGACAGCGACGTGATCAACCTGTTTTTCAACCTGGACGAAGACGATTTGCCAATTGACTATTTACCAACTGAAAAGGAGGCAAGTTAAATGACCGCTACAGCAAGTAAAGGCGACTTCGCCGGCGCCACCGGTGTCCACCAGGGAACCGGAGCTATGCCGGGGGAGCTCACACTGCTCGACCTGCCCGCGCTTTACCACGGCTTTTGCAAAGAACTGCCGGCCGAGGCGATCCAGCGCACCAAAGGGCGCGAGACCCGGAAAGGCTATGACACTGACGGTTACGGCTACCAGTACTGCATAGACGTCTTGAACAACGTGGCCGGCCTCGGGCACTGGCGCATCATTTCAGAAGAAGTATTTTGCGACGAAGGCGAGTACAGCACCGGGAGGAAGGCTTACGAGGTGGGCTACGACGTGATAATTCAACTCGGCAACTGGACCCCGGGCGGTTTCCAGGTCCTGGCCGAGACGCCGAAGACCCCGGGCGGGCACGTCTCCGCGCTCAAAGCTGACGCCAGAAAGGGAGCTCTGACCAACGCCATCAAGAAGGCCATCGCGTTCTTCGGCATCGGCGCGGCTGCCTACCGCGGGGAACTTGACGACGACAACCTGCCGCCGGAAGGCCGCCAGAGAGCCCAGGGGGACAGTCGACAGGTCCCGCCGCCTGCTAAGTCTCAAACAGAGTCACGCCTGCCGGGTAAGCCGCCGGCCGGCTTCAAAATCGCAACATCGCCGGTATGGCCGGATCCGCCAAACTGGTTGCAGGATAGAGCTGAAGCCAGGCAGGCGGAAGTCATTGGCAATGGCAACGGTAACGGGAGGAGGCGCCTGTTTTGAGAATCAACAAACTAAGCATCGAAAACTTCCGCAACCACAAAAAAACAGAGCTTAACCTGGACCGGATCAACTTTTTCGTCGGCGGCAACAACGCCGGCAAAACCTCCATCCTGGCGGCCATCGAGTGGGGCTTAACCGGCCGGTGCATGTGGACGGACAGGGCCGGCCGGGGTGCGGCGGACCTGGTGCGCCAGGGGGAAAAACACGCGATTGTTGCGATGGAAGTGGCAGGCCTGGGAGCGGTGGTCCGCTCCCTGCCGCCCCACACCCTGCAGGCAGGCAAGGTAAGCGGCGTCAACGAAGGGCAGGCCGCCATCTACAACGCCCTGGGAGCCGCTGAAGACCGCCTGCGGGTGGCTTTGAACGCCGGCGCATTTGTAAATATGAGTCAGGCCGAACAGAGGGCTTTCCTGTTCAACGCCTACGGGCTTACCTGGACAGTTGATCAGGTAGCGGCAGAGCTGGCCGGCTGGCTGGCGAAAAAAGGGCTGCCGGAAGGTGAAGCCGAGCGCCTGGCCAAAAAAGCCAGAAGCTACTACCCAACCGGAATCGCCTGCGGCCCGGAAATATTCGACGCGATGGAAAAGCGGGCCAAAGAAGAACGCAAGGAACAAAAGAAGGACAGGCAACGGATTGAGGCGGCTCTGGCGGAGATCGATGCTGCAAGCTTAAACCAGGCGCTGCCGGAAGGTTTGGAGGACTTGAAGAACAAGCTCGCCGGAATGAAAAAAAGACGGGACGAGCTGCTCAAAGCCTGTGGAGCCGGGCGTGAAATGCAGTCCCGGAGGCAGTCGCTGGAAGAAAAAATCAGTCAGGCTGAAAAGAAAGCCTCTGAAGCCAGGGCGAAAGCGGAAAGCCTGGCGGCAGAGCTGGAGAGTCTGGGCGGGCTGGATAAAGCCGCCTTCGAACCCGGCATCGATGACATGGAAAAAGAGTTTCAAGAAAAGGTGGATGCCGCCAACAAGGCCGTAGCGGCCGCCCGGAGCAAACTGGAGGCTATCGACAAGGCCGGCCAGGCCCTCGCCTGCAAGGACCGGCGCTGCCCGCTGGCTCCGGAACTCCTGCAGTGCGGGCTCACTAAAGACCAACTGGATGCCGTCCTGCTCAGCCTGCGCAGGGAGTACAGAGTCACGAGCCAGGACCTGGAGAAACAGAAAACAGCCTTGAAAGAAGCCTCAGAAAAACTGGCCGAAATGAGGAAAATCCGGGAAGAGAGCCAGGCCAGGGCCAGGCGTACCATCCTGATGCAAAGTGAATTGAAAACCCGGCGCCAGGTAGTGGAAACCCTTGAGGTTGCCATTAAAGATTTGCGGAAAGAACTGGCCGGCTTGCCGGAGGAAGACCTTAGCCTGCTTGAAGACCTGGCCAATCTGGAAGTCGCCATCCGCCGGGCTGAAAGCGATATTGCCCTGCACAGCGAGGCTGAAGCCCTGGCCGGGCGCAAAACCGCCCTGGAACAGGATGCCGAAACCCTGGCCGCCGAGGTGGCCGATCTGGAAGCGCTGGTTAAGGCCTTAGGTCCGGACGGCCTGAGGCGGGACATGCTGGCCGGCATCCTGGAGGGATTCGTGGGCAGGGTCAACGACCGCCTGGGCCGGCTCACCGAGGGCGCCTACCAGGTGGCCCTGGGCGGTGACATGGCTATCTTATGCCGCGCCAATGGCGGGCCGGTCCTTCCTTTAAGGCTTTTGTCCCGGTCCGAGCAGCTCCGGGCGGGCATCGCCATCAGTGACGCCTTGAGCGCAGCAGCCGGCCTCAAGTTCCTGGCAATCGACGAGGCCGACATCCTGGAACAGGACAACCGGGACCTTTTGTCCGGCATGCTCCTGGAGCTGGCAGAGGAGTACGACCAGGTGCTGGTCTTTACCACCGTAGGCGACGTGCAGCCGGTAAACCCCGGCCTGCCGGGAGTGAAGATGTTCTGGGTGGAGGAAGGATCCGTAAAAGAGATATAAGCGGCCAGGCAGCTGGACAACTGAATAGCCCCGCACCATACCGGTCCTCAAACCCGGGGCGGGGCGTATTCAATATTTAATACTGTGGTACTGGGCTATTAATAATAAAAGAAAATACAATGCTATGGCAGCATGAGGTAATAAGAACAGTCCGGCTATTCTTTCCCTTCCCTGGCGAACATAAAACATTGCGGCAAGGTGAAACAAAGGTATGGAATACCCGGCTAACTTGAAAATGATGACTGGTAGAGCTGTAAGGTACCAGGCAAAACCCAGGGAAAGTATAGCGCCGGCAATACACTGATGTGGGCGGCGTCCATAAATGCCAAGTAAAGAAACTAGTAATGAACCAATTATCGCAGGCCAGCCAATGAAAATTTTTGCTAACAAAGGAAGTATTTTTATTCTCCTTGTGTAGCTGATAGAGAACTATATTTCTATTATATGGCGGCTATAACCGTTTGCGCTTGATGATAATTGTTATTGCTAATGCACATGACACAGCAATTAACAATATCACTGATTTTACATTTATGAAAGAGTTAACAGTTTTTCCATCATGGGAAGACTCTGTTTTAATTGTACTGGCGTTGCTTTCTGCCTCATCATGGACAAGGAGTATTTCACCGTTTGGCCGTTTAACATATACACGATTTTCATTAAAGAAAAAATCTTTTTCAGTACCGCCGGAATTAACATACCATTCAATTGCGGCGATATCTCCAGTGTAATAGGGGTATTTGATATCTTCTGAGTGGAGTTTCAGCGTTTTATAATCACTGTTTGTAGCCTTAAAGATCCCCCATGCTTTTTTGTAATAAGACCCGTATTTTTTAAGGGACATGACACAGTAATCATTAACTTTGGGTATCATTGCTTCCTCGCTGGTATCACCCCAACCATATTGAAAATCGCTGCATAAGAGAATTTTGTCAGAATCTACTGAACCGCTTATAACTTTATTAACTTCTACTGTGAAATAGTCCCCACTTTGACTAATTAACTGGCCAACGATAATTACATCCTGGTCTGCTTTGAAGTCTTCCACTTCATCTGCGTGTAGCATTCTGTATAGCGCATCTGCTGCTATTGCTTGTTGCGGCAGAAGAAGCAGAAACGAACTAATTATTAAAAAGGCGATTGTTTTAATCATAAAATTCACCTCATGTAAATGGAATCCCATACCGCAAATAATTGGTTTAATTTTACATTAAATTATGGCAGCTAACAATGTTTAGTATTTCCTTTGCAGAAGAAAAGCTAAAACCTTTGATGAACCTAATGGAGGTATAAATATGCCGTTAAATAAAATCAGCCGGGATTTAACTTCCAGGGAGCAGGCCGTCCTCGACTGCATCCCGGCCGGGCACGCCAACGCCATCAGCCGCCGTCGCCTGGCCCGGGTGGCCTGCCTTGATGACCGCTTAATCCGTGAAATCATCTACCGCCTGGTGGTGGAGCGGGGCCTGCCCATCGGCAGCAGCACCGGCCCGGAGGGCGGCGGCTACTTTTTAATCGAGGACTTGGAGGACCTGGATGTGGCCACGAGGCACCTAAAGCCCAGGGCCAGGGCCATCTACCGGCGGGCGCAGGCCCTGGAGAGGATAGCCCGGGAGAAGTTTTGCCGGCAGCTGAAGCTGGTGCTAAATGAATGATGTTACCAACGATAAAGCAAGATAACGCGGTTACTGCGAAGCTATCCTGGCCCCGGCGCCTGGCCCGTTCCTGCGATAGGATGCTCACCTCCTGCCGGGAATGGCTGGAGGGGCCGGACAAGCCTTCAGCCATATTGGCCGCTAAATTCGTGCTGATCATTAGCGGTGTGTACCTGGCGGCTCAGGTAGTTCTCTGGCTGTGGCGGGGAGGTTAAGGTATTGGCGGGCTGGGTCAAGCTCTGGCGAAAACTGAAGGACAACGGGCACTTAAAGATGCCGGGGACGGCCTTCAAGCTGTGGATTTACTGCCTCCTGGAGGCCGCCCCCTACCCTGACCGGGCGCGCGGCCTGGAAGCCGGAGAGTTGTGGCTCAATTACGAGCACATCCGGCAAGTCATCGGCGAAGCCGGCCGGCAGATGAGCAAAAGCACTGTTTCAAGCGCCCTGAAATACCTGGAGCAAAACGGATACTTAAAGCTCCAGGCACAGAAGTTTTATGGCGTCAAGGCGCGGGTGGCCAACTGGCAGGATTACCAGTCGGGTACGGAAACTGTACCCGTAAAATACCGGACGGGTACAAAAACTGTACCCGGTAAAAACCCGGCTATGACGCCGCTTGACGCGCCGCCAAGTACGGAAACTGTACCCGCAGGAACCGCACCGGGTACGGAAACTGTACCCGTACCTGTACCCGATCCTGTACCCGTAAGGGGTCCTGAGCCCTACAGCGGCGCGGCTTGCGAAGCGCCTAAGAATATAAAGAATAATATTGTAGTAGTTGTTGATCTAAAAGAGCGTTTTGCTGAAGAATTCGGCAGGCCGCTTTCACCGCTGGAAGTCAGCCAGTTGACTAAATGGCAAAGTGAATTTTCAGAAGACTTGATCCTGGAGGCGCTGGCCAGAACCATACTCCAGGACAAGCGGACCCTGGCCTATACAGGAGGTATCCTGGCCAACTGGCAGAAGGCCGGTATTCATAGCATCGATGAAATTTCGCGGGAAAAACCCGCGGGACGCCGGCGGGAAAGCGGGCAATGCAGCCGGCAAGATGAGGCTGAAAGAAAAAAGAGAAATTTTATAAGATCCTTATACATTTAGAGGGAGGCTGACATGAACGAAGTAAAAATTACCATTCCCGGCCGGCCGGTACCCAAAGGCCGGCCCCGCATCGGCTACCGCGGCCGCAGCGTAATACTATACACCCCGCCGGAAACGGAAAACTACGAAAAAGGAGTGGCCAGAGCTGCCAAAGAGTCTTGTTTAAGCCCGGCGACCGGGCCTGTGGAAATGGAAATCGCCTTATACTTCAACCCGCAGGCAAAAGTATACACCAGGGGCGGCAGGCGCCGCACCGGAACCCTGCCGGACCTGGACAATTGCGTCAAGTCAATCGTAGACGGGCTCAATAAGGTGGCTTATGTAGACGACCGGCAGGTCACGCGCATCCTGGCCGAGCGCAAGTTTGACCGGGTGGAGCGGGCCGAAGTGGTGGTAAGGGAAGCGGAGCAGGGGTAGATGCAGGGAGCAGTCACGTGCCGGTGTGTGTGCCGGCGGGTAGACGAGACCGGCGAGTGCTGGGCCGGATGCCCAAAAAGAGTGACAAGCTGTGTCGAGTGCGGGCTTGGAGGCAGGCAGTTTAAGCCGGCCGGGAAGCTGAAAAAATTCCGAAAAAATGGTAAAATAAGATAAGGAGAAACTCAATGAGAAAAGCTGACTTCACCGCAAGAGTAAAGAAAATCGAAATAGTCAACCGGGTGCTGGCGGACGGCTGGGCCCAGTCTATCCGGGTAGTGCTGGAGGACATTGAACTATCTAACGAAAACCTCCTGGAACTTAAGCAGTTCAGGCCGAATGAAAATGTGGTAGTGGCGATCACCCCGGTCCAGGTAAACCTGCTCGAATTCGAAGCCAGGAACCAGACGGCAGGAGCCAAGGGTCAGAACAGGCAGGAATTACTTGGCGCCGAAGGCATGGACGATGAGGAAAAAGATTTTATGACCTTTATTGAGGGGGACAAGCCCCTGGGGAAACATGATAAGGTAGAAAAGGAGTGGAAATTCGAGTGTTCCTGACCAGAGATGAGTTGTTCAATCTCAGAAAAGCATTGGCCGTGAGCTTTGGGGTTTTTCAGGATAACGGACGGCAGGATGAGCTGGAGGAGATAAAACCGCTGATGGACTTGTTCCACTTTGTCGAGAGCGCCGAGGTCAAGCTTACCCCGGGTGAAGGGGATGACGGCAGTAATGCCGAGCGGATTAACGAGCTGTTGAGGCAAAGGGAACAGAGGCAGAAGGAAAAGGATGCCGGGAACGTGATTGCATTTCCGGGACATAACCGGACGAAGGACTGATTATGCACAAGTTGTTATCATGTGTATGGATTTTTACAAAGCCCGCTCCACCTGGCGTTTGCAAGCCGCAAATGACAGGTGGAGCGGGCCTTTCCTTAAAACTACCGCCGGCTTCCCCGCCTCCTCTTAAGGCGGCGGCTGCGCCGGCGCCGGTATACCGGCACCTACACGGAATTAAACTGTATCCATATTTTTTGCCTGGGCCTACACCGGGCCGGAAAGTGGTGTCCACAGTTTAAGCCCTACCTGCCCAACGTTACGCCTGGGTACCGGAAACATACCGGTTGCCGTATTATAGGACCGCTTATGGCTATTAACAAATTCAGCCTCCCTTTTGCGTTCGCCTTTACAAATACAAAACCGGGCAGCCGCCCGGTACCCACACCGGGCGCAGCAGGGCCCGGCAGCAGGCCTTCAATGCAGGGCCTCGTGCCGGCAGCCGGCCTATGGCCGGCCACAGGCGCCCCGGCGCCTGGAGCATTGCGACAAAACCCCCGCGGTCTCGCCAGTTGTGCCCGGTTTTTGGGCGCACTGGCGAGACCGTGCACCCAGGCTGCGTATCGCGGCTAAAATGCTGCCGGAGGTTGGCCGCACGCTGGAGGCTGTTGTGCGGAGCGGAGCGACGAGGCGACGCAGGTCGCCGAGAATCGCGCAGCGGAGCACTCAGCCGGAGGCGAGCGCTACAAGCCCCGAAGCGTAGCGGAGCTAGTTCGATGGCAGGCGGGCGATAAGCCCGGCTTCCTTTGCAGTTTGCAGCGGCGGAACTTTCTGGACGGGCAGCTGCCCGGCCTGCGGCACAACGGCAGCTGCCGGGGCGTCTGGCGCAACCGCTCCCGCCCTGCGGTACGGTGGCAACAATCAGACTTAACTGTTGACGGCAGCGCCGCCTTTTGGACCCGGCAGCTACCCGGTTGCGCCCGGGCGCCGACCAAAAAAAGGGGCCGCAGCCCCTACAACTGCAGCAGCAGGCCTACCATGCTGCGGGTGCTGCGGGCATGGGCCCGGGCGCCCAGCTCGTGCAGCGCCACGGCCGCGATATGCTTGCAAACTATACCCCGCTGCCGCCAGTCCTCGCAGCTGCAGAAGACCCCGTGGCCGCGCCCAACCACCGTGAGGCCCACGCTGTGCACCCGCACGCCACGGACGCCGGTGCTGCGCACCCGGGCGCGGATGGACCCGCCATCACGCACAACCTCCTCCACCACCAGGCTGCGCTGCACCAGGCCGGCCACCGCCCGGCCCAACCTGCCCTCATCCACTCTCGCCAGAATGCCTTTCACCTGAAACCGCCTCCTTTTACTTTGCGCGCAACGCAGCGTTCGGCGCACTGTCAAGGGCCGGAGCGGCAGCGCAGGGCCGGAGCAAAAAAATGCGGCCCATAAGGTTTGGTTGTAGAGAATTTTTGTGCGCAGGCTTTACCCTTGACAGTGCGCCGGGAGGCCCACGCGAGCCGGCATGCGAGCGGGGGCCGGAGCTGCGTTACAATGGAAGGCCAGGGAGGCGGCTTTAACCACAACTGCGCCGCACGTTAAAGCCCCCCGGCCCCATGATTGGGGCGGGGGGTTGGGGGGCTGGGGTTGAGGTTTTCTGGGCGGCAGCCAGTTTTCGGGTGGATGATGGCTTTGTCGGAGAGGTTCGGCTGAGCGCAGTGTGGCCGGGCCGAACCAGCAGAGGCCCGGCCTGGAAGCGGACCGGCCACGCGCGCGGCGCTTTTGAGAACTGGTAGTCAGGTTGCTTGGGTAGGTGGCCTTTCAACGAAGATACAAGTAAGGGACTCCTGCAGTACGTCGGAAGACATGAAGGCGCACGGCAGGGACCCCGGCTTAGAGCTAAGCTGAAAAGCTTAGCATGCAAAGATAACACGCTGGCAGGGCAGTCTACACTCATTGGGAGGAAATAAATTGAGGAAATAAATTTATGACATTTCCTTACTGGCATTATCTTTTACGTTTTTAGCAATTTCTTTAAGTTGGGGTGGTAAGTCGATATACCTTAATTCTATATCGTTTAATAACCCTTCACTGTCTTTTAGGAAAATATCATAAAACTCGGGGTCAGTTAAAACCATTATCTTTTTACTGGCCCGGGTTAAATTTAAGAAGTATAAGCTTGAATAAACACTTCTGATTTTACCAGTAGGCTTCTTTCCTCCGCTAGTTTTTCCGCTATTACTTGCCACTGAAACCACTATCTCCCGATCTTCTGAAACACCATCGAATTCTTTTAGTCTGGGTGAGCCATTTGCACTAAAGCCAATTTGCAATTGTTTATTCACTAATCTTTGACCGAGTTCACTAGATAATTTTTCAATAACAAAATCCCTAATCTTCTTGAGTTCTTGGGTATTAGCCATATAAATCCTCCTATCTACCCAATAATATTCATTACCATCTTCCACGAATTCCCCTGTATCAACCATTAAATCTAAGCTCCTACTCACACTCCATAAACAATATATTTCACTTGGCCGGTCAGTTGCCCGGCCAGATTTTTGGCTTCATCAGACACCTTTTTTTCTCGGGCAACCTCCTGCAAAGGCACTCCGCCAAACAAAAGATAGGCTGCTGCCCCTACAACTAAAGTTGTCACTCATCCTTTAATAATTTCATACAGTCTTCGATTGTCCCGTACACGTTGGTTTTTCCATCCCATATGTTTTTCTCTCTTAAAAACCTTACTGGGCAAATTTCCGTATCAACGTCATAACTTTCAAGAATTTTTAACTGACTCTGGATAGAAGAATGATTCAGAATCGTAATAACCAATTTGCCAGGAAGATTTGTTTCCCGGCATTTATCATGTAGAATCTTAAGATCTTTCTGATCGATATCTTCGCCTAAATCAATTACATGCTTCTGTTTATCCCCAAATAACTGATTAGCTATCTTTACTAAATTATTAACTTTATATACGTTAAGTGCTATCATCAAAATGGCATCTTCTAATATGTTCTCAGATGAAGAAGGAATCCATCTAATTTTTGAACTCTGAGGCCGGCCGGTTGATATATTTTCAGGAACTAGCGTCAAAACCGGGCGATCGTTTTCGAATAAAAATAAATAATGAGAAGGATTTATTCCTCCATGATACGGATGACTTTCACCAATAAGTATTTGCGCTGTCATTGTACCCATCAAGAGAACCCCCTTTTTATAACTATCTGAAGCTATTTTCTTCATAAACGTTGCAAACTAAAAGGCTGCCTGCTACCTTAAATAGTACTAGGTTTCGCGAATAACTAGCTCCTTCAAATCGGTCAAGTATATCAAAAGGAATCTTTGACGAAACAAAAATATCCATTGAAATCTCTTCACCTCTAATATCCCAAGTAAAACAGGAATAATTATCCATGTTCTTTATTAATCCATTAGTCACCCCCTTTATCCATTTACCTTCAACCTTACTCAAAGGTGAATCCGGCCATTCTTCCGGTCTTAAAACACCGTAAACTGCCAGCCTGTTATGTGGTTCATCTAAAAGAATCTCGATTATCAATTTCCCTACAGGATAGACCACCTGACATACTTTTAAATCCCTATTTATCTTGTCTTTATCTGGGCCATAAGGTGTCTTCCCACAATGCTTCAAATTGCAGCGAACCATATAAATAACTTGGCTCAGCCACTCAATGACATCATCAATGACGTCATCTTTGTTAACTTGATTTTTTTTCCACTCATAATATTGTTTTATAAACTCATAATGTTTCAAACTTGCATCTTCCCGTAGTCTATCTTCTATATCCTCTGGGTTGTATTTATTATCTTCCAATACTTTATCATCCATAATTAATGGTCTAAGAATCAGTAATTGCTTGACTTGATTTGACTTGAGAAGTGTTAATGGCCATGATAAAATCGACATAAATGGTCACGAAAAACCCGCAAAACCGGTCATTTAGAAAAGGAAAAAAGC
>JAKORA010000033.1 GCA_029778075.1 Bacillota bacterium | reverse complement strand
GCCTTGTTTACACCGACACTGGAGCCCAAGTTGGCCGGTTTGACAAAGCAGGGATAGCCCAACCTTTCTTCTATCTTTTTGAGCAGGGAAATCCTCTCGCGGGCCCAATCGAAGGATTTAAAATAGAGAAAATCGCCCACAGGAAGGCCTCTATGCTGAAAAAGTATCTTCATAACAACTTTATCCATCCCTGCAGCGGAGGAGAGAACACCTGCGCCAACATAAGGCAGCCCGGCCAGCTCCAGCAGCCCCTGCACAGTACCGTCTTCCCCGTAAGGACCGTGCAGTACCGGAAAAACTGCATCAAGGGGTATAAAACCACGACTGGATTTGCTCTCATCCAGGAGGAGCAAACCGGGAGCGCGCGGATCGGTTACCATGGAAGCAAAAAAACAGTCTCCGGGAATATCTTTTTCCTGCAAAGCCTTCATGGGGTCCCCCCCGGCCAACCAGCGGCCGTCTTCGGTTATGCCCACAGGGACAATCTCGTATTTGCCTGGATCCATGGCCGACATCACCGAAGCTGCAGAGAGCAGAGAAACAGCATGTTCACCGGAACGCCCCCCAAAAAGGATACCCACCTTTAACTTTTTTCCCAAAGCCTTCAACCCCTTAGACTTTTTTATAAATACTATGCGAAATAAAACCAATTTGAACTTTTTTTAGAAACCGCTTCATACCCCGCAGGGGTTGCGCAAGGTTGTAGCGAGCGAAATGTGCAGCTTGAGCTGGCAGGTTCAGCGAAGCGAGGGCTCGACCCGGCGGACATGGACGTCCTTATCATAGCCTTTCGGTTTTCTCGTTTAGTCCCCACTACCTTTCTATGGAAGCAGCGATTTGCTGTGGCGAGAGCGACTTGTGGAGCGAAGTCAAAAAGTTCACGGCGAAGCGAAGGCCGCAGACGACCTGCCAGCATGCATGCCAGTTGCCGGCTTTGCCGATACAAAGACGAATGAACATAGTTCCATTTAGACACCGCTTCATGTCCCGCAGGGGTGGCGTAAGGTTGGGGCGAGCGGAATGTGCAGCTTGAGCCTGCAGGTTCAGTGAAGCGAGGGCTTGAGATGGCCCGGCGGACATGGAGGTCCGCTGCCGGCAGCACGAACATGGAAGTGAGCTCTGCCGGGACGGCCAATCGAGAGCCCGAACTAAGCTGCAAAACCTGCCTCAAGCGAACCCTAGAGCGAGCCCCAACCTTACGCCAACCTATTAAGATAATCTCCATCCCGGGTTCCTCAGGCAAAAATGGATGAAATAAGCTCGCTTAGATCCCGTGCCGTGACCTCCAGGGTGAGGCAAGGTTGTAGCGAGCAACTTGTGGAGCGAAGTTTAAAGTTCACGGCGAAGTGAGGGCTGGAGGCGACCCTGCCGACATGGACGTCGGCAGCCGGCCTCTGACCATGGATGGGAATTGGCCGGGAAGGTCGCCGTAAGCCCGAACGAGCCGTAGAACTTTCTGAGCGGAGCTCTGAGTGAGCCCCAACCTTCGCCACCCCTAATTCTAACATATTTTCGTACTACTCTTCCGGCTCCGGCTGTTGGATAATTTCTTTTACTCTTCGCTCGAATCTATGACGCGGCAAAAGAACACTGCGGCCACATTTCAAACATTTGATACGAAAATCCATCCCGACCCTGATAACACGCCATAGGTCTCCGCCGCAAGGGTGATTTTTTCTCATTCTAACGATTTGCCCGATTTTATACATAAGAGATAATCTCCTTACGACACAATCTATCTTTCTTCCCAGTGGAAAACGACAAGAATGAGGCGGAGAAGTACTCCGCCCCACCGGATCAGCAGTCGTCCATGCGCCGGCAACGGCATCAGTATATAATAGCTCTACGTTTTTTACAACAATCTACTTAAAATTCTTTCAATTTGCATATATCTTTTAAACTGGAAATTACAGCATCATATACTTCATCTATTTGTTTTGAACCATTTATATTGATAACCGGGTATTTGCCTCGGTAATAATCAAACATAGGCAGCGTTTGCTTTTTATAGATAGCAAAACGTTCCTTGACGGTATCAATGCTGTCATCGCTTCTCTGGTAAAGTTCTCCACTGCAATGATCACAAATATTGCGAACCTGTGGGGGGTTAAATCTGATATGATAAGTTGCCCCACAGTTACGGCAGACTCTTCTCCCGGTAAGCCGGGCTATTAGAGCATCCTCATCAGCATCAATGCAAATAACAGCATCAATTTTCATATCAAGTTCCCGCAGAACCTCATCCAGAGCCTCAGCTTGGTTCACTGTCCGGGGAAAACCGTCCAAAAAAGCGCCTTCCTTGCAGTCCGGACGGGATAATCTTTCTTTAACTATACCTACCACAATTTCGTCAGGAACGAGATGGCCTTTATCCATATATTCTTTTGCTTTTTTGCCCATCTCTGTCCCTTCTTTTACGGCGCTGCGGAAAATATCGCCGGTAGAAATATGGGGCAAAGCAAACTCTTTTGCCAGTCTCTCTGCCTGGGTACCTTTACCGGCGCAAGGAGGCCCCATTATTATTACAAACATCTTTGTACTCCTCCTTAATTCTTTAGAGGTCCTTTCTGCTCACCCTTATCATTATCAATATCTTTTCTCTGCCTCTAAACAAAATCCTGCACTAAATACACATATTTTTGTGTAACAAAGTACATACTGAAAAAGCAATATGGATTTAAATATTAGACTATTTCCTGGCAGGACACCGGCAGCGGTGATAGAGCTGAGCTTGCCGGGCAGCCTGCAGTTGCTCCCTGAACCTGTCTGTGCAGACGCATGAGCCATGCCCTGCATTCCTTTCAACTCTATTTTGTGAGAAAAGGAGTTAATATATATGTATTCTTCAACAACCCAAATTAATATTATACCTTCAGGCTCATCATTAACAACAATTAATCCCCATGATCCTGCATCTCTAAGCATGTTTGTCAATGTTCTGGCTGAATTGTTAAACGAATTAAAACATAACTACTCCCAATTGATAATCCTTTGTATAGGAAGCGATCGCTCTACTGGAGATTCACTTGGGCCTCTGGTAGGGAGCATGTTGGAAGAGTTGCATCCTGGCAATGCTGTTGTGATGGGAACGCTCACTCAACCTGTTCATGCACTTAATCTTGCCAAGACAAGATTAACGATAAAAGAAAACTATGACTCTGCAGCCATTCTGGCCGTCGATGCCGGCCTGGGCCAGCGGGATAAAATCGGAACACTAGAAATTGGGAAGGGAAGCCTCAAGCCTGGTGCTGCTGTAAAAAAAAGAATTCCTCCCATCGGGGATATTTATATTACCGGCATAGTAAACGTTGGAGGTTTTATGGAGTTAATGGTTTTACAGACTACGAGCCTGGGTATTGTATTTAACCTGGCGCGTTTTATTGG
>JAKORA010000348.1 GCA_029778075.1 Bacillota bacterium | reverse complement strand
TAAGCTGGTTGCTATAACATCGTACCCTCGAGATTTAAAAACTTGAACAAAAGCACTCCATTCTTCATCAAAAGGACACCAAATAGTAACATTTGCCATTGAATTTCTGTTTTTAAACTCTTCAATAAACTCTATTAATGGATCAACTGCGTAAAACGGAGTGTAAATCTCGTCGGATTCTTTTGTTCTGCCCGCAGTAAGATAGCCTTTGTTAATTGCCATTATGTATTTCCTCCTTCAACCCGTGGATTTTTGGGCTGTTCAAAAGAACGATCATCGTAAAAGGAATCAGGATTAAGCAACTGACTCATGGTTTCACCTCACACTTTTTATGTAAAAACAGCCTCCGCAATCATCTTCATGCACCCGGCCACCTTGGCAGCCCACCGAGGATCACTCGCATACCACCCGCCAATCTCCTCCAGGCTTTCCCCCGGCCTGTCCCGCAGCAACTCCGCTAAAAACATCACGCACTCCTCCCGGCTCTCGAAGCGTATAGCACTCCCCGGTGAGTGATCGTAAGCCCCCAGCCCGGCCAGGTTATTCTTTTCCTTCGCCAGCTTCGACGTGCCCCACGCCGATTCGTGGGCGCAGATGCCGGCCAGAACATAAGCGTTTACCCCGGTTTCGGCTTCGGCTTGGGCCAGGGCTTGTCCCAGGCCTTCCAGGCCAGTGCCGGCAAGGGACGCCTCAAGGGTGAGAATCTTGATTTTCCCCTCCAGCTCTTCAGCCCTGTTTTGTGCTTCCGTGAGCAGGCGGGAAACCGTATCCAGCCGCCGAATGTATTCCTCTGTTTCCTCTTCTTTTAGCTTGATTGCTTCTGTGTAATAAATATAAGGCGTGATTATTAAGAGTATTATTGCAGTGGAAATGAAGATAAAGATTAACCTTTTCCCCCACGGATTCATTTGCCCACCTCCTCAAGTTTCGGCTTGTGCCGCCGGTTACTTCTTTTCAGCCATGTTCGTCTCGGCATAAGTGGTCACCTCCGCTTTCACTCAAACAGCACCCCCTGGTCTGGATCGCCTTTTGGCGGGTTATATATCCACCAGCGCATGACATCTTCAGCAGTTTGCCATTTCAGATTAAATTCTTTGCCGTTTTTCTTCCTATATTCAAGCATCTTGTCAAACGCCCTCAGATACAGCTTGTAATACCTCGGCCATCTTTCCGCATCTCGCAACATTCCCTTTGTCCCTTTCATAGG
>JAKORA010000347.1 GCA_029778075.1 Bacillota bacterium | reverse complement strand
GGCGGGAGGGCGGAAACACCGCGCCAATCAATTTATTCTCCCTGCAGGAAAGAAAAATGCAAAATGGCCTCCAGAACGCCTCCGGCTACCGCTCTGGCCTTATCTGAAATAGTAAAATAATCCACTTCTTTCCCGCGGGGGTCAATGTCCCCTATTTTCATCCCTTCATGTACCTGCAACCCCGGATAAAGAAGGCCGCGGATTAAACCGGTTACCCCGGCCGTTACGGGAACACCGTCAACAGTCGCCACTGTTTCGCCTTGCCGGACCAACTCCCCTATTTGCTTTACAGGCTCAAATTTACCTCCGACAGGAGCGCGTAAGAGCCTCTCCACGGAATAACCGGAAATATCGCCGGGGATACCCGTATTGGGGGCAGCAGAGCCGGAATAAAACACTTTCCCCAGGTTGTGTCCCCGCTGAGTCTCTACAACAGCATGCACATCTTTTCCGGCCGTGAATCCGGGCCCCAGCCCTATAACAATTGGGGCATCGCCAAGCGCCGTTCCCGTATTCTTTTTGGCGAGCACGGCATCAACCAGGACATCGGGTTTAAACCTGGGAATTATTTCTCCTTGAGGGTCTACTAAAACGGGAATTATCCTCTGTGAAAGCAGCTCTGCTATTTCCTTATCGCTCCGGCAAAGCCTTGCTTCCACTCCCTCCACGCGCATCGTTCCTTCATAAACAGCACAGGCGAAAGCAACGCTGCGCCTTACCACAAGGGGTTGCGGCAACTCCAGCATAAGCACATCAAACCCCGACTGCCAGAGGCGGTGGGCAACGCCGCTGGCGAGATCACCGGCACCTTTAATTATTACCTTCTTAAAGCGTAATTTTTCCATCCTTATACTCTCCACTCCACATCATGCTATAATTTGCATTATAACATAAGACAATTATTCTGTCAGAACATTTTTTATATCCAGCGGAACCAGTCCTTTGAAACAACGGGGAGGCAAGGCGATATAAACTCCCGTCGCATATTCCAGGTATTTCTCCATTTCTTTATCGATTTTTCCATGGTCTTTTGCCGGGACCCCTAAAAACAATCTTCCCGGTGGGATAACCGTCCCCGTCGTTACCAGCGCACCGGCGCCGATACAACTTCCGGCTCCTATTTTAACATTATCCATAATAATAGCACCCATTCCCACGACCACATGCTCTTCCAGCACAGGTCCGTGCAGGATGGCTCCGTGTCCGATATGACTTCTTTCCGCCAGGATAACAGTCTCATCGGGGGCCGCATGGATGACGCAGTTTTCCTGTATATTGGAAAAAGGGCCCACGACTATCGCCCCCCAGTCGCCCCGCAGGCGTGCGCCGGGAGCAATGTAGCACCCTTTTCCAATCACCACATCGCCAATGATCGTTGCTTCAGGAGAAACATATGCAGTGGCATCAATACGGGGCCTTTTACCTTCAAATTCATAAATAGGCATGCTTCCACTCCTTTGGTCTACAGTAATCGTATATCGTTGATGGCAGCCAGCCCAATGCTTCGTTCCAGCAAGCTCCCGCTCAAGGCATACTCACATAACTCAAGGGCTGATTTTTCTTTAAGCCGCCCTGCGTCGCTCACCGGCGGCCCGGAGGCATGATCATGCTCAAAAGTTGTCGAGGCCAGACCGCAATACCGGCTCCAAACCGCCGTCCAGAAGGGGCCTATTCTTACTTC
>JAKORA010000032.1 GCA_029778075.1 Bacillota bacterium | reverse complement strand
TCGGAGGCCTGAGCAAGCCGTAGAACTTTACGAGCGAAACTCGAAGCTCCGCCCACAGCAAAGCGCTGCTACATTTCCATAGGAGCTCTGCCGGGAAGGCCAATCGAGAGCCCGAGCTGAGCTGCAAAACCTGCCTCAAGCGAACCCTAAAGCGAGCACCAACCTTCGCCACCCATACAAAGGAAGCTCCCCGTTCCCTGCGAGGAGCTTCTCCTGTCCGCTCTAGTTGCTGGCTTCCCTTTCCGCTTTAGCCGCGGCGATTATTTTTTCTGCTTCCTGGAAGGGGACTTCCTCATAGTGGGAAAATTTCATGGTAAAAAAGCCCCTGCCCTGTGTCATGGAGCGCAAATCTATGGCGTAGTTGAACATCTCAGCAAGAGGTACCTGTGCTTTGATTACCTGCAGCCCCTGACCGGGAGCCATCCCCTGAATGCGCCCCCTCCTGCTGTTCAAATCACCCATTATATCCCCCATGAAGTTTTCCGGAACCGTTACCTCTACATCCATAATCGGCTCCAACAGCACAGGATCAGCCTGCTCTATGGCGCCGCGCAAGGCCATGGCAGCGGCAATTTTAAAGGCCATCTCGGAAGAGTCTACCGTATGGTATGAACCGTCGTAAAGGGACACTTTTATATCCACGACCGGGTACTTGGCCAGGTTTCCCTCTTCCATGGCTTCCAGCACGCCTTTTTCCACGGCAGGAATATACTGACGGGGAACAACGCCGCCCACAATTTTATCTTCGAACACAAATCCCTCTCCCCGCGGCAGTGGGGAGATTTCAAGGAATACATGCCCGTATTGGCCGCGTCCCCCGCTCTGCTTCTTGTACTTCCCTTCCTTTTTGGCGGTTCCGCGAATAGTCTCCTTGTAAGGCACCTTAGGCGTTTTCAGGTTGACCTCCACGCCAAACTTTTTAGAGAGGCGCTCTACAATAACATCCAGGTGCATGTCTCCCATACCGGAGATAATAATCTGCTTGGTTTCTGTATTTCTTTCCACGCGGAAAGTGGGGTCTTCCTCCAGGAAACGAGCCAACCCGGCACTAACCTTTTCTTCGTCGCCCTTGGATTTGGGTTCTACGGCAAAAGAGATAACCGGCTCGGGAAATTCTATGGGTGGGAAAACGATGGGGTTGTTCCTATCGCCAAATGTATCGCCGGTACCTGTCACGGCCAGCTTGGCTACTGCCCCGATATCCCCGGCGATAATCTGATCCGTCTGAATTTGGTTTTTGCCGCGCATGAAGAACAGGCTTCCGATCCGCTCCGCTTTTTCCTTATTAAAATTGAAAACCTGGGAATCCGCCTTCAATGTGCCCGAGTAAACGCGAAAATAGTTCACCCTGCCTACATAGGGGTCGGCGAGCGTCTTAAAGACCAGCGCCGACAGAGGTTCCCCCGCATCCGCTTTCCTCACTACCTCCTCATCGCCCTTGCCGGGCACACTGCCTGATGCAGGAGGCCTGTCAGCCGGTGAAGGCAGTGCACTGGTCACCAGGTCGAGGAGCGGTTGGATGCCATAATTCATGATCCCGGAACCGCAGAGCACAGGAACTATCTTGCCTTCCAGCGTCCCTATGCGCAAAGCTCTATTGATTTCTTCTTCGCTTAACGATTCCTCTTCCAGGTATTTCTCCATCAGCTCGTCATCCGCTTCAGCAGCCGCCTCTACAAGCTTTTCCCTGAGACTCTGCGCTTTCTCCTGCAGTTCGGCCGGGATATCTTCTTCCTGCAATGCAAGTCCTGTGTTATCCTTATAAACAAGGGCTTTCATTTTTACCAGGTCAATTACGCCTTTAAAAGAGCTTTCCTGCCCCAATGGGAATTGCAGTGGGAAGACCTTGACCCCGAAAAATTGGCGCAGTTGCTCCAGAACAGCATCAAAATTGGCATTTTCCCTATCAATTTTATTGACAAAAACAAGGCGCGGTAGATTATAGGTGTCTGCATAGCTCCAGACTTTTTCTGTACCTACTTCTACACCGGAGACAGCGCATACTACAACAATGGCGCTGTCAGCCACACGCAGCGCTCCCTGGACTTCTCCGATAAAGTCAAAAAAGCCGGGTGTATCAAGAAGGTTGACTTTTACCCCTTTCCATTCCAGGGGGGCAAGCGCAGTGCCAATGGTTACTTGGCGTTTAATTTCATCAGGGTCGAAATCAGTGGTAGTATTTCCGGCATCCACTTTGCCCAGACGGTTAATTGCTCCCGAAGTATAAAGCATAGCTTCTGCCAGGGAGGTCTTACCTGCACCTCCATGTGAAATAAGAGCCACGTTACGAATTCGTTCGGTGGTGAAACCCTTCATCTCTACCTGGTTCCTGCAAAAGAACACAATGTTCCCGGAGCCAGGTTAACACCTCCTTCTTCATCAGTTAGGCTACGCCATACAATCAGATTCCTGCCTTTCTCATTCATGGCTTCGCACTGGTAAGTTTATTTTACCTTTTGAAACTATTTTCGTGAATCCTCTTTTTTCTCCTGCTTCTCAAAATTTCTTTTGTCGTCACATTTGGGACATTTGCGCGGTTTGCAACGATTTTCGACTTCATAGCCGCATACGGGACAACGCCATACAGCCACAGCATTCACCTCCTGAAAAGGGTCTTATTCGCTCTTTGTCATCTTCTCCCTGACGTAGTTAATGAGGCCTCCCTTGGCCATAATCTCCTGCATAAAAGGCGGAAAGGGGACAGCAAAAAACTTTTGGCCCGTAGAGATCTCCATAATCTCTCCTTTATCCAGGTTTATCTCCACCTGGTGTCCTTCTTTCAGAAATGCCGCCGCCTCCGGAGACTCCAGGATAGGAAGGCCGATATTTATGGCATTACGGTAAAAGATACGAGCAAAACTCTCGGCTATGACACAGGCGATACCCGCTTCTTTGATCGCCAGCGGCGCATGCTCGCGGGAACTTCCGCAGCCGAAGTTTTTTCCGGCCACAATGATATCGCCCCGTGATACTTTCTCCGGGAAGGAAGGATCGGCGTCTTCCATACAGTGCCGGGCCAGTTCTGCGGGATCGGATGTATTTAGATAGCGAGCCGGTATAATTGCGTCTGTATCTATATCATCTCCAAAAATCCATACTTTACCTTTTAGTACGCTCATTATTTTTTCACCTCCCCGAGCTCCAGCGGATGGGCAATAACACCCGCAACCGCCGAAGCGGCAGCTACGGCGGGACCGGCCAGGTAAACTCTGCTGCCGCGGTGGCCCATTCGTCCTACAAAATTGCGGTTGGTGGTGGCCACGGCCACTTCGCCCTCTGCCAGTATGCCCATATGGCCTCCCAGACAGGGGCCGCATGTTGGCGTGCTGACAGCAGCCTCCGCCTCGGCGAAAATTTCCAGAAGCCCCTCGCGCAGGGCCTGCAGGTAAACGGCCTGGGTGGCCGGAATAATGATCAACCGCACCCGCGGGTGGACCTTCCTGCCTTTCAACAGCGCCGCTGCCTGCCGCAGGTCTTCAATCCTGCCGTTAGTGCAGGACCCGATCACTACCTGGTCTATCTCTGTTCCGGCTAACTGGGAGACGGGTTGTGCATTGGCCGGGCTAAAAGGTGCAGAAACCTGCGGCTCCATGTTTTCCACATCCCAGTGGAACTCCTGCAACACAGGAGCATCCTCGTCACCGAGCACTGGTTCGTAAGGCCTGACTGCCCTGCCCTCAAGGTAGCGGAGTGTTACGGCATCGGGAGGTATCAGGCCCGCTTTGGCCCCGGCTTCGATGGCCATATTGGAAATAGAAAAACGGGCATCCATAGGCAGCGCGGTTATGGCCGGACCGGTAAATTCCAGCACAGCATAGCGGGCCCCGTCGACCCCGAGCTGCCCGATAGTATACAAAATAAGGTCTTTACCGCTTACCCACGGTGGCAGCTCGCCATGGAAAACGACTCTAATTGTGGGAGGGACTTTGAACCAGAGTTCTCCTGTCGCCATTACGGCGGCAAGATCCGTACTTCCCACGCCGGTGGCAAAGGCACCCAGGGCCCCGTAGGTACAGGTGTGCGAATCCGCGCCTACCACTACTTCGCCCGGCAAAACCAGCCCCAGTTCCGGCAAGAGGGCATGTTCTATTCCCATGCGCCCTACTTCGTAATAGTGCACGATTCCCTGTTCACGGGCAAAATTTCTCATCAGCTTTACTTGCTCCGCCGACTGTATATCCTTATTGGGGGTAAAATGGTCCGGTATTAGAGCGATTCGCTCCCTGTCAAAAACTTTTTCAATACCAATTTTCCTGAACTCGTTAATCGCTACCGGTGCAGTTATATCGTTTCCCAGGGCCATATCTATGCGCGCATTGATCAGTTCACCGGGAAAAACTTCTTTTTTGCCCGCCGCCCGGGCCAGGATCTTTTCCGCCATCGTATGAGCCATGTTTTCTTCCTCCCTTTGAAACCTACAGTTTTCATTCTACTATAAAAAAACAGCCTTGTATATATTAATCCTCTTAAAGATAAACAGCCGCCTGGAGAAACAGGCGGATAATAGTGGAAATAGAGCAGCGATTGCTGTGGCGGAGCTTAAAGCGTTTTAGCCCGTAAAGTTCTACGGCTTGCTTGAGTCTCCGCCGATCTGCCCGGCCAATTCCCATTAGTAGGGTGGAGAAACGCACGAATCTAAACGCCAACCTAGTTGGCCAATTTTCATCAATGGCCAGAGGCCGGCTGCCGACATCCATGTCGGCAGGGTCGCCTCCGGCCTTCGCTTCGCCGTGAACTTTTCGACTTCGCTCCACAAGTCGCTCATGCACACAGCAAAGCGCTGCTTCTATAAAAGGCTCAGGCCCTGGTAATTTTACTGCCTCTCAACAAGGAAATTTTTCCGGTTGAAGCGATCTCTTTTATCCCAAATTCCTGCATCATCAACAAAAAAGCCTGCAGCTTCTGCTCTTCCCCGGTCACCTCAATAATCATGGAATCGGGTGAAAGGTCAATGATTTTGGCCCGGAAGGTGGCGGCCATCTGTTGAATCTCACTGCGCCTGCCGGGCTCCGCTTTTACTTTGACCAGCATCAACTCCCTCCCTACCGAGGGTTCGTCGGTCAGGTCGCTTACTTTAAGAACATCGATTAGCTTGTTAAGCTGCTTGACAATCTGCTCCACAGTAAGGGGATCTGCATCCACGGTAACGGTCATGCGGGAAACCCCGGGTTCCATCGTTCTTCCGACGGCGATATTCTGAATATTATAGCCCCTGCGGCTGAAAAGCCCGGAGACCCTGGTCAGCACCCCGGGGCGATCTTGCACCAGTATGGCCAGTATTCTTTTCACTCTTCCTCACCCCCGATCATTTCTACAATCGAGGTGTTGGGCGCTACCATGGGCAGGACGTTCTCTTCGGGATCAACCTGGAAGTCAATCACCACCGGGCCCGGTGTTTTTAGGGCGGTTTCAATCGTTACCGCCACCTCCTCCGGCCTGGTGACGCGAAAACCGCTGGCCCCGTAAGCCTCGGCCAGCTTTACGAAATCAGGGCTTCCGGCCAGAGAACTGTGCGCATAGCGCCCTTCATAGAAAAATTGCTGCCACTGCCGTACCATCCCCAGGTACTGGTTATTAATAATCGCCACTTTTACAGGGAGTTGATAGTAGACTGCCGTGGCCAGTTCCTGGGAATTCATCTGAAAACTGCCGTCGCCGGCAATACAGATGACCTGTTTATCGGGACATGCTATCTGGGCCCCGATAGCGGCGGGAAACCCGAACCCCATGGTCCCCAGCCCCCCTGACGAGATCAGGGTACGCGGTTTTTTGACCTGGTAATACTGCGCTGCCCACATCTGGTGCTGCCCCACGTCAGTCGTCACTATTGCCTCCCCGCCGGTTATGCGGTAAAGCTCCTCGATCACAAACTGCGGTTTCAGGCTGCTTCCAGGCTCCTGCCTGTAACGCAAGGGCTTGGAGCTTTTCCACCCCAGAACGGTGGCGCGCCAGGCACTTGTATCCTGTATTTCGGCGGATTGAAGGCGTTTAATCAACTCCTTAAGAACCAGTTTGACATCTCCGACAATTGGTATATGGGCGGCAACATTTTTACCTATTTCTGCCGGATCAATATCGATATGAATAACCTGTGCCCGGGGGGCAAAGGTCTCCAGTTTCCCTGTGACGCGATCATCAAAGCGTACACCTATGGCAATGAGCAGATCGGATTCGTTAATGGCGTTATTGGCGGCATAAGTGCCGTGCATCCCCGGCATGCCCAGAAAATATTCGTAGTCTCCGGGAACCCCTCCCATACCGGTTAGCGTCGTTGTTACAGGAATGGAGAGGCTCCTGGAAAGCTCCAGAAGCTCCTCATGGGCTCCCGAGCTGATAACGCCGCCTCCGGCATAAATAAGCGGCCTGTGGGCTTTTTTAATGGCGTTAGCCGCACGGGCAATCTGTCCCGGATGGCCTTCATAGGTGGGCTTGTAGCTGGATAGTTCCACCCGTGCCGGATAAGAAAATTCACCTTCACGGGCCTGCAGATCCTTGGGCAAGTCGATGAGGACCGGCCCCTTGCGCCCGGTATTGGCGACATGAAAAGCCTCTTTTAATATAAAAGGAAGCTCTTCCAGATCCTTGACAAGATAATTATGCTTGGTGATGGGCATGGTAATGCCGGTAATATCGGCTTCCTGAAAGGCATCGGTCCCGATAAAAGGCGTAGCTACCTGGCCGGTAATGGCAACAAGGGGAATGGAATCCATATAAGCCGTGGCAATTCCCGTAACCAGGTTTGTGGCACCCGGTCCTGATGTAGCGATAACCACACCCGGTTTACCGCTGGCCCGGGCGTAACCATCGGCTGCATGTGCCGCTCCCTGCTCATGACGCGTTAAAATATGCCTGATACCTTTTTTAAAAATCTCGTCATAAAGCGTTAAGACAGCCCCGCCGGGAAAGCCGAAAATTACCTCCACGTTTTCCGCTTCCAGGCAGGCCAGGACCATCTGCGCGCCTGTTAATCGCATTTTGGACTGCACCCCTTTTCCGGTTCCACGATAGCTCCTTTTCCTGCAGAGCTGACCTGCGCGGCGTAGCGCAGGAGATAGCCCTTTTTGATTTTGGGCGCAGGCAGCTCCAATTTTTCCATCCGCTCTTTCCACTCCTGCGGTGAAATTAATAAATCCAAACGTTTCCCGGGAATATCTATTTCAATGGCGTCCCCTTCCTGCACGATGGCCAGCGGCCCTCCCTCCGCGGCCTCCGGTGAAATATGCCCGATGGAGGCGCCCCTGGTTGCGCCGGAAAAGCGCCCGTCAGTTATCAGGGCCACATCTTTGTCCAGGCCCATACCTACCACCGCCGAGGTGGCTGCCAGCATTTCCCTCATCCCGGGGCCTCCCTTGGGGCCCTCAAAGCGTATCACGATCACGTCTCCCGGGGCAATCCTGCCCCCCAGTACCGCCTCCACAGCGGCATCCTCACCGTCAAAAACCCTTGCCCTAAGGGTGCGTCGCTGCATTTCCGGAGCTACGGCGCCCTGCTTGACGGCCGCTCCTCCTGGTGCAAGGTTACCGAAAAGGATAGCCAGGCCTCCTTCCGGGCGGTAAGGGTTATCAAGAGAGCGGATTACCGTGCCGTCAGGCGCAGGGGCATCGGCACAATTGGCGCCGATCTTCTCCCCGGTCACAGTAATCAACTCCGTATCTATAAGTCCTTTTTTCGCCAGCTCTTTTATCACAGCCTGGATACCTCCAGCCTGATCCAGGTCTTCAATATGATGAGGGCCGGCTGGGCTCAACAGGCAAAGTTGCGGAGTACGGTCGCTGATGGCATTAATTTCGTTCAGATCCCAACTGATCCCCAGCTCGTTGGCAATAGCGGGAAGGTGTAAAATGGTGTTGGTAGAGCACCCCAGAGCCATATCCACCGTCAGGGCATTCCGGAAAGCCTGTGGTGACATAATTTGAGATGGGCGGAGATCCCTTTTTAAGAGCTCCATAACCTTCATGCCCGCTTCCTTGGCCATCCTCAGGCGCCTGGCCGCCACCGCAGGCACTGTGCCGTTGCCTGGCAGGGCCATCCCCAGGGCTTCAGTTATACAGTTCATGGAATTGGCTGTAAACATTCCCGCGCAGGAGCCGCAGCCCGGGCAGGCAGCCATCTCCAGTTCGCTTAGCTCTTTTTCCGTAAGTTTCCCTGCCTTAACGGCGCCTACAGCTTCAAAAAGGGTGCTGAGAGAAACCGGGCGCCCCTGGTAGCGGCCGGCCAGCATTGGCCCGCCGCTTATAAAGATGGCGGGCAGATCCAGGCGAGCTGCGGCCATGAGCATTCCGGGAATAATTTTATCGCAGTTGGGAATAAAAACAAGGGCATCAAAGCCATGAGCCTGGGCCATGGCCTCCACAGAGTCGGCAATAAGCTCCCTGCTGGCCAGCGAATATTTCATTCCCGTATGCCCCATGGCAATCCCGTCACAGATACCGATTGTGGGGAACTCCACCGGCACGCCTCCGGCAGCATATACCCCGGCCTTAACCGCAGCCGCGATGCGATCGAGATGAATATGGCCGGGAATAATCTCGTTGGCTGAATTTACTACACCGACGAGAGGTTTCTCAAGCTCCTGAGGGTGATACCCCATGGCGTAGAAAAGAGAGCGGTGAGGCGCCTTCTCCAATCCTTTTTTAACCATATCGCTACGCATAATCCTGCCTCCTAAATTTAATCCCCGTAAACGGGGGTGCCATTTTCCTGGGCATATTCATGAAACTTTTTCATTAATTCCCTGGTAATCGGACCGGGAACTCCATTGCCCACGGTCCGCCTGTCAATGGAGACCACCGGAACAAGCTCGGCCGCCGTCCCGGTTAAAAAACACTCCCTGGAAATATAAAGTTCATGCCGCGTAAAGGGCGTCTCTTTGACAGTTAAGCCTTCCTTCCGGGCAATGTCAATGACCGTATTGCGTGTAATACCTTCCAGGATCCCCAGATAAGGAGGAGGAGTCAAAAGTTCCCCCTTCTTATTGACGATAAAAATATTGCAGCCGGAACCTTCCACCACATAGCCCTGTGTATTCAAAACCAGGGCTTCCATTACACCCGCATGCTTCGCTTCCAACTTAACGAGAATATTGTTCAGGTAATTGAGTGATTTCAACCGCGGTTCAAATGTATCCGCCGGCCGCTGGCGGGTAACGGCGGTAATTACGTCCAGTCCCCGTTCATAGCATTCCTGGGGGTAAATGGATATTTTGTCGGCAATGATTACCACATTGGCCCGCGGGCACTTGGCCGGATCCAGTCCCAGGTCTCCCGGCCCGCGTGACACCACGGTTCTGATGTAAGAGTCGCGCAGATTGTTCCGGCGGACCGCTTCCAGGGTAACCTCTTTCATCTCCTCCATGGGCAGGGGAATATCAAGCAAAATATGGTGAGCCGATTCATAAAGACGCTCCAGGTGTTCCTGCAATTTAAAGATACGCCCGTTATAGGCTCTGGTACCTTCAAAAACCCCGTCGCCGTATAGATACCCATGATCAAATACCGACACTTTAGCCTCTTCCTTCGGGAGGAATTCACCGTTAAGATAGATTTGAATACTCATTTTTTAGTCTGATCACCTCTGATCACCGGAGGTCATGGGTCAGACTTACACCTCCTCATTGGTTTCTCTCTGAAAATAGCGTTATAAAAAAGCCCCTTCATCCTCATGCAAGGGACGAAGGAGCCGGCTCCGCGGTACCACCCTTGTTGCCCTGTTTTTAGACAGGGCCTCTCCAAGTGAAAAACCTTTCCTTATAACGGTATTACCGTCCTTCCCTACTAGTTCACTTCAGGAAGGCACTCCGGGGTGACCGGGAAAGCACCCTCCCCACCGGTTTTCAGCGCCTCCGGCTCTCTGCAGAGGAGCAATGCTTCCTTATGTCCCCTTCATAGCTGTATAACTATTTAATTAAAGGCATCTATCTTTTAGTATCTTTTGGTAACTATCGGCTTAACAAGGCCGTCTTCGGTCGCCCGTTTCACGGATATCCCCGTGGCAACGAGAAATTATTGTTTTTAATTATATATGTCCAGGGCATTTTTGTCAATAATATAAAAACTTCGCTTATGGTTTTGTAGCAATTTTTAACCCGCTAGCAAAAAAACTTTTTCGCCAGGATCAGGCGGCAAATCCTTTTATTATTTCCTCCACTGAGGTTAGCTGCGCTGCATATAGCCTGGTCATCTCATCCAGGCCCCTTTGATATGCTTCTTCTGTTAAATCTTCCACGGCGTCACGGGGAATATGGATGTGATAGCCCCAGTAATATGCATCCGCCACTGTATGACGTACGCAGATGCTAACAAGGAGGCCTGTAACGATTAAAGTATCAATAGCCAGTTCCTCCAGCAACAAGTGGAGACCCGTTTGGAAAAAGCCGCTGTACCTGCGCTTGGGGAAAACATAATCCCCCGGCAGTGGTTTTAACTCGGCAATTACCTCGGCACCTTCCGTACCGGCCAGGGCATGCTCTCCCCAGATAAGCAACTCCCTGTCTATTCCCTTAAGATGGGCATCATTGCAATAGATTACCGGTATTCCCTTGGCGCGTGCTGCCTGGAGAAGCTTCTCCAAAGGAGAAACAATTTTGGAAGCACGCTTATTTTTCATACTCCCCTTGACAAAATCATTCAGCATATCAATAACAAGCACGGCTTTTCCTGACATCTTGTTTCCTCCTCATGCACTGGGGTACGTAAAATATCTGCGTTTCCCCTTTTCCTCGCTAAACAAGAGTGTTTCGTCAACCGTATAGAGTTTATCCAGATGTAAAGTGGCGGCATCCGAAGAAGCCTTTGGCCCAGAAGGGTTGTTGCCGGCAGCTTGCTCTGAAGGCCCATGGGTTGCCTTTGAGCCGGAAGAGAGCCGCTGTTCAGCTCTTTTTTTGAAAAAAGCCCGGGCTACCTGCGGGAAAAGAATGTAGGAAAGAATGTCCTCCTCGCTGGTAATTTCATTTTTCATTTCTTCTTTCGTCTTCTCCAACATAGGTTCCAACAAATCAGCGGGCCTTCCTTTGAAAGGTTCCTCATCTCTTAATACTTTCTTTAAGAGATCCGGATCTATTTCCCCGGGAGGTTGACCGTAAAGCCCTTTCAGATAGTTCTTCACTTCTGTCAGGATTACCTTGTAGCGCTCGCCGGTAAGGACGTTCATCACCGCCTGTGTCCCTACTATCTGGCTTGAAGGTGTCACCAGGGGCGGGTAGCCCAGTTCGGCCCGGACACGGGGCACCTCCTCCAGGACCTCCTTTAAAAGATGCGAAGCGTTCTGGCTGGCCAGTTGCGAAGCAAGATTGGAAATCATCCCTCCGGGAATCTGGTAACTCAATACTGCAGTATCCACTCCCATAACGATATCCAGGGGAATTTCGTAACCTGAGCGGATCTTTTTAAAGTAATCACCGATGCGGGCGATACGCTCCAAGTCCAGTCCGGTATCATAAGGAGTGCCCTTTAAGGCGGCCACCATGCTGTCGACCGGCGGTTGCGACGAACCCAGGGAAAGAGAGGAGATGGCCGTATCTATCACATCGCAGCCCGCCTCGATAGCTTTAAGGTAGGACATGGCCGCCATCCCGCTGGTAAAGTGAGAGTGCAGCTGGACAGGAATTTTCAGCTTTTCTTTAAGCTTTTTCACCAGTTCAAAAGCATCGTAAGGAGAAATAAGACCCGCCATATCCTTTATACAGATGGAGTCTGCTCCTCTTTTTTCCATCTCGATTGCCAGATCTACAAAGTGGGCATTATTATGCAACGGGCTGATTGTATAGCTGATGGTGGCCTGGACATGGGCACCGGCTTTCTTAGCGGCTTTCATGGCCGTCTCCAGATTGCGGATATCGTTCAATGCGTCAAAAATGCGAATTATATCGATACCGTTTTTTACGGCATTTTTTACAAAGGCTTCGACAACATCATCCGGATAATGGCGGTAGCCCACCAGATTCTGCCCGCGTAAAAGCATTTGCAGCCTGGACTTTTTAAAATGTTGGCGAAGGAGGCGTAGCCTTTCCCAGGGGTCCTCGTCCAGATAACGCATGCAGGAATCAAAGGTAGCCCCTCCCCATACCTCCAGTGAATGATAGCCTACTTCATCGATCTCGGCAGCAATGGGCAGCATATCGGCAGTACGCATGCGGGTAGCCATTAATGATTGATGGGCATCTCTTAACGTGGTATCGGTAATACCGACCTTTTTTTTGCTTTGCTTCAAAATTTCAACCTCCTTTTGTACCGGCGAAGGCCGGCATGGCGGTTAATATAGAAACATGGGTATTTTGCTTCACCGCACAACTAGCTTAAGCCAACAGCAAAGTTCTATTCCTGTTGAAAATGGAGCAGCTAACGTCGGGCGTATTCGGCTGCTGCTTCCCCGGCTGTTTCGGCCAGGAAAAGAGTTTCACTGAGGGCCATACCGGGCAGCAGGGCTTCGCCATGCAACCCTCCCACAATTTCACCGGCGGCATACAGTCCCGGAACAATATTTCCATCTTTCTTAATCTCAGCCCTGGGGGTAACGGCTATCCCCCCCAGCGTATAATCTATCCCTATTCTTAAAGGAGACACGTAATAATCAGGGGCCGGAGGCCTAAATCTGGGAAACGCGGGTGACGAAGTGAAGGAATAGGCTTGCATGAGCTCTTCCAGGTTGTCAAAACGTTTAAAAAACCTGGCGAAAGGGACCGGCGGCTCCTCCGGAGCCATAATAAAGGGGCCTCCGGGCGGGGAATTTAAAACAAAGGCCACCGCTTCCCGATAGGAAGATTCTTCCCATGACAAAACCTGACCTGCTGTGTTGATAAAAAAGGTATCATCCCAGGGTTCCGCAGGTAGCGGGAGATAGCTGTCTCCCAGAGGAGCATAACATAAAAGCTGTGCATTGAAAAACCCCATCTGGACAAGGTCCAGGCCTAAAGCCTCCGCCATCTGCAGCCCTTCACCTTTTTGAGCAGGGCGAAGGTTGACCAGGTTATCGGAGGGCAAGTATTTATGCCGGCAGTGAGCAACACCGCTGTAACCGCCGTCCGCCAGGACTGCAGCTTGTATATAAAACCGGTAGGTTTCTCCATCATCGGCGCTTTCCAGCATTAAAGCTTCCAACTGCCCCAGGGGAGAAAATACCAGTTCTTTTACCTTGTCTTCGCTTACAGTGATCGTAGAGTTTTTTAACCGTTCCAGTAAATTTTGCTTAAACTGCAAAACAGCGTCGGGTTGGCTGCTGAAGTGCAGATAAGGCTTTGCATCGGGCTGGGAAAGCGTATCAAAATCTAAGCCGCTTATTTCCTTTAATTCCCGGTAGAGATCAGGGACAGAGATCATAAAAGCATCCAGCAGGGCGGGATCATTGAGTCCGCCGCCGTTTTCTTTAATCTTCTCCGCAAAGCTTTCCAGAGTATATTCTGCCTCCAGCTCCTGCTGAGGTGGGGTAAGCGCTGCAGCCAGACCACCTGTTACCAGAAAGGAACTGTCCTCTCCAGGCTCCTGACCGTTGGGAAACAGAAAAACCTGGGCGCCGTTTTCTGCCGCCTCCAGGGCTGACAGCAGCGCGGCGGTCATACCACCGATAACAGCCACATCCGCACCCCGGGGGATTTCCGCTTTAGTCTCCACCTTTTGCAGCGGTATCTGCAGGATAAAGATAACTAAAATTGCGGAAACAAGAAAAATAACGATCAGCGGGGAGCTTTCTTTCCTTTGCGGCAAAAATCTTTTTCCTCCTTAAAATTTCATACAAAATTTCATACAGCTTTTATTCCCTGGCAACTACCGCTACATTGACCACTTTATCCTCAGGCGCCAGCCGCATAAGTGTAACACCCCCGGCATAACGCTTCTGAATGGGAATCTGGGAAACCTTTATCCTGGTGATCAGGCCGCGAGCAGTAATAGCAATTAGCTCCTCTTTTTTTTGTACCGGCATAAAACTGACCATAGCACCGCTGCGCTTGCTTGGCTTGAAAGCCAGAACACCCCTTCCCCCGCGGTTCTGAGAACGGAACTCAGAAAGCTCTGTCCTTTTGCCGAAACCGTTTTCAGTAACAAAGAGCAGAGCCGCATTATCACCGGTTACAACGCTCATCCCGATTACTTTTTCATCCTCAAGAAGGGTAATGCCTTTAACTCCCCTGGCAGTGCGCCCCAGGGTCCTGAGCTGTGCTGCGGGAAAACGAATCAGCATTCCTCCCGATGTAGCCAGCAGAACATCGGCAGTTTCGTCAAAAACCCCTTTAGCATTCTCAGCGTTGTTTTCGCTTTCGATTCCGGTGTCCCTGTCTACATCGCTACTTAGGCGCTTTACAGAAATAAGCTCATCACCGGCAGTGAGATCAATTGCTATCAGTCCGGAGCGCCTGGCTTCAGCATACTCCCTGAGCTGGGTCCTCTTGATTAAACCGTTTTGCGTAGCCAGGATAATATGGTCTTCTTCATCATATTCAACCAGCGGGAAAACAGCGGTAATATACTCACCGCTATCCAGCGGCAGCAAGTTAATAATCGCCGTTCCACGGGCCTGCCGGCCCGCTTCCGGTATTTCATAAACCTTGAGCGGGTACACTTTTCCGGTATTGCTGAAGAAAAGAAGCTTTGTCCTGGTTGAGGAGACAAAAAGTTGGACAATAAAATCTGTCTCCCTGATGGAATGTCCCATGACACCCCTGCCTCCCCTGCCCTGGCTGCGGTAGGTGTTGAGAGGCTGACGCTTGACATAGCCCTGCTGTGTGAGCGTAATCACCATCTTTTCTTCCACGATAAGGTCTTCCAGGTCAATTTCACCTTCATCAGGGACAATCATCGTGCGGCGCTGGTCGCCATACTTTTCCTCAATCTCTTTAAGTTCCCTCTTGATTTCCTTCATCACCAGGCGTTCATCAGCCAGAAGGGCCTCCAGAAAGGCTATCTCCTCCATCAAAGAACGGTACTCTTCCTGCAATTTTTGCCTTTCCAGGGCGGTTAATCTTTGCAGCCGCATATCGAGGATGGCCTGGGCCTGTTTTTCGCTTAGCCCGAATTCCCGCATTAAACCTTCACGTGCCTGCTCCACATCGGCCGAACCCCTGATCAGGGCAATTACTCTATCCAGGTTATCCAGGGCAATGCGCAGTCCTTCCAAAATATGCGCTCTTTCCTTAGCCTTTCTTAACAAAAACTGGGAGCGCCTGGTAATAATTTCCTTCTGGTGCTCCAGATAGGCCACAAGGAGCTCTTTTAAAGTAAGGACCCGCGGCCTTCCGTCCAGTAAAGCCAGCATAATAATACCAAAACTCTGCTGCAGCGGAGTAAATTTAAAAAGCTGGTTTAAAATAACCTGAGGGTTAAAGCCTTTTTTCAGCTCAATAACAATGCGCACGCCGTTGCGGTCCGACTCGTCCCTCAGCTCAGTGATCCCGGCGAGCTTTTTCTCTCTGACCAGCTCGGCAATTCTCTCTATCAGCTTGGCTTTGTTTTGCTGGTAAGGAATTTCTGTAATAAGCAGCCTGTCTTTACCATCCTCTGTTTTTTCAATACTGGTTTTTCCCCTAATTTTAATTGTCCCCCGGCCGGTCAGATAAGCATCGTGTATTCCGGAATAGCCAAGGATTACACCGCCTGTCGGAAAATCCGGCCCTTTAACATAATTAAAAAGTTCCCTGTCGGAAGCATCGGGCTTGTCGATAAGATAAATAAGGGCGTTTATCGCTTCAGTGAGATTGTGAGGGGGCATATTGGTGGCCATGCCTACGGCAATACCTGAAGAACCGTTAACCAGCAGGTTAGGAAAACGCGAAGGTAAAACGACAGGTTCTTCCAGCGTCTCGTCGAAATTAAGACGGAAATCCACTGTCTCCTTGTCAAGGTCGCGCAACATCTCCATGGCGAGCGGTGAAAGCCTCGCCTCCGTATAGCGCATGGCGGCAGCCCCATCACCGTCCATGGAGCCAAAATTGCCCTGACCGTCAACCAGCGGGTAGCGGATAGAAAAATCCTGGGCCATACGCACCATGGCATCATAAACAGCCTGGTCCCCGTGAGGATGGTATTTTCCCAGTACCTCCCCAACAAGACGGGCTGACTTTTTATGAGGTTTATCCGGACCCATTCCCAGCTCCCGCATGGCATAAAGGATGCGCCTGTGCACCGGCTTTAATCCGTCACGCACATCAGGCAGCGCCCGGCTGACAATAACGCTCATGGCATAGTCAAGAAAGGAACTCTTTACTTCTTCATCAATGGATACCGATAATATTCGCTTCTCATGAGACATAAATTGTTCTCCTTAATAGTTCTATATATCCAGATTTCGCACTTCTCTGGCATGGTCCTCAATGAACTTGCGCCGGGGTTCAACCTTGTCGCCCATCAAAAGGGTAAAAACGTTATCGGCCATGATGGCATCCTGCATATCTACTCTTAGAATAGTCCTCTTTTGGGGGTTAAGGGTTGTTTCCCAGAGTTGTTCCGGGTTCATTTCGCCCAAGCCTTTGTAACGCTGGACAGTTGTTCCCTGACGCCCTATCTTCATCATCAGTTCTTCCAACTCGGACTCCCTGTAAAGATAATATATTTTTTTATTTTTGCTCACTTTGAAAAGAGGGGGCTGTGCTATATAGATATTTCCTTCTACAATCATGGGTCTCATAAAGCGGTAGAAAAATGTCAACAGCAGGGTCCTGATATGAGAACCGTCCACATCTGCATCAGTCATGATAATAACACGGTGATAGCGCAGCTTGTTGATATCGAAATCTTCCCCAATGCCTGTACCCAGGGCAGTAATAAGGGCTCTAATTTCTTCGTTATTCAATATTTTGTCCAGGCGTGCTTTCTCTACGTTCAAGATTTTGCCTCTCAGGGGCAAGACGGCCTGAAAATGCCTATCCCTCCCCTGCTTGGCTGAGCCGCCCGCAGAGTCGCCCTCCACAATAAAGAGCTCGCTCTCGTGAGGGTCCCTGGAGGTACAGTCAGCCAGCTTCCCGGGAAGGTTGCTAATCTCCAGGGCATTTTTGCGCCTTGTCAGCTCCCTGGCCTTGCGGGCCGCTTCCCTCGCGCGTGAAGCCTGGAGGGCTTTTTCGCATATCTTCCTGGCCACAGAAGGGTTTTGTTCCAAGAAAGCGCCCAGTTCGTCCGTTAGGACGTTTTCGACAATTCCCCTTACCTCCGTATTTCCCAGGCGGGTTTTGGTTTGTCCTTCAAATTGGGGATTAAGAATTTTCACACTGATAATCCCGGTAATCCCTTCCCTGATATCTTCACCCTGTAAATTTTCCTGGTTTTCTTTTAAGACGCCCAACCTGCGGGCGTGGTCGTTTATCAGTCGTGTGATGGCTGTTTTAAAAGCCTGCTCGTGGGTGCCTCCCTCCTGGGTCCTGATATTGTTGGCATATGAATAAATTGTTTCACTGAAACCGGTATTATACTGCAAAGCAGTCTCAACCAGACAGTTTTCCATCTCCCTTACGATATAGATCGGCTTTTTCGGAAAGGTTTCCTTGTTTTTGTTCAGAAATGAAACAAAAGAAGCGATTCCTCCCTCAAAAGTAAAGACTTCTTTCTTTTTTTCCTTATCACGGTGATCCTCGGCAATTATTTTTACACCCTTATTCAGGAAAGCCAGCTCCCTGAGCCTCTGAACGAGGAGCTGAAAATCAAAATTGATCTCTTCAAAAATTTCCGGGTCCGGATAAAAGGTTATGGTAGTGCCTGTTTCTTCCGTTTTACCCTTTACGGTAAGGGGAGTAACCGGAACGCCCCTTTCATAACGCTGTGTATATATCTCCCCATCCCTTTTGATCTCCACTTCCAGCCACCTTGAAAGGGCGTTTACCACTGATACTCCTACACCGTGAAGCCCCCCGGCCACCTTGTATCCTTCACCGCCGAACTTGCCTCCGGCATGCAAAATGGTCAGTACTACTTCCAGCGCGGATTTTTTTTGCTGGGGGTGCTCCTTGACAGGTATCCCTCTGCCGTTATCAATGACTGTAACACTGTTATCTTTATTAATAATAACTTTAATCAAATTACAGAACCCGGCCATGGCCTCATCGATACTGTTGTCGACAACTTCAAAAACAAGGTGATGCAGTCCTCGGCTTCCGGTAGAGCCGATATACATGCTGGGACGTTTTCTAACCGCTTCCAGTCCTTCTAATACCTGGATTTGGCTTTCATCATATACGCCTGATAGCTTATCGTTCACCTGGTAACCTCCCACGGGAAAACTATTATTCCCATTTTCTTTCTATTCTCTTCTGCAATGTGAGAGGAGAAATAGGGGAATAATACACTTTTTTCTCCGTTATGATAAAAGTATTGCAGAGCTCTTCTTCCTTCCTGGTCAACTTTTCCCCGGGAAAGCTTTCTAAAAACTGGTTGTTAACCTGGTTGTTTTTTAGCTCCAAATTAAAGATGCCGATAACTTCTTCCAGCGATACAACCCGGGAATTTCCTATGTGTAAAAACATCGGCGTTCCCCTTTCATTATTGCTTTAATTGCTTTATTTGCTGCTTTTTTTGATAGAGAAAACTTTTTCTTAATAAATTTCTTAGCCGTGGTTGAAAATGTTCAGGAGATAAAAGAACAGCGTTGTTTATCTCTTCTTCTTCGACGGGTTCGAGGCAAGCGTTTTCATCTTCATTACACAACCCTTCATTGGTTTTAAAAAGTGCATTGATTTCTTCTCTTTCTCTGGCAAGGCGTGAATGAAAATCCGCGTTAAAAAACTTTATGTCACTGATTGCCTTAAAGCCTGCTGCCCTGTTAAAATCCTCGATAATCCTGGGCTTGAGCATGGTCAGATGAAAAAGCCACGTACTATCTGTTACTTCAACGAACAATTTGTTATTCTTAATCGCCAAAGGCCGCGAATGTTGAATAATTTGCTTGCCTGCTATCTTGTTCCATAACGCCAACTGCTCACCTTTGTCCAACTGCTCCTGCAAGCCTGTTTTAGAAAGAAAGAGATCGACAGCGTGTTTAATCTGCTGCATTACGCTTTTCCTCCCGTATTTTACCCTCCCTGATCTGAAGAAAAGAGGTACAGTTCATCTTTTCCAAAAAGGAATCGAGGAAGCTGTCTTTTTCCGTGACGGTCAAAAAAACTTGTTCGGCGTTATGGAGAAGCAGAAAACATTGTTTTTTTCTCTGCTCATCCAGTTCTGAAAATACATCGTCAAGAATAAAGAGCGGTTTTTCCTTTTTTTCGCTATACAGTTGTATTTGTGCCGCTTTAAGGGCAATAACGGCACTTCGCTGCTGTCCATGGGAGGCAAAACGCCTGGCCTCCCTTCCATCCAGCAAAAAAGTTAGATCATCCCTGTGCGGTCCAAGCAGCGAAAAACCTCTTTTCCATTCTTCATTTTCCCATAAGGCCAATTTATTGGCAAATGCCTCTTCAATTTCTTCGATCTCTGCAGTTCCTGCATTTTCTCCGATAATATTATTATACACTATTTTCATCTTCTGGTCATTTTGAAAAAGGACATTATAGTTATAAGAGGCCAGTTTGCTCCATATGGACAATACATGTGCTCTCATTTGAATTATTCTACTGCCGAAGTAAACAATCTGCCTGTTCCAGGGGCGTATTAAATCCTGCGTTTCCCTGTAAAGCTTTTTTTCTTTCAAAACCCTGTTTTTTTGATAAACCGCACGGTTGTAGCGACTCAAAAAATCCGCATAAAGAGCGTTTTCCTGGCTTAGTTCCCTGTCCAGAAAACGCCTTCTTTCTTCCGGACCTCTTCGGATAAGCTCCAGATCCTCGGGCAAGAAAAAAACGACCGGGCAATGCTCTGCCAGGCGAAATTGCCTTGCCGGCTTGCCGTTAATTTTCATAACCTTTCGTTTCTTTAATAGGTCATAGCCAAGCTCGACCTTAAAAAAACGTTTCTGAAGGTATATTGTCCCTTGAAGATAATAAAATGGTTTATTCCAGCAAACCAGATCGCTTTCTTTAAGATTTCTGAATGAGCGGGCAAAACATAGATTATAAATGGCCTCCAGGAGATTGCTTTTCCCCTGCCCGTTTGCTCCCTGAATGATGCAAGTACCCGGCAGAAAATCAGCTTTTTCCTCTTCATAATTGCGAAAATTTTTAAGGGCTATCTCCTTGATATACAATAATTACTGCACCTTCCAGAAAAACTGATACTTCATACCTGACTAAGAGGTGCTGTCCTAATTTTCTTTTTTATCAACCTTTATGGGCAGCACGAGATATCTATAAATCTCCTGAAGATCATCCTGCTTTCTATGACAATAAAAAATACATGGACCAAAAGGCCCATTAAACTCTATTTCCACATATTCTTCATCCATAACACGCAGGGGATCGGAGAAATAACGGCAATTAAGAAGAATTTCCTCCAGATCGCTTCCCTCTTTCTTTAACAGAGATAAATCTTCACTCATTCTTCCAATTTCCGACCCTGATCTTATTTGCATAGTTTTATCCTGAATACTCAGCGAAATCATCTGATTTGGACCTTGAGCAAACAATGCGGCTCTTCCCAGCGTTTTCTCCAGCAACCCGGTATTGACAACTATTTTTGTACCGGATGCAGCTGGAAAAGCATCGGTAAAGTTTGGATATTTATCTTCCAGCAGCCGGCCTGAAAAAATAAATTGACGGTATTTAATGATCATTTCATGGTCCAGGTAATATAGCTCAACCTTTTCCCTGGAATCATCAAGTATCCTCATAATTTCGAACAGGCTTTTACTGGGAATAAGCATACGTAGAGGTTGAACATTATGTTTTTTACCGGTTAAAATATTATTGTGAGCCAGGCGATATGTATCAGAGGCCATACAAGTTACATTTTCCTCAGAGTCAACTTCGATGAGAACTCCCCTAAACAAGGGTTTACTTTCATCCTGCGAAGCTGCAAAGATAACTTTTTTAATGATGTTTTTCAAATCTGCTGATGTAAAAACGAGTTTTCCCCAGTTTTTCCAATCTTCTTCAGCAGATATAACGGGAAACTCATCGGCATTCATACCGTATAAAAAAAATTTACTCTGCCCGCTAAATATTTCCATGCGTAGTCCTTCTTCATCCGTTTTAATTTCCACCTTTTCAGAAGGTAACTGCCTGACAATATCCACAAGTTTTCCCGGCAGGACTACGACTCCTTCTTCAAGTATTTCTACATCACGGCATTCCGCTCTAACAGCGAGCTCTAAGTTGTTGGCTGTAAAAGAAAGAGTATTATCTTTGGCTTCAACCAGAATACCTTTAATAACCTGTAGCGGAGTTCTTACAGGAATAGCTCTTTCCACAATATTTAGATTTTCCAGTAAAAAACTTTGTTGGGCTAAAAAATGCATAAAGCCAACCTCCTGATAAAATTATAAAAGAATGACAACAGGACAGTTATTAATAAATATATATATATAAAAAAATAGTTATCAGTAATTATAAGGGCTGTGGATTGGTGAATAAATTGCTTGTTAATCCGAAAAAACATGCTTTGTGAGGTTGAAAAAGCTGTGGAAAAAACAATACATTTATCTACACAATTCACATGCAAAGAAAAAAGTAAAACATAAAAACAAAACTATCCACAAAAAATAGAAAAAATCCACAAACTTATTATCAGCTTGTCCACTATTTATAATTTAAAAGGTTTTTTATATCCTTAATGTAACGAAGCAGCTTTTCATCGCTGGTCATTTCCGCTGAAATTTTCTTGTGCGCGTGTATAACGGTGGTATGATCTTTTCCCCCAAATTCTTTGCCTATTCTTGGAAGAGAAAAATCGGTCAACTCACGACAAAGATACATCGCTATTTGCCTGGGTAAGGAAAAATTTTGTGTTCTTTTTTTGGATTTCATATCATGAACAGTAATTTTGAAGTAGGATGCTGTTGTGGATATAATTTCTTCGGGTGTCAGATTCTTATGATTTTGTGTAAAAAAGTCTTTTAGCGCCTCCCCGGCAATTTTTAAGTTTATTGCTTTATCCTCCAGGGAAGCATAAGCAATTATTCTGATCAGCGCACCTTCCAACTCTCTGATGTTGTTCTCAATTTTTTGCGCGATAAAAGTAAGGACATCATCAGGAATAACAATTCCTTCCTGTAAACTTTTTTTACGCAAAATAGCAATTCTTGTTTCCAGGTCAGGAGGATGAATATCCGTAATCAGGCCCCACTCAAACCGAGAGCGCAGCCTATCTTCCAGTGTAGGTATTTCCTTCGGCGGCCGGTCACTGGAGATAACAATTTGCTTGTTATTCTCATGCAGGGCATTGAAGGTATGAAAGAATTCTTCCTGGGTTTGTTCTTTTCCGGCCAGAAACTGAATGTCGTCAATTAAAAGAACATCGACGTTGCGGTATTTATTGCGAAATTCCACGGTTTTATTATCCCTGATGGCATTTATAAATTGATTTGTAAATTTTTCTGATGAAAGGTAATCAACTTTTTCACTGGTGTTATGGGAAATTACGTAATGCCCGATGGCATGCATCAGGTGAGTTTTCCCCAGGCCGACACCGCCATAAATAAACAGAGGGTTGTAGGCCCGGGAAGGAGCCTCCGCTACCGCCAGGGAAGCGGCATGGGCCAGCCGGTTGCTGCTTCCTATGACGAAACTTTCAAAAGTGTATTTAGGGTTTAACCATTTACAAGTACCGGAAAAATCTTTTTTCTCCGCGTGTTCGTCAGAACGGGAAGCTTTATGGTTTAAAGAATAGTTTTTAATACGGTTTCTTTGTTCATTAAAAGCACTGTTCTGTGGTGTGACAAATTGTATGTAATAATTACAGTTGCTTACCTTTTGCACAGCATTGGAAATAGTAGAGCGGTAATGATTTTGTAACCAGTCTTTAGTAAATTCGTTTGGCACTTCAACGATTAAAGTGTCATTTTGCAGCTTTAGAGGCCTGGTTGTTTTTAACCATGTTTCATAGCTGGGTTTGCTAAGGGTTTTTTCCATCTCCAATAGCACGGACCGCCATATATTAGCTAAATGCTCATCCATAATAAAAAACCCCCAAAAACATCTTATCCACAATAGGGAAATCTTATCCACAATTTCTGTGGATAAGATTAAAAGGGATATTATACACAAAAATATAATAACAGAATAGGGCAAGCCATGCAATAAAAGTAAAAGCTCATAAAAGGGCATATGAAGTCTTAAAAGACTTTATTGCGTTTATTGCTCCTTGATTTGCTAAGAAAAAGAAAAAATCAAAAAGGGGTGTCAAATGTTGCATCAATTAAAAAGATAAGTTATAATGAGTTCCAGAGTTTTACTGGCGCAACATATGTAAAAAGCGGAGGTTTTTTAAGGTGAAAAGAACATATCAACCAAAAAAGAGAAAACGTAAAAGAATACACGGTTTTTTAAAAAGAATGAAAACTACGGCAGGGCGTAATGTTATTAAACGAAGAAGAAGGAAAGAAAGAAAAAGACTGTCTGCCTAAAAAAAGGAGAAAGGTGTAGGGAAATCAAGGCACATAGAATTGAAAAACTTCGTAAAAACTATGAGTTTCAAAAAGTTTATAAACAAGGAAAAGCGCAGGCAAGCGGGAAAACAATAATATTTATTAGAAAAAACGGACTAAGTTATAACAGGTTGGGAATATCAGTAAGTAAAAAAGTAGGAAAAAGCGTGATAAGACATCGTTTAAAAAGGCTTTATCTGGAGGCATTCCGTTCTTTGTTGCAGACTATAAGCAAAGAAGGATTCGATATTGTTATCATTGCCAGAAAAGGTGCCGCGGGGATGTCTTATGCAGAAGCGGTAAAGGAGCTACAAAAATTACTGGCAAGAGGAAAGCTTATCAAATGAAATATATTGTATTGATATTAATAATGGCCTACAGAAGAGCAATTTCCCCTTTTTTATCCCCAAGATGCCGCTTTTACCCTTCCTGCTCACAATACTGCTATGATGCAGTAATGCAATACGGAGTTTTGAAGGGGCTCTTTCTGGGTTTAAGGAGAATATTAAGATGCCATCCCTTTAACCCTGGGGGATATGACCCTGTTCCTTTACCGAAAAGTGATACTAATTGAATAGAGAGATATTAAGGGGGCTAAATTAATGATACAGGCTCTGGCTGGGTATATAAATATTATCCTTATGTTTTTTTACAATAGGGTGGGCGATTATGGTGTCGCCATTATTATGCTTACCATTCTTGTAAACATTATTATGTTTCCTTTGAACAGAAAACAGCTGGAGTCCTCGAGAAAAATACAGGAAATACAGCCGCAACTTAGAAGATTACAGGAGAAGTACAAACATGATAGAGAAAAATATAACCAGGTTACCATGGAGTTCATGCGCGAACATAAAGTAAACCCGCTGGGAGGATGTCTTCCCCTTTTAATACAGTTGCCCATTATGATCGCCATTTTTCAACTGCTACGCGATACCAGTATAATTGCCAGGTCAGTAGAAAATTTTAATCCCTACTTTCTTTTTTTCGGATTGGATCTGACGAAACCGGATCCGCTATATATTTTGCCAATCCTGTCAGCGGCCGCAACTTTTTTCCACCAGCGCCTGGTGATAACTGACCCAAAGCAAAAAAT
>JAKORA010000346.1 GCA_029778075.1 Bacillota bacterium | reverse complement strand
TTCCTCTTCTTCTTCCTGGACCATTTGTTTCTCGTAGAGTTTTTTCAACTCTGTGAACTTTTTTGTCTCGAGCAGTTCTGTGTTCCCGCTCTTAAGTATTTCCTGTAGCGCCTGCTCGGGGGAGATTATCTCCGCCCAGTCCTTCTCACCCTGCCAGTCGGTGCCATGGATCAGGACGTACCGGCCATCCCGCAGCTTGGTGAGGCCTTTATGCCTACCAACCCCTCCGTTTGTCCAATTCCTGCCATCCCAGTAGTCCAGGCAGGAATTATAGCGCACCCTGGCAATAACGTCACCATCTTCGTAGACATTAACCCGGTATTCACTTTTTCTTGACATTTGCTTTACCTCCAGATTTTTATTTACCCGGATTGTCGGCTCCGGGCTGGCCGGTGGTTTTACAGGATTTCTTTCGCGATCTTGATACCAAAATCCCTTTCGGCTCCCTGGTAACTCCTGTTGTCAATCCAAAACTTGGCTTCCGTAATGCTGTTAAGGTGGTTGAGTATTTTGATTGCGTTCTCGCTCTTGTTCAAGATTTGCTCCAGCTGCCCCATGATGTTCTCGCGGATTGTTGTGGCCCATGCCACTTGCTTTTCGCTGCCCGTGAGTTTGGCGCGGCCGCTAGCTTCGGCCCTCTTTGCGGCTCTCTCGTTTTCCTCTTGCCTCTTGGCTTCCTGTTGTGTTTTGTAGCACTCGGAGCAGGTGCCGTATTTCTCCCAGTATTCAATTTTTCTTTCGCGGTCTTTTACCGGTCCAAACAACGCTTTTTCCTCGGTGTGCCCGCAGCTGAAGGTAACTTGATATTTCGCCATCTTTCCTTCCCCCTTACCTTTGTTATCTCTATTATAACAGTTTTGTCCCAGAAGTCAAGGGTTTTGGGACAATAAATATAAGATTATTTTATTAAGATTTCTTAACAATTAGTACAAAAAAAATAACCCTCCCTTTTGTTGGGAGGGTCAGATTGGTTTCCGTTCTTGAAGTGTGTACTTTAACAAAAAAGCCCCCGGACTACGCCGGGGGCTGCTCTTTCTTCGCTCTGGCCACGTCCACAGCGGCCTCACCGAAAATGTAGCCAAGGGCTATGGCTACCAGCTTCCAATAAAGCTCGCTGTCAACATTCAGGCCAAGCCCTTCGCTCAAAATAATAAAAGCCGCACTTGCCACGGCTATCCAAAACTTTCGTGATGTTAGTTTTCTTTTCCAGTCACTCATAGTGTTCTCCCTCCATTTTCTTCTTGCGGATGCTGGCCAAAAACCAGAGCTCGCCGGTAGTAAAGGCGAACCACGCTGTGACAAGCGTCACGATGAATTTTGAAAACCTGTTTTTCTTTTTCTCCATCTTCTTGAGCTTCAGCAGTTCATCCAATTCCTTTTCCGAAATGGTCATTTACTTCATCACCCCAACGGCCTTGAGGGCCCTATAGATCATGGTGATAGCTTGCTCCC
>JAKORA010000345.1 GCA_029778075.1 Bacillota bacterium | reverse complement strand
TCTTATTCTCAAGGTTTTTGGCGGTTTCATAAGCCCAGCCAATCCCGTTCCAGTAATCTATGGCGTTGGGAAATTCTTTTCCCATAGCCAGATATATATAATAGGCTTTAATATCTTCAGTGGGAATTAGCTCTGTATCCGACAAGGCATAGCCATAGACTGCCAGCTGGGGAGAATCGGGCGGAGAGACGGTGTAGCCCGTTTTCCAGTCCAGCAGTATTACCTTGCCGTCTCCTGTATACAATACCGCATCTATATAGCCTATAAGCGGTACGGAAACATCCGGCAGGGAAAGTTCAAAATATTTTTCAATTTCTATTTTTTGCGGTTTTAAATCCTTTATCTTTCTTACTCCGGCGTCAGCCAGAGCAAAAGCTGCGTTTTCTCTTCCTTCCAGCAGAGAGAGGAGTTTTCTCTTTTCCTCTTTTTTACCGTCGTCCAGCCCAGCTACCTGCTCTTCGATAAGCAGGTGAACAAGTTTTCCAAACCGCATAGCTTCGGTTTCCGGCTCTTTTTCTTCCAGAATGTAATGTTTGTACCATGCATAGGGACACCTTTCAAATTTTTGCAGGCTGGATACTGACAGATGTGCGATATGATTAGAAAGCATAAAATCTCTCCTTTCTTTTTTCCTGCATGGGTGCAGGTTAAGATTATGAAAAAAGAGGGGAGAATCCCCTCTTTTTGTTTTTATGATGCCAGTTTTGTTGGCATCAATATACATTTAAAATCGCTTACTTTGTCCTTTATAATGGTCGGACTAGTTGGTTCGGGGATTTGGATTTCTCCTTTATTTATTTTTTTGAGGATCTGGAGCAGGTAATCGGCATTGTAGCCAACTATAAATTCTTCTTTTATTTCTCCTTTAGTTGCTATTTCTTCTTTGATTTCCCCTATTGCGTCAGAGTTAGAGGAGATTGTAACTGTATTCGGGGTTAAGTTTACTTTACAATAAGGGATTTTGGTTTTTTGTTCTGTAAGCAACCGAACCCTCTCCAGAGCATTTTTAATTTCATCGGTTACTTCCAGAACATTACCCCCTTTTTCTTCTAAAATACCTCTGAAATTGGGGAATTCTCCGTCCAGTAGAGCAGTTGTGAAAACAATGCCCTTGCCCTCTACTATAAGCCTTTTGGAATTGGTTTTTAAAACAATTTCTTTGGCGTCAGCAAAAATTCTTGCTATTTCTATTGCGTTTTTGGCAGGGATGATAATATTCCCTTCTTTTTCCCCGCTGTTTTCATGTTTGTAGTATGCCAGCCGGAAAGTATCACTGGCTACATATTCTACTGTGTCAGGTGATATGATTATATTTATTCCTGTAAAGACTGGACGGTGATGAGTTTTAGCACAAGCGAAAGCCACAGCGTTGATTCCCTGGCTGAATTTACTGCCTTCTAAAACGGCAATGACTTCAGCTTCGGTATTAATTGCAGGGAGTTCTCCGCCGGTAATATTAAGGTTTCCCCTGCTTTTGCCGTATTTTATAGCCAGTCTATTGGCTGTTTCGGTGGTTTCGGCTTTGATTTCTATTACCTCCTGGGTAATTTTGGAAACAAAGCTTTCCAGATAATGCACATTGATAAGCACCTTCCCCTCTTCTATGGATTCGAGGGGTTTCATGCGTATTTGGACACTGTTCTCAAGGTTGCTGGTTTTAAGGCTTAATATCCCTTCCCTTAACTCCAGCTCTACACAGCAGAGCAGCGGAGTTGCAGTTCCAACAGAGGCTCCCTTTTGAACAATTCTTAAAGCTTCTTTAAAAATCTCAGTTTTGATTTTAAATTCCATTTTAAAACCTCCTTTTTTTTACCCGGCTTTGCGGGCCAAGTATTCCTGTTTCCTGCCCTCGAAAAACAGGCAGGATGTATTTAGTTCTTCTTCGGTAAGAAGAATGTTTAAAATACTGAAAACCAGGCTGGCTGCCAAGTCATTGGCACCGATGTTCTGCGGGGCTTCCAGAGCATTTATGGCACAGTTTCTGTGCGGAGTTTTTTCTTCCTCCTCCCATATTTCAGGGAAAAGGTCGCCGACAGAAGGCAGAACTGTTTCTCCAGAGGCATTGCGGTAGCCGACAACCACCTGCCCGGAGTATTTTCCGTTGCCCGCATCAATGTAGACGATGTTCCGGGCCTGTTGGAAGTATTCGTGCATGATGCGCCTTGCCCGGTTGTTGTCTACGCACCCGAACAGTATTTTAAATGTGTTAAAGCTGTCGGGGGTACTCATCAACTGGGAGAGATGTTCAACGCTCTCCAGCCGAAAGGGAGCATACTGGATATCGACCTGAAAATGTCCGCCATACCTTTCTGCCATTACTTCTGCCTTATTCCTGCCTATGTCGGCAGGAATAAAGTTCTGCCGGTACAGGTTGGCTTCCTCCACATTGTCGCCGTCCACAAGAAGATACTGGATTTTAAAGTGTTTCTTGTATTCGGATAGACAGTAGAGGAGGCGGGCTACCTTGGGTACAAGGTAGCCTCCTGTTCCTCCGCAGCCTACCTGAGTAATAATAAACCGGTACGGTGGGGAGAAGGAAATCTTCATTTTTTCCCCTCCCTTATCCCATTTTTTCAAATTTTACCCCGCAGTAGACATAAGGCTCTCCGTCAGGGGGTTCTACAATCATCAGCCCGGCACGCTTTTCGTCTATCAGTTCCGTAAAGCCATGCCGGTTGATCATGAAGATCCTTACATCTTCTAAAGTGGGTTCTGCCACATCATCAGGTGCGTTGTACTCATAAAAATCCGAGTACATCTTTACTCTGATGTTGCGGTTTGGCAGTTTGGTTTCAGCAAGTTTGTTGGTGTTTGCGCTGTTTGTGCTGTTTTCGTTTTCTTTTTTACTTTTGGCTTTAGATTTGGACGGTTTGCTTGCGGTAGCCGCGCAAGCGTTCTCCTGTTCCTGAACATCAAAGTCTTCGCCAAATAAGTTCATTAAAATCCCTCCTTTTAATTTTCCTGC
>JAKORA010000344.1 GCA_029778075.1 Bacillota bacterium | reverse complement strand
CTTTTTTTACCTGTTTTTACTGCTCCCTATACTGAAAACCCACATTAATTTTACTCATACGAAAACCCCCGGTATCTATTTAGATAAATTGCAAATTCATACTTGACAAATGTAAGCGTAAAGCATATATTATTGCTGACCGGTAAATTCTGCCGGTCTTTTTCTTTTTAGCGGGCGCCTTCTTACCGGTCGGTGCCCGCCTAAAATAGAGATGCAAGGGGGGAAATGATTATGGCAGTCACCAAAGTTCCCGGCAACTCTGCCCTCAGGCTGGTGCTGCATGTGGGCGACAGCGGCAGCGGCAGCCCGATCCTCAGGACCAAGACTTTGAGCAACGTTAAACCGACTGCAGCAGACCAGGACATCTTTGACGTGGCCACCGCCCTTGCCGGCCTGCAGGACTATCCGCTGAACGGTATTAACAGGGTGGATAACGCCGCTTTAATCAGCGAAGCTTAAGTAAAAGCGCCTTATGACGGTTGAGTGAAATATAGTGAAGAACAGGGAGGAGGAAGAGACATTGGCAATAACTAGAACCTTGCGCATGAGCTTTAGGAACGAAGCCGGTAAGACCGTCAGTATCAGCCTGGATAACCCCAAGGAAGACCTGACAGCGGCTGCGGTTGAGGCGGCTATGGACCTGATTATTGCAAAAAATATTTTTACCACTTCCGGTGGGGATCTGGTCAGTAAGTATGACGCCAAGATTATTTCCACAGACACCACGGACCTGTATACCCCGCCTGTTTAAAAGCGCTAACGGAGCTGAATATGGATACGCAAGCACGATAAAGGGAGGAGCATTCCTCCCTTTTTTGCAAGAGTAACTGGGTTGGCGATAAATTTAATGGAACGAACAAACCAAAGCGTAAGGGGTGAAAACTAGTGGAAGAACTCTTCAGACTGGCAGCCAATTATGGCTTCCCGATGGTGGTGGCCGGCTACCTTTTGATCAAGATAGAGCCTGTGATGAAAGACCTCCAAAAGAGCATTAATTCGTTGACTATCGTGGTCGCCAGGCAAAGCGGGCTCGATGCGGAGGAAATCAGCAAAATTGTCAACGGATAGGCAGGTGAGGCAATGCTTTGTGTCAAATTGGCAGAAGATGGGGAACGCTTAAGTGAAAATTTCGCGGCCAAAGAGTTTGCCTGCCGCTGCTGCGGGAAGGTCCTGGTGCACCCGGAGCTGGTGCGCAAGCTGCAGGCCCTGCGTAGTGCGGCCGGCGCTCCGGTGGTAATTACCTCGGGCTACCGCTGCGCCGGCCATAACCGGGAGTGCGGCGGGGCCGCAAACTCTTACCACTTGTTCGGCATGGCCGCGGACATTTGGGTGGGCGGGATGTCCACCCGCCAGCTGGCTGAACTGGCTGAAAGGGCCGGTTTTGACGGCATCGGCATTTACCCTGAGCAGGCCTTTGTGCACGTGGATGTGAGGGGGTACCGGGCAAGGTGGGAAGGATAGGGAAAAACGTTGCCAATATAGCGGCTTTTGTCCTGGCATTGGCAGTCATCTACGGCCTGTGGGAGTATACTGGCAGGCTTGTGGAAAAGCCGGAAAAACCGCCGGCAGTTGTCCAGCAGGAACCGTCAAAAGGTGACGTGCTTTATTCAGATATTCTGCCGGCGGGAACTAACCCTGCAGTTGCCGGGAAAGAGGGTCCGGCGGATGTTCAGGACGCTCCTGCTGAGGCCGGTCCGCCTGAAAAAGAAGTTGCACCGGTGCCGCACCAAGCTGAACCGCAGCAGCCGTCAGTTGAAACTCCTGCTCAAGAAGAGTATGGTCGATGTGTAGATGTTTATGATGGTGACACGATAACCGTAAGGCTTTATTCATCACCGCAAGAGCTGACAAAGGTCAGGCTTATTGGAGTTGATGCTCCTGAGCTTGAGAAAGGGGAATTCGGCGAAACCGCAGGCTACTACACCAGGTCGCTGCTGGATGGCCATAAAGTGAAACTAGTCTTTGACAAGGAACGATATGATAAATACGGTCGGTTGCTAGCCTATGTCTACCTGGAAGATGGGACGTTTGTAAACGCACGCCTGGTGGAAGAGGGTTACGCCCGGGTCGCGAGCATCCCGCCGAATACTGCTCATGCCGATGAATTTGAGGCGCTGCAGGCTGAGGCCAGGAAAGAGCAGCGCGGCATCTGGGCAGACCCTCCGCCGCTTTCCAGGTGGCGGGAATATCGCGTATTAGAGCATTGGATTTTTTAACCCGGCGGCTGCCGGGTTTTTTACAGAGTAGAGATTAGTGAATGTGACTTGGCAGTAAAACGATATGAATATTAACGGGAGAAATATATAGAAAAATTGTAATTGAGTTAGAAAAATAAGAATGTTAAAATTAATATCAATATTGCAATAATTTACCAAAGGGATTGACTTGATACATTCCTTAACCGCTCAACAAAGGCTAATCATTTAATTATTGTTTTGGAGGTCGAAAAATGAAAGAATGGCTCAATAACCCGAAAAGTTTAGTGGATCTTCTTACCAACTACAACAGTAGTTTGCAAGCTCATAACTATGTAGACAAAAGTGAACGCATCTTTAATGCCTTAAACATAGCATCAAACGAGTATTATCAATATAGAAAAAGAAGATGGAATTATAAGTACAAAGGAGACAAAAGGGAGTTTATTAATCTAGTTAAAAGTCTTAATTGTGAGGAGAAAAAGGCGCTTCTTGTCAATGGTCATTTGAAAAACAGTATTTTTGGTCACAAAAAAACCAGCAATTTTGGCCATGAAAAACCAGCAGTCATACAGAATTTAAGCCTTGCGATAACGGTGGAGGAATTGCCTAGGAGGCAGTGGAGCGTAGCGGAACGCCTGCTGGGCAATTCGCATTCCCTTAGTCCGGTTAAGTTAACCTGTAGTTACTGT
>JAKORA010000343.1 GCA_029778075.1 Bacillota bacterium | reverse complement strand
GCTATCCTTATCCTGCTGGCTAACAGGCTGGGATTGTAGTGCATTAGCGGGAGAAGGCCTTCTCGCAGAAGATGGCAGAGGCCGAAGAGCTTGAGGCCGTTGAGCGGGAGCGGGCGAGGCGGCGGCAAGCGGAAGCCGGAAAGGCCAACCTACCAACCGTGAGTGCAGGAAATATTTCCTTAACTCACAAGGAGAAGGGTCAAACTCGCGACAAAGTAGCTGCCGCCGTTGGCCTTGGTTCTGGTCGCACCTAACGCAGAAGATTGTCAAACCTAAAGCGAGGCGAAGAGAAGCCCGAAGTGGAAACGTTGCCACCTCGGGAATGAGGAACTTGATGCGGGCGAGGCGGCGGAAAGCGGAAGCCGGAAAGGCCAACCTACCAACCGTGAGTGCAGGAAATATTTCCTTAACTCACGAGGACAAAGGCCGAACCCTCAGGAAATATTTCCTTAGGGTCCAATATGAGGCTGTGAGCATAAACGGTAGCCGTAAAAATACCCCTACCCTTCCCTATTTAAGAGCCGGTTTAATTCTGATTCGGGGATGCGCCAGAAGTTAAATACTTTTGTTCCTTTGAGTTTACCTGCACGAAGCCAGTTATAGACCGTTTCTCTTGAGACTTTAAGTAATTTGGCTATTTCTTCTGGAGTATAATATCTCTCCATTGCACTACCCCCTTTCCTACAGTTTAGCATGAATACCAATAACAAACAACATTTTGTTGCAGAATGGTATTGACAAGTATACAAAACTATACTAAAATATAAATAAATAGACTAAATTAAACCAAAAAGGAGGTATTTGCATGGTAAACGTCTATGACGAAAACGGTAGGGTAATAGCGATGGTGAAGGCCAACAATAACCTTGACTGGTGGGACGGCAGCAACTATACCTGTGGCAGCACCGGCCGCCACAAAGGTTTAACCAGGCTGAAAACTGGGGAGTATGTCCTTATTCACGGCACCCAGTGGCAGGGGGAGCGGGACTGGGCAGAGATTATTACACCTGAACAGGCCCTGCAGGAGATATTGAAGAGCGGCAACATGGAATTGCTTGAGGAAGAGAGATTTTCAGAGCTGAAGGCCCTCTATGAAAAGACCATAATTCAAGAAGAGGAGGTGCCCCAAAAATGATTTATCTTATCGGCACAGATGGAGAAAAAGCGATAT
>JAKORA010000342.1 GCA_029778075.1 Bacillota bacterium | reverse complement strand
TCTTAAAATACCGGCTGTCGAACCGGCCTTATTACACCATAAAGAACCCCGGAAAGTGAGCAATGACGGCTATATATCCCATGACGGCAATCTCTACCCCGTACCCATGCGCTACTGCTTAAGGAGGGTGTGGATCGAAAACATCTACGGCCGGCGTTTGAAGGTATATGACGAGGCAGGGACATTGGTGACGGAGTTCAATCTTGACCTTAAAAAACAAACCGTCCGTCCCCTTCACCCCGAACACGAAACCATCAACCGTCACTACCAGGAAAAGAAACTGAAGGCACGTTCGGCCCTGGTGGAGAAGTTCACCAGCGCCTTTGGCGAGGACGGCCAAAGGTATCTGGAAGGCCTGCGCGCTAAGAATGGGGCCAACCTCTACTGGCACCTGACCGAAATCTTAAGCTACCAGGAGATATATACCCGGGAAGATATCATAGCAGCCATCAAAGAATGCTTGCAAATCGGCTCTTATCACAAAAACAGCGTAAAAAGGCTCTTAGAGCACAAGGAAATCGCCCCGCTTTCTTGTGCCTGTGACCCGGCAAGTATCAATATGCCGCCAGGTAAAATCAAGCGGGACCTCTCCTGTTATGCCCTAAAGGAGAGCGAGGTGGCGGCAGTATCATGAACAACAAATTAACTACTTACCTGGAAAGCCAGATGCAGGCTTTAAAATTAAAAGGGATGCTTGCCCATTACCAGGAGGTAACGGAGAAGGCCTCACAAAACAACCTCTCTTATACCGAGTACCTCTCCCTTCTCTTCGAAGAGGAGTTGAAAAGAAAAAACGAAGGCACGGTCAAGACGAAAATCAATAAAGCACGTTTCCCTTTCGTCAAAACCCTGGAGGAGTTTGACTTTAGCTTCCAGCCCTCCATCCGGGAAAAAGAAATTATCGCTTTGGGCTCCCTGGATTTCGTGGAAAAAAGGGAGAATATTGTTTTCCTGGGGCCCCCTGGGGTTGGGAAGACGCATCTATCAGTAGCCTTAGGCATCAAAGCCTGCATGGCTAAATTTAGGGTAGCATTTATCACGGCCCAGAAGCTCTTGGAAGAACTACTTTTAAGCGCCAAAGACGGCAGCCTCCTCGACAAGCTGCTGGGGTACTCCCGGCTGAACCTTCTAATCATCGACGAACTCGGCTACATGCCCGTAACTAAAGAACAGGCCAACCTTCTCTTCCGCCTGGTCTCCATGCGTTACGAGAAGGGGAGTATTATCCTCACCAGTAACTATAACTTCAACGAATGGGGGGAGATATTTTCCGACCAGGTGGTAGCCGCGGCCATAATTGACCGGCTTGTGCACCATGCCCGCATTTTCTATATTAACGGCACTAGCTACCGGCTCAAGGGTAAACTGAAAGCGGCCAATGACCGTTAAATCGGCAGTGAGGCGTTACACCTTTATATCCTTTGAGGCATGACTTGAAGCTTATTATTTTTGTTCCCCAGTGGGTCAATTTTATTTGCACATAGTGGGTCAATTCTATTGACAATCAACAGTTAGAGAAATATCCTGAAGCCTTGCCCGAAGAAGTGGCAGAGAAGGGAGTTATAAATACTAGTATTGAAAAGATGAAGTGGCATTATGTCACTGAAGAAAAAAATAATCCTCGAGGATTCATTGGTATTGCAGAAAACAACACGAGGATTACCTTTGTTGTCAGCAAAGAAGAATACCGTGAAAGGATAAAGCAATTC
>JAKORA010000341.1 GCA_029778075.1 Bacillota bacterium | reverse complement strand
GCTAATCCCCGCAGACTCCGCCCGCCGGGCGATTTCCGGGGCATTTACTGATCCTTCATCCCAACCTTTGCGTATTTTGATCGTCACTGGGCAGCGTACCGCTTTAACCACTGCTTCAAAAATGGCGCTGCAGCGTTCCGGGTCCCGCAATAACGCCCCGCCGTCTCCGTTGCGGACAATCTTTGGAGTAGGGCAGCCAAGGTTAAGATCAATAATGTCGGGCGAGTACTGTTCAAGCTTTTGCGCTGCCCGGGCCATAACCTGCGGCTCGGAGCCGAATAGCTGAATGCTCAGCGGACGCTCCGCTTCAGTAAAATAAAGAAGCGCTTCCGTCCGTTTTGAACCATAACATAAAGCGGCAGCGCTAATCATTTCAGAACATACCAGCCCGCACCCCTGTTCTTTGACCAGGAGGCGAAACGGCTGATTAGTAACTCCCGCCATGGGAGCGAGAACCAGGTTTGGGGTCACGGTGATCTGCCCCAGTTTTATCCTCCGATGCCGTGCTTCGGTACCGGCTGTTCCGTGCTTTCCTGATCGCTGGAGATGATAAATAGTTCTTCACCCGATATATTTAAATATTGCGCAATCTCTTCCAGTAATTGCGGCGAAGGTTTTTTTGCTCCCCTCTCGATGTGGCTCAACATGGTTACAGATATATTTACCTGCCGGGCCAGTTCCTGCTGTGTAATCAACTTTAGCCTGCGCAGCGCTTTAATCCGCCGTCCCAGGGCAACAGACAACGGCAACCGCCTCCCTCTTAAGCTTTATTATTGTAAATTTCGACACAATTTACCCAATTCCTGCTAAATTCTCGGGGGCGAGTCGCTTATTTTCTAGCTTATTGTATTATTTTTCCCGGATAATCATACCTGTCCGGAGGCCAGGCTTCGCTGCTCCAGCAAAATGCTTCCAGCCTGGTTTGAATGCCAGCAGGGCCGGTTTGTGCATCAATAAACATGCTGTCATAATCTGTTCACCGGTCTTAGAAAAACGCGAGGTTGGGATAACTTAAAGGGATGCCTGAACATGACACCCCTTTCCCGTTTTCTTAAATTATAGATTTAGCATCAAGTATTGAATATCCTTAATGCTCCTCCAAAATGTTCGCTTAAGTTAGATATCTTTTGGCCAGTTCCTTTAAAAACCTGGTTTTTAGATGCAGGCTGGCCAGATCTGTTCTTTCATTGCGCCCGTGAATGGTAGTCCGGGCGGATTGATCAAAAGCGGCATCCATATGACCGATCCCGTAGGCCGGAATGCCGGCGCTGCGCAAATACTTGGAATCGGTAGATCCGGTGGAGATATGGGGCAGGCAGAGCACCTCGCGGCCCGCCAGCTCCCTGGTTATTGTCTCCATG
>JAKORA010000340.1 GCA_029778075.1 Bacillota bacterium | reverse complement strand
GGGGCGGTTAGGGAAAGCTTGGACATTGCGATCCGGGCATCGAACAATTAATATGGATGCGGCGACAAGTCCGCTGAGAGTAGAGCCCGACTACCGGAGCAAAAGTCTCTGGGAGGGTAGGTGAGAAACCACCCTCGCTCCTTACTTGAAGGCGACCAGATTTGATTCGGTCATTATGCCGGGGGAGCAAGAGCCGGGGCGAAGCTTTGTCTTTAAAGACCCGATTTTTTATTAGAAAAAATTGCGGTCTTTTCTTATGTTAAATATAGCGAACAGGTGTTCTATAGTACTCGCGTACCATTTTTTTTAATAGCTTCTCTTCTTTTACAAGAAGGGGGGTCATCCGGGGCATAAGTTCCTGGAGTAATTACGAAACCGTGCACATTGATGCGCGGTGGGAGCATTATGCCGGTTCTTTAATTAATAAAGAGCCGGGCAGCTTGCTCTGAGAAGGGCAGGCGTTTACAAGGTTGAGGGCGGCCTTTTATGGGCTGCCCTTTTATTTTCCTATTGGGCAAGCTCCTGATGATTGTCCGGGGCTTGCTGGTGAACAAAAAGGGGAGGTGATATATACGTGACTTTTAAACGTCATGTGATTGAAGGGGACCCTTATCCTGAGCGGGAAGATCACCACCTTTGGGATGCTGTTTTCAGGGTGGCGCAGGAGTTCTATAGTTCTGTGTGGTCGCTCTTGCTTGGGATGCGGGCCAGTGGAGCCAGGCTGAAGGTTGGAGACAGGGGGTTGATTATGTACCCCGTTTTCAGCGATGATGTTGAAGAATCGGCCTGGCCCGATAAGGAAAAGTGGAAGAAGGAGAAAGAGAAGTATCTCCTTCCCCGCAAGGATGAAATTAAAGAAGTTTTTAACCTTGCTTTCCGCATGCTTCGTGCTGAGGGCAAGATATGAGCCCGTGCATTTTGCGCGGGTCCGTGTTTTTTATAAAAAACTTCTTTCTTTTTTTGGAAAGAAGTATGACTGCCGGCAAAAGTCCGGCGGTAGTTTGGCGAATAACCGGCTGCATGGCCGGAAAAAATTAAAAATTTGCGCCAATTAAATAATATGGCGCAGGAAGGAGGTCAGTATGGACCGGAAGAGCGCTGGTACCATCTCCGTTGTTCCCTCTTCTTCGGAGGGGGTTGAGGTGGCGCAGCCTTCGGATTATTCCGGAGGCTGTGAGGTTGGGCTGTGGTTTACCGCGGTCCTGACTCGACCGGTTCTGGTTGGGTGTTTGCGCTCGGCGTCCATGCTGCCTTTTGTTAAGATGCCTGCGGGCGGCCTAATTAGAGAATTCACCTCCTTGGGCATCTCCAAGGGCACTCCTTTCCCCACCTGCCCCCCCCTCTTCTGATTTATTTTCAGGAGAGGGGGAGAGGGCTTTTTTCTTTAGTCGGGAATGGTTGTGCTCGTGCCTTCTTTTGAAAAGAAAGGAGGTGTGAACTATGAGGATGGCAGGAACATTTTTGCTTGTTGTATTCTTGCTGTTCGTGTTTCTGTCCGGTTTAAACGGTCTCGTTGAAGTTGAAAGCCGGATGGAGAGGGTATTGGGCAGCCACGACCGGATGTTCACCCCACCTTTGAGGTTTGGGGTGAGAGCGGTTATTAACTCCGCAATTGGCGGAGTAGCTGAAACCATTGAACGAATTTTTAACAAGGGCACCCTGAATGTGTCTCACGAGTTCAAGGTGTTTGCAGCAGGTGCTGAAGCCCTGCTGGAGTTTTAGTTATCTGCCTTTTTTGGGGAGGGGCGGAGACTTTTGGTTTTGTAAATAACGGGGCATTTTGCCCTGTTTGCGATAATTTTGGCCCGTCTTTTTGTGGCGGGCCCGTTGTAACGGGAGGAATCGGGTTGGCCGGCCGGGAGCCTTGGTCCCGGCCTATAATATAAAAGGAGGTTGGTTTATGAGTAAAGAGGCTGGTGGTAATATTCGGGGTGTGTATTTTGGGTCATGTGACCCAGGCTCTATTGGTAACGTCAGGGCAAGGCGCAAGTTAAAGGATCGTTATCCATCTATTTTTTACTTGTCGCCACCCAGCGAATTGAAAATGGTTGGGAATGGTGGATGGCCGACGTTTAGACGATTATATTAGAGATTTGGGGAGGGGCTTCAGGCTCCTTCCGCTTGTTTTAAGTTAATAGAAAATCCGCAAATATCTTGCGGAGAAATTAAAAATCTCCAGTAAAAGGAGGGTTGTTTTTTAGTTAATTATATTTCAAGGGAGGTAAAAAATGAATAAGGCTGATTATTGTGTTAAGTACAATGTCAGCGATGATGAGATCAGTTTGTCTCCTTCTATAGTAAAAAATTACTTAGCTTGTGGTAATACTGATCGTATTACCGAAAAGGAAGCTGTGGCCTTTATCCAGCTTTGCCGTTACCAGAAACTAAATCCCTACCTACATGATGCCTACTTAATAAAGTATGGCGATAAGCCAGCCCAGATTGTGATCGGGAAGGATTTGTTTACGAAGAGGGCTGCCCTGAGTGGGCTTTGCAAGGGCTGGCAGGCGGGGATTGTTGTGGAGAAACCTGAAGGTGGCGGCATTGAGTACCGGGTGGGTACTCTTATGCTACCTGGGGAGAAACTGAGGGGCGGCTGGGCCAAGGTGTTTCGCAAGGATTACGAAGTACCCATTGAGGCAACTGTAACCCTGGTTGAATACCAAAAAATGAAGGAAGGCTCTCCTACAGCCCTTTGGAGGGAGAAGCCTGCGACTATGATCAGGAAGGTTGCGCTGGTACAGGCGTTGCGGGAGGCGTTCCCATGCGAGCTCCAGGCATTGTACTGCCCGGAGGAGTTGCTGGATGAGGATGTTGTTTTACCTCCGGTTACGATGCCGGAAGAGTTGAATGAACCTAAACCTGAGGCTGAGAAGAATGTTGGGGTTCATTCACCAAAGCCCGAACAGGAACCTGCAAAACAGGAAGGCAAGCTGACCGATATGGTCGTCATGCTTGGAAAGATGGCCAGGGTTGAAAAGGTTGGCGATTTGGTTTTCAGGTCTGCCGGGTTAGGGAAAGAGCCGGTCTTGATTGCGGTTAAGGGTAATCAGGGCGAAGAATTTGCCCGGATGCGTGGCGGCAAGTACTACACCATTACAGAAATGGTGCAGCTGAACGAAGAAATTAAGTTCGCCGGTCCCCTGGTGGAGTGCCAAGGTGCCAGGATATTCCTGGTAACTGGCGAGATAGTTCCCGGGGCCAAAGCTGATGATGCTCCTGGGACGCAGGCTGAGGAGAAGTCTGCGCAGGTTGTTGAGCAGTCGAAGCAGCAGGGTGCTGAATATGAGGTTGTCCTCGGTCGGCATTTTGCTAAGATCGGGGATCGCTGCGTGCGCACCTGCATGTTCAAGGAGGGCGATGTCGGTGTAGCCCTGCTGGTGTCGGATGATCCGGCCCTGGCAGGCATTGCTACTGGCGCTGTTATTCAAGTTACGGTAAAGGAATGTGCCGAGGAGCTGGAACTGTCCGGAGAGTTGTTGAAGTACAAGGACAAGAAGTTCCTTGTTGTTTCGATGGCGGAGCCGGTTCGGAAGGCTTCGTAATACTGGGCGTTGTGAGGCCATCGGTTAATTGCCGCTGGCTTATATTTTTATTTAACTTTTAAGGAGGCTAATTTATGAATCGTGTTTTTTTGGTAGGTCGGCTAACTGCCGATCCTGAGTTGCGGAACACCCCTTCGGGGACGGCGGTAGTGAAATTTACTCTCGCCGTTGATCGTCGCTTCAAAAATAAAAACGGTGACAAGGAAACCGACTTTGTCCAGGTTGTTGCCTG
>JAKORA010000339.1 GCA_029778075.1 Bacillota bacterium | reverse complement strand
TCCAGATAGGAATGGACTTTCTCACGGGACCGGCGGTAAAATTCACTGTCGACGAAGTCCGAAGCATAGCGATCATATATTTCTTCGACGGGAGAAAAGAGCACGCCCCCGTCAATATTTGCTTCACGCCAGCGTGGTTGAAGATTGTCCATGGGCAATGTCAACCCGCAGTGGGCATGAGCATCAAGCACCGGCATTTAAACTCCCCCCGTCCACTGTTTTAATTTTAGCCCGATTTACCTAAAATCTTCAAGTTAAACTTCTGGGGCTTTTATCTTGAAACTTCCTTTCCTGGAATTTTTTATTTTTAAACCACAATACATTTGGTAGCCGACTGCATGCTCTCCACTGAGTCGTACATGTTGGTCACCTGGCCTACCCGCAACTTGTCCTTCAAGTTGTAATAGTCCAGGCAGGTACCGCAGGAGAAAATCTCAACCCCTTCGGCCGCAAGCTGGCTCAACTCCTCCAGCACAGGGCTTCCTTCTGTCGTTAAAAATACGCCGCTGTTAAGGAAAAACAACTTGGAAGGCCTTGGAGAAATCTCTTTAAGGGTAAAAATGAAGCTGCGCATCAAAATTTTTCCCAGTTCCTCGCTACCCTGTCCCAGAGTAGAGGAAGTAATGAACATGACTGTTTCCCCTGATGTTTGGCTCCCTTCCCCCAGGCAGCAGCTTTGCTCCTCTTTTGTGCTGCCTGCTTCTTCCTTAAGAGGCTCTCCGACATCTGTTTTGCCTTCTTTTTTTTCGCCTCCCTGAACAATAATATGATAGCAGCCTTCTTTTTCTACGGCGCTTACCAGGCACCCGGCTGTCCGGGCAAAGCGGCTGACGTTCTCCCTGGCAGCTTCGTTGTCGACGATAACCGTAAGGATAAAGTCTGTATGGCCTTCCCTGGCGAGCTCCTCCAGGGCTTTTTTGGTGTTAAGCACCGGTTGGGGGCAAGCCAAACCCCTGTTGTCAATCTCTTTACGTATCAACGCCAAATCCTCCTTTAACTGGTAAACCATAGTTATATTTTGCCCAAAACCCGCAATACTTTTTCGGGGGTGATAGGCCAGCGGGGGTGAAGAATGTCCATGGGCAAGTTAAACTTTTCTCAAAAAGCTAGAGCGCTTCCTTCAAAGAAAAGAGCGGTTCCTTCAAAATGGACTCCAATAGATTTTCGGCGGCCTCCAACTGTGCCGCTTCACCGTCCACCGCCAGCCAGACACTCCCCTCGGCCCCGCAAACACCGCCTGCTGCAACAAGCTCCGCCTTCGCGCCGGTCAACAAATCAAGGGCGTCAAGCTCTGTAAATACCTCCCCCGGTGCGGGTAAAAGGCGTGGCCCTTCCACTCCCGGCGAATTTATCTTTCTTGCCACCTCATCCAGGTCACCAAAGATGCGCTTTTCCAGGCCTACAGCTAAAATTAAGCGCACGCGGCGGCCGACTACAGCCTGCAGTGCAGTGGCAATCGTCCCGCCTTTAGGATGGCCGATATAAATAGCCGCCCGTTTGCGGTTCAGATCGAGAGCGTTGGCGCCTTTTACAATAATGTCGCCTTCTTTCAAGCTGTCCACAATATCAGCAATGGTCTTACCCTTTTGCCAGACACCGCCGGAAATAATTACGTCATCGGGAAATGTGCCGTCACCCGGCAGTTGCCCCGTTTCAGTGACAGAAAAAGAAGGCGGCAAAGTAATACCCCGGAAAAAACGGTTTCGCCGAAACTCTTCAGCGCCGCCGATTACCTTAAGTATCTCCTCGGCCACATAGCCGTTTGTTGTCCCCGCCGCGACAGCAATGGTCCCACCGCCATGAAGAGTTTTCTGTATTTCCGGGTGCATCGCCATACCTTTGCCAATTAGACGCTTGCCCGCTGCGGGCGTAACGACATATTGCTTCATGCTTTGACCTCCTTAATCCTAAGATAGTGTCCACTCGACAAAGCTCTCCTTCAAACTTCTTTAACATCTGGTGCTTCTATCTTAAAACTTCCTTTCCCATAACTAAATTATACCACGATAGAAAAAAGGTTGCAGACTATTCTTGACAACCTCCAACTCAATAAAGTCCCGCAAAATATTTACCCTTACTCATAATTGCTTTCCTTGAAAATTACATTTACTTGTCTTAGCTTAAAACCTGTTTCTAAAAATGCTTAATAACTCAACGGCTTTCTTTTGTGCTTTAACGGCATTTTCGGCGAAACCGTCAGCGCCGAATTTTTCAGCTATAGCCGGTGTTAACGGAGCGCCACCCACCATAATCATAACATCTTTGTTTTTCTCCTTGATTTTAGCAATAATATCCTTCATTAGCAGCATACTACTGGTCATCATTGCAGATAGACAAACCAAATCAGCATTGGTGCGCAGTTGCTCCTCAACAAAAACTCCATTTTTCAATTCCTGAAATAGTTCTTTTTCTCTTTTTCCATACAATTTTTAGTATGCCTCCACCAAAAAAGTTTAAGAACTTGAGAAAAAAAAAGCATTTCATTTCAATTACGTTTAATCTTAAATTCCTAAAATTTATTTCTAAACACATTTATTTGCCATAGCTCGTTTTTTTAAGTGCTGTATTTTATAAAAGGAAAGGATCAATAGGGTAGCGGGCATAGCGGCGTACTGCTGCTGCGAAAGAGTGTACATTTTCTCTGGGAGTATGAAGCGGCAAAGCACATCCGGGAGCAACGATAAAACCGCATGGGTTGTCATAAGCTTTACGCAAACATTCTCTTACCTCTTTTTCTACTTGAAAGGAATTTCCCAGCAACATCGTTTCGATACTCACATTCCCGGCAATGGCTACCCTGTCACCTACAGCCTTTTTAACTTCTTCCAAGTTAACTATTTCATCAAGGCTTATAGTTGTTGCCCCAGTCTCCGCCATTTTTTGCCAGATTCTTTTGGTGTCACCGCAAATATGCAGGTGTGGCCCTCTGCCGTAGTGTTTTTTAATCCTTTCCGTATACAACTTCAAATACGGCACTACAAATTCTTCAAAATGAGCCGGGCTGATCAGGCTGCTGGAAGCCATCGGCTCAGAGATACCTGTCTTTAATCCTAACGCAGCTACGGCATCAATGTAGTTCAATGCACTCTCTGTAACAATCATGAGCAAACGGTGTACCCACTCCGGGCGCCGGTAAAAATCTTTAAGGAGGTTTTCTGTTCCCCGCAGAGCAGCAGCAGCAGTAAGCGGTCCTCCTATGGAGCTGCTAACCGGCACCTGTCGTCCGATCCTGTCGTCAATTATTTTTAGGGCTTCCAGAAAAAGGGGAAGGCGACCATCCCGGTAAGGGTCTGCAGGATTAATGCGGTCAAGATCGGATTCATGATGAATAACCGCTCCGCCTATATAAGGCATCCCGTCCTCCGGAAATTTTAAATCAGCGCCCATGGCCTCAGCGATACCTAAAAGGCCCGGGCCCACTCCAATAGAATCTGGACCGTACTCGCGAAAAACAGCACACTGTGCCTCCGCCATCAAAGCCGGTTCATGGCTGTAGCGAGCCACACTCACGCCAATATGACGGGAGGCATACTCTCCAATATGTAAAATAAAAGGAAGGCGGTCCAACTCGCCGCCGGAGGCAAATGCAGCCATACGTTCACGAGGAGTCATGGGCTCTGCTCTTAGATTGTCAAGAGAATGCCCCATTATTCGGTCCATATCCAAAAGCTTCCTTTCTTAAGCTGTTCTTTAAATAAAATAATCTGCCGACCATTACCCAACACCAAACCACCAAAAGCCATTCAAACTTTAATCAATTCCAAGAGGGCTCCAATACGCACCTGCAGATTCCCCAGGTCGCTATTGGAGTAATCGCTTTCCAGGTGCAAGTAGGGAAGCCCCATTTGTTTGACCAGGCGACTTATGGCAAATGTCTCCACATTATAAGTGTGGCAGGCCTGCCAGGTCAGCTCAATGATCCCGTCGATGCGAAAATCGTTAATCATACGCTCCAGCAGTTCCAGACGGTAGGTATTGGGGCTCATACATGAGCAGGGAATATTGTAGTACTTATGTGCAAGGGCTTCGTAAGGATCACCGATACTCGTATCGACCTGTAGTTCAAGGCGTTTATAGCCGGAACAATTCTCCATAGCCACCACATGCCCACCTTGTTCTTCAACAAGACGGACTACTTTTTCGCTGCCAATGCCCACGGGGCAACCGGTAAGCAGTATGCGCGGCCCGGGTTTACGGCACGGATAATTTCCCCTCTTCAGGGTTTCATAAACCTCGGCAAGGAGCCGGAACACTTCATTCCTGTCGCTGCTGAAGCCTTTGGACCAAGTAATATTAATCAAATCGAGACCGCTTAAGGGCGGAGGATCTTGCCGGTTGAGGTCGTAAATTGCCTTAACCATCCGCCGCTCACGGTCGATGATTTCCACGGCTTCCCAGATCCCTTCATCACTAATTTCTACGCCAAACTCCTGCTCCAGACGGGCACCCAGGCGGCGTATCTCCGCCACCCAAAGCTCAAATCCCATCTCAGCATCCCGCAGGTGGGGCAACTGCATAACATAAACAGGCTTAAGCGAATGCATCAATTCAAACATCTTTTTTTTGCCGTCACAGGTAGTTTCGCCAACAATCAGGTCGGAAAAATAAAAGAACGGACATTTCCCTGTTATCGCAAAGCCATAGGACGATTTAATTAAAGGGCAGAGGTTACGGGGAAGGTGCTCCTCCGCAGCGCTGATTGTCTCATCCCTTGTGCCGCAAAGGCCTACAGGAACGGCCCCTGCTGCTAGAATCAGTTCTTTGGGACAGTAAGTGCAGTAAATTCCCACGACCTTTTTTTTCTTGGCCTCCCGGTCCTGAAAAAGTTCCATCACTGTCTGCTCACGCATCCACGCATACTCAGCAAGCAGTTTTTCCAGCATAGTTTCTCCTTCTTCATTTATCATGCATTAAAACCCTTCCTTTTTTATCTCCATCCGCTAAAGGCTTCGAGATTCTCTCCGTGAACAAGACCCAGCGGTGACCAATAGATATCATCCTGCAGTTCATGTCCTTCCAGCACTTTCAAAGCCAGAATTAATCCACCTTTTCCAAAAAGAAATGGTGACATTGCTACTGTTGCGTCAAACTCGCCCCGTCTAATGGATTCTCCGGCCTCCTCAATGAAGTCAACACCTACAACAACCACTTGCTCTTTTTTAGCGGCAGCTTGGAGGGCTTCTACTGCTCCCAGCGCCATAACATCGTTGGCACAGAAGATCCCTTGAGCTCAGGATGTGCCTGGATGAGATCGGCTGTTATATCGTAAGCCGTTTTACGATCCCAGTTGCCCGGCTGAACAGAGACAAGCTCAATATTGTTATTACTTTCAAAAGCACGGCGTGCCCCGTCTTTTCGTGCTTCGCCCTGTGCTGCTCCCGGCAATCCTTCAATGATGGCTACCTTACCGGAACCAATTTTCTCAATAATAAACTGCGCCCCGAGCTCCCCTTGCTTAGCAAAATCGGATGTAATGAAAGCCTCAATGCGGGCACCGGCTTCTTCAGCCGCTTGGACATCCATGCTGGTCCCCACCGCCACAACCGGGATGCCTTTCTGCGTAGCCTCTGCAACGCCAGGAACCAAATTATAAGGAGTAATTGGAGAAACAGCTATGGCGTGATAATCCTTGGCCAATATGGTTTGCATTGCTTCCAGCTGGGAATTGACGTCGTCTTACTTGGGTGCGGAAAGCACATCAACATGGACGCCAAATTCCCGGGCAGCCTCCTCATATCCCTCCTTTACAGTAATCCAAAAAGGATTTTTTTGTTTAATGTATGTTTTTGAAGGAATTCTCTTACCTGTGCCTCTTTGGCCTGCATCCTGGGTCCAAATTGAGAACATTTGATAGCGGCGCAAGCAGAGGCAAATTGCAGGGAGTCCTCCCGCCCCTGGCCCCGGAAAAAATAGGCATGAATCAACCCGCCGGCAAAGGCATCGCCGGCACCGGTAGTATCTACCGTCTCAACCGGGAAAATCGGCATGTGGATTGTTTGCTCATCTGTAAGCCAAAGGGCTCCTTTCTCTCCCGAGGTGACAACCAGGCCTAAAGGCGGCCGGAAAAGGCGATATATGTGGCGGGCGGCCTTTTCGGGATCGCTTTGGCCGGCCAGCTCCTGTAATGCCTCTCTACCGGTACAGAAAAGGGTGCACAAAGAAAGCATTTGCTCTATCTCCTCCTTGCCGATGCCGCACTGCTCCATAAAAGAAGGAGGACACTCCAGGGCAAAGACTACAGGTATATCCCGTTCCAAAGCAAAGCGGGCAAGCTTCAAGGCCGCATGACCGGGAAACATATCGGTATAAAAAACACCCACCCCCTCCAACATTGATACTTCAACTTCCTCCGGGCTCAAAGAGAGAAGGCAGTCCCCCGGATTTACAAAGATGGAGCGCGCCCCTCTGCTATCCACTGTTACAAAGGTATGGAGCGAAGTCCCGTTTTTTCTGATTTTGATGTTTTCTGTACCGACACCGGTTTGTGCCAGCTCATCTTTAAACATAATACCGTAATGATCGTCGCCCAAAGCAGCCACCAGGGAGGCGTTCGTACCCAAACGGACCAGGGTTACAAGCACATTGGCACAACTCCCCCCGGGCATCAACTGCTCCCGTCGGATAAAGGCAAAGCCGTCCTCCCGGGGAAGAGATTCGCACTGGAGCACGATATCCATGGCAGCCGCACCCAAGCCAAGAACTTTTTTTCTCATACTTGTCTCACCCACTAACTTTTAGGATACGAAAACAGCAAATCGCCTGCTTCCAAGGATCGGCAGCGGGGTCTAAAGTTTTAGATTTCTTCCCACTCGGCGTTCAAACGGAAAGCCAGCAAAATATTGGCAATAAGAGCCAAGAGTTGTAACAGGGAGGCGCGGCCGCTGCTGGCTCGATCAAGGGCCTCATTGACAACCGGATGAAAATCAACTCCCGCCCGGTGGGCTTCTTCTCCCCGTTTTATAGCTTCCGCCAGCATTTCCCGCTCTTTTATGCGGACAGAAGGAGGCAACGGATTAAAAAGCACGACGCTTTTACCGTCCTCCCGGGAGAATAGCTGCTGTGCCTCTTTTTCTGTTTTTAAAGAGCTGTCAAGGGCATGAGAATCTTCACGGAAAAGGAAACCGTCAAGACGCTCACACTGCCACCCCAGAAGGCGCACCCCTCTTTCTCTTAAAAAATCCAGGCTTGTCTCAAGCTCCTGGGAATCTTTAAAAGCAGAGGCCAAAAGCAGGTCCGGGCTGTACAAAAGCTCATGCAGGTCGACGGAAATGTTGCCTCCCCGTATACCTCCCATTCCTGCTGTAACAATGATCCGCCGCCGCTCTCCCGGCAAGGCCGCCGCTATGCGCAGCAGCGCCGAGGCAGTCAAAAAACCGCTGATAGCGCTTCCTTTTGATTCAGCCAGCTCTCTGCTGTTGAGGCGCGGCCAGTTTTTTCCTCTGACCTCTAAAAAATGGTGCAATAATCCCCCCCGCAATTTGCCCTCTTCCAGCCATAACAGCACTACGTTTTCATAATTTGGCCAAAGATAGAGCAGAAGTTCATTCTTAAGGAAAGAAAGCCCGCGCCCTAAAAGAGCCGTCTCTACTAAGATAGGAGACTTGGTATGAAAAGAAAAATCAAAAAACCCATTTAAGCTAATCCTTCAACACCTCCGAATGCGCTACGTTTTAAGCGTCCCTACAGGGCATACCGCCAGACAACGCCCCCGGCAGAACTCTTTTTCCTGGCTTTGGCGGCAAAGAACGTGGTCGGTCCTGCTAACAGGGTTAAGCCAGACGATGCCCTTCCCTGAATTTTTCTCCCTGATGTCATGTATCTCGTCCCCGGCCACGGTGGCTCTACCGGGGCATCCTTCCAGGCAAATGCCGCAGGAGCTTCCCAAACAGGTTTTTTCCTGCAGAAGAGGCGTAGCAGGGAGTTCAGCAGATGTTATGATACTATTAAAGCGCACCCTCGGGCCATATTTTGGATTGACCACAAGGTTATTTAGCCCGAATTCGCCCAGCCCGGCGCGCACCGCGGCATGACGGTGCGAAAAAAGAGCCGCCCAATACTTTTCATAATAACCGTCGTAATGCCTTCCGAAAGTGGGTGTAAAATATAACGTTCTATAGCCCAACTCCTCGAAAAAAAGGGTCATGCGCAAAGAAACCTGCTCCAGCCTGGTATTAATAATCTCAAATCCTGATGTTTGGGGATAGGAATCCCGATGACCACTACATTTCTGGCCTTATCCAGAAAGTCCCGGGGATGGCGCCCGGCAGGAGCGCCATTAAAGCGTTCTACCGGGGCCACTCCAAGCAACGCCACACCCTCAGACGAGGCAATACTGGTCAAGCCGCTTATTATATCCATTAAATCCCTTCCTGTCGCCTCTATTTATTCCCATCCTTCAAATTCAGCTACATTCTCTTTACTTACCAGGGCCAACGGAGAAAAGACTTCCTCGGGAATATCGTGGCCTTGTATCGTTTTCAAAGCCAAAATCAAGGCCGCCTTTGTGTAAATCTTTACGGAATAAGCTATGCTGCCGTCCAGTTTACCTTCTTTGATGGCCTCATGGGCTTCAGAAGTAAAATCCACTCCGAGAATAACTATCCCTTCCCGTTTTCCGGCAGCCTCCAGGGCATCCGCCGCCGCAAGGGCCATAACATCATTGCAGCAGAAGATCCCCTTAATATCCGGATGAGCCTGCAGGATATTGGAGGCAATATTATAAGCGGTATTACGATCCCAGTTGCCGGGCTGGATGCTGACAACCTCCACATTTGGAGCCTCCTCAAAGACCCTCTGAGCGCCTAAAGTCCTTCCTTCGCTCTGGCCTGCCCCCGGGATGCCCTGGATAATGGCCACTTTACCTCCGTCAGGGCCCAATTTGTCCACAATGTATTCTGCAGCCATGGCACCCTGATCTTCATAATTGACGGTTATCGTGCCGTCCAGCCAGCCGCCTTCTTCTTCCAATGCCTCAGTGCTGATGGGAGGGCCCAGGTTAATAACCTTAATACCTTTATTGTTCGCTTTCATGACTCCCGGCACCAAGTTGAAGGGTTCAATGGGTGAGGCGATAATAGCGTCATAATCTCTGGCCACCATGGTCTCCAGCGTCTCAAGCTGCGATTTTGTATCCCCTTCCGTAGGAGCGGCCATGACCGTAACCTCAACCCCCAATTCTGCCCCTGCTTCTTCATAGCCTTCTTTCATGGAAACCCAAAAAGGATTGGCCAGGGTAATGATCAACACCCCGATTTTTTCGTTGTTATTAAATTCGGGCAAAGGTGCAAGTTGTCCCATTAATACTTGTTCGATCTCACGAGCTTTAGGGCTCACCCCAGTAGCTTCCGCTGCTGTATCAGCTTCCTTGTCGGATTCATCTACTTCCCCTGCCGCACCAGTGCCGTTTATTTCTTCTTCAGGAGGTGAAGAAGCCGGAGAGCTGCAACCGGCTGTAACGGCAATCAGGATAAACAGCAACATATATGCAAGCGTTCTCTGCATCTTTACTTTCATCATACAATACCTCCGTTTTCTTTTTTTAAAGCCTTTGGGAAAATTAAAGTTTTCTTTCCCCAAAGCTTAAAGATCCCTTGAACAAATATCACCTTGAAATATCACCTTGGGTTCGGCTTGCTGCCGGATATCTTTTTCTTTGACCTGACTTCCGCGAAAATAACGGCCAAGAGAATGATTAGACCGATAAGAAGCTGCTGGTAATACGACGGTATGCTGAGAATAACAAGGCCATTGCGCAATGTTCCAAGGAGCAGGCAGGCGATTAATGTTCCTGCTATACTCCCCCTGCCGCCATTCATACTGGTCCCCCCCAGCACCACGGCTGCGATGGAGTCCAGCTCCAGCATCCAACCTGCCAGCGGTTCGGCGGTATTCAGCCTGGCGGTAACCACCAGCCCCCCTAAAGCTGCTGTCACCCCGCAAAGCATGTAAACCAAATTTTTATAGAGATGTATCGATACACCGGTGCGGCGCAGAGCTTCTTCGTTCCCCCCCAGGGCCAGGGTATAATAACCGAACCTGCTCATGTTTAAAAGTATTGCAGCAAACAGCCCCAGTAATGCCGCCAGTAAAATAGGCGGATTTAACGGGCCGACATGCCCGCTCCCCCACCAGGTAAAACCCCGGGGAAATCCGTAAATGGGGATTCCGCCAGTGATAATTAGCGAAAGGCCCCGCCAGAGAGACATAAACCCCAGGGTAACTATAAAAGGGTTAATCTTGAGAAAAGATATAACGGCACCGTTGAGCGTACCCGTTGCTGCGCCAACAGCCAGGCCGATAAGAATGGAAGCTCCGACTCCCAGTCCTCCTTTCATGGCTACAGCCATACAAACCCCGCTTAAAGCAGCCACCGCTCCCACGGAGAGATCAATACCGCCGGAAGCAATGACGAAGGTCATCCCCAGCGCCAGGATAATGTAAAGGGAGCTGTGATCTAAAATATTGCGGAGGTTTTCCCAGGTAAGGAAAAAGGGGGAGGCAAGGCTTAAAAAGAGCGCCATGCCCAAAAGCACAAAAATTAAGAGGAGCTGAGGTAAACTGTTTTTTGCCGATATCTTGATTATCTTGTCTTTGCTCTTTTCCATATCCCTTTTTCCCTAATTATTGGCGCGTCTTTGCTTCTGTGCCTTTACTCCTGCCCTGGTTGGAGTCGACGATAAAACCAACCACTTCTTCCAGGTCGGTATCTTCCTTACGGATGTTCTTTATCAGCCGCCCGTTTCTGAGCACACAAATACGATCCGCAATGGCAAAAACATGGTGAAGGTTGTGACTGATCACAAGCACGGCAAAACCTTCGTCCCCCAGGCTGCGGATAAGCTCCAGGACCTTGGCCGATTCGCTTACTCCCATGGCAGCGGTGGGCTCATCAAAAATAAGCATCCTACCCTGCAGCTTGATGCTCCTTGCTACGGCAACACCCTGCCTTTGGCCTCCGGACAAAAATTCTACGGGAGTGGTGACAGAAGGAATTGAGACGTTCAACCGCCTTAAAAGCTCTTCACTCTCTTTATTCATTCTTTTTTTGTCAACAAAAAAAGCGGCCTTTAAAGGTTCTCTGCCCAGAAAAATGTTGCTGGCCACGTCGAGACAATCTACCAGCGCCAGATCCTGGTAAACAGTGGATATGCCCAGCTCTATGGCTCGCGAGGGCGTCAGGTGCTTATAAACCTTTCCATTTAAAGACAGTTCGCCTTCGTCCGGTTTTAAAACGCCGGAGATAATCTTAATCAGAGTGGATTTACCTGCTCCGTTATCACCGACTAAAGCCGTGACTTCGCCAGGGTAAATAGCCAGGTCAATGCCGTCCAAAGCAATTACAGGGCCAAATCTTTTTTTGATATTCTGCAGCCTGATAAAAGGGAGGCCTTTGGGGGAGGAAGGGCCGGGGTTCTTTTTTTCTCCAGGGTGATTGCTTTTTTCTGGGCTGCTAACTGTTGTCACTGTCTACACCTCACCAAAAGCTGGTCAGCAGTACCTTACTTTATATGAAAGTTTCACTGCTGTCTAATAGATTTTACAAATAAGATTTACTCCGCTTATAGAAAATCTCAAAACACGGTAAAAAAACAAAAAAAGAACCGGTTTTTTGGACCGGTCCTACCAATTTTCCTTTTTTATTCGTATCGTACATGTTGGGCACATGGCCTACCCGCAACTTGCCCTTCAAGTTGTACTGGTGAGCCGTCGTTATATTTTGCCCAAAGCCC
>JAKORA010000031.1 GCA_029778075.1 Bacillota bacterium | reverse complement strand
TGGACACAACCTCCGCCGACAGGTTGGAGGGCGCGGCAGGAACAACGCCGATTTCCGCACTGGCCTCCGCACTGTAATCTGAATCCCCGGCGTCGTTATACGCCCTAATCCTGTAAGTGTAAATGCCGGCGGAAAGCCCCTTATCAGAATAGGAAACAACATTTTTCCCGATGTCGGCAGCGATCTCCTTCCAACTACCCCCCGCCGCTTTTCGCTCAATCTTGAACCCCTTTTCGTTATCAGAGGTATCAACCCATGTTAAATTAATCTGCGAGCTGGAAGCTGCCACAGCTTTAAGATTTGTGGGTGCCGAAGGTTTACCTCCCGTCGTGGCCTTGGCCTCGTTGGAGTAAGCCGAATGTCCTCCATCATTATAAGCTCTTATTCTATAAGTGTAGGTAATGCCGGACTCAAGGCCCGTATCAGCATACGCCGTTATATCTCCCCCGACAGCAGCAATTTCTTGAAAATCGGTCGTGGAGGTCTTCCGCTCAATTTTAAAACCTTTTTCATTATTGGACTTATCCGTCCATGACAGGTTAATTTGTGCATCGGTTACAGCAGCTGCCACCAGATTCTCTGGGGGAAAGGGAGGAAACGGAAAAGTAGTGGCGCTGGCCACAACGGAGTATTCTGAATATATATTCGGTGTACCGGCCTTGTAAGCCCTTACCCTGTAATAGTAAGTAGTATCCGGGTTAAGCCCTGTATCGACTAACTCCGTCACGTTTGCACCAACAGCAGGAAGTTCAGAGTAAGGGCCGCCTTCCGACACACCTCTTTCCACTATAAACCCCGTTTCATTATCGGATTTATCGGTCCATGTTAATTTAATTTCCGAACCCGATACGGCTTCTGCGTTTAAGTTTGAGGGTGCCGCAGGAGTACCGGCGGCCAGTACCATAATCGCCCCCAACCCTAGATTGGACAGCAGGAGAAGTACAAGCAGCAGACTGACTTTTTTCATCCTTTATCTTCCCTTCCCAGGTCAATATTTTAAAGAGCCGCCCCTTAACAGCTCTACTCTTTAGACGTTCTATGGTAGTAATATGTTTCAGAAATAAAATCATTCCTGAAAAAACTTCATATGCTTATTTTCCCGGAAAGGCAATAATCTTCTGCCGGAGATACCTTCCTTTTATAATTTTATAATAAAAATACTTGCCCTCACCTCAACAATTTTGAGGAAAGGCAAGTATTATTATTTTTAGGCAGTTTATCTCTTGTTGAATGGCATGGTAATCTTAGCCTCCTCTATAATAACAAGCATCAGGGCTCTGTTTCTTCCACGGCAGCACCGCTTAACCTGACCAACTCTTCCAGGATCTGCTCCAGCTCCTGCAGCCGCTGCCCGTAACCGGCCCAATCACCATTCTTAAGGCTTGCCTGGGCTTGCTGAAAAACTTCCTGGGCGCGCTGCGCCAGCCCGGGAACGGTCGCCGGTGGCTCCAACCCTGGCTCCGGCTCCACTGTGTCACCGGGTTCCGGCTCAACCGGCCGGTCAGGCTCTTCTCCTTCCGGTGCAGGCGCTCCCGTCACCCCAAAGGCGGAGAGCAGGGCCTGCTCCAGAGTAGGCTCCATGACCACCACATCCTGGAAGGCGACAATGACACGCACCAGTTCGGGCAGCTCGCTTTGTTCTGCCTGGAGAAAGACAGGCTCGACATATAAAATTGACTCATTAACAGGCAGCACCAGCAAATTGCCGCGGATAACCCGGGAGCCCCTCTGATCCCAGAGGCTCAGCTGCTGGGATATAAGGGTATCCTGGTCAATGCGCGTTTCGATTTGCATAGGTCCATAAACAACCCTGTCTTTGGGGAAAAGGTAAACCAGCAGTTCTCCGTAATTTTCCCCGTCGCACCGCCCCGCCATCCAGGCGACCATGTTGTCCCGCTGGGCCGGTGTAAAAGGTATGATCAGGACGAACTCGGGCTCCTCTTCACCGGGAAGCTGTAAAATAGTGTAATAAGGCTCTACGGGCTGAAAGGAACCGGCGTACTTTTCGTTGGGGATCCGCCAGAGGTCTTCCCTGGTATAAAATACCTTGGGGTCTCTCATATGATAAGTGGCATAAACACGGGCCTGCAGTGACAAAAAGGTCTCGGGATAACGCATATGGGCAAATAACTCGGCAGGCATCTCCTCCAGGGTCTGGAAAAGTCCCGGGAATATTTTGGCATATGTTAAGATAACGGGATCAGCAGGATCGACCATATAAAAATCAACGGAGCCATTGTAGGCATCCACGACGACCTTGACGGAGTTGCGCATGTAATTGATACCGCCAAAGGGCTCGGCATAGGGAAAGCTCCTGCTGACGGTATAAGCGTCCAAAATCCAGTAAAGCCGGCCTGAGGAAAGCACCAGGTAAGGATCATCATCGTAGCGCAAAAACGGCGCTATTTTGGCAACCCTTTCCCTGATGCTGCGGTTAAACATAATCCTGCTTTCATTTGTTATCTCCCCGGAGAGAAGAATGCGATAATCAGAAAACTTGAGGGCGTAAAGAAGTCTCCTCCCAATACCCTTCAGAGGAACACCGCCTGTTCCCTCATAATGCGTGTAAATATTTTCGTCGCCCTGGGGATAGTTAAACTCCGGCGTCCTGGTATTGACAATTACATAGTTGCCGCTAATTTCCCCGTAGTAAATTTCCGGCCTTTCCACTTTAAGTCCGCCTAAAGCAAAAGGCGGTATATCTCCTATGACAAATTCGGGGAGGCCCTGCTTCGTAACGGTATTTACCGGACTCATGGTCAGTCCGTAGCTGTGGGTGTACTGCAGGCGGAGGTTGATCCAGGTCCGGGCCTGTTCGGCCAGGCGGCTCTGGTTCAGCTCCCGGGCGGCAAGCATTACCTGCCTGTATTTCCCATCCAGGTAATAACGGTCGGTATCGACATCAACAAACTCGTAATACTGCCGTATGCCCTGAAGCTGGTTATATGTCTGCAGCAGAGGACGGTAGTCCCAGAGGCGCACATTCTCAATTGTTCCCGCCGCAGCATCCAGGTCTTCAACCTCCAGCGGAGAAAGGCCGGCATAATTTTGCGTTGTAACCTTATCCAGGTTATAGGCTTTTAAGGTAAAGCTGATGTTGTTCTCCAGAAAAGGGCGTTCAAAAGCAAACTCGTTGGGGTCCACCCTGAATTGCTGGACCAGTGAAGGGAAGATGCTCCCTACGATAATGGAAGCGGCAATCAGCGTTCCGATACCGATAAAGATCAGACGGGTCTGACGGCGGAATATGTTAAAAACCAGCAGTCCGGTTATGAGCAGTGCAATAAACAAAAGAATCCACAGCGCCGGCAGCTTGGCTTTTAAGTCCATATACCCCGGGCCAAAGAATGACCCGCCCGGCGAGAGCAACAGCTCGAACATCTTTAAACGATAATCCCAGGCTTTTAAGGCGAAGGAAAAAGCCAGCAACAGCGAGAGATGTCCCTGTCCATGGTAAGGCAGAAAAACGACCCTCCTGCCGACCTGAACCGGGGGGTTGGCGACAAAGTACACTATTCCGGTTAAAATGATAGTAAAGATGGCCATGCTCTGTAAAAAAGCATAAATAGAACGCAGGAAAGGAAGCTGGAACACATAAAAGGAGACATCGCGATGAAAGACGGGATCAATTAACCCGAATTCTGCCCCCTGCATGAATTGACGGGCTTCCAGCCAGAGGTTTGCCGTATAGGAAGAAAAGAGAAAGGAGAGAAACAGGCTCGATGCAAAGAGAAAGAGCGTAATTTTACGGGGGGTTAAATATCTTCCCAGGAAGGTTCCGATAATTTTCTCTCTTAACTCCAGGTTGGGGAGATTTACCAGGACATGACGCGTAAACAGGAGGTTAACGAAAAGGAAAAGAAAAAAGATCAGCCAGCCTGCCAGCCTCACCGCCCACTGGGATAGAAAAACATTCCAGAAAACAGCACCGTAACCCAGATTTTCAAACCACAGCAGGTCGGTATACAGACCTGAAGCCCATAGCACCAATCCCAGGGTGATAATAATCACAACGATAAGTGTAGCTCTCAAGCTCATCTTAAAACCCGATTCTTTCCGATCAGGTTCAGCCTCCCTTCAAAAAGAAAACCTTTAACTCTATAATTTACTCTGCTTATTATATTTAAGCCTTTATTCTTTATATTATACTTTTTTAATATACTATTATGTTAACTTCAACTTACAAAAAACCTAACTGCGCTCCATTAATAAAAAGTGGGCTGCATCAATAAATAGTGATTAAGTCTCTAATTCTCTCCAGGGTTTTCTCCCCTATTCCGCTTACTTTGGTTAACTCCTCAATACTCTGGAAAGGCCCGTTCTTCTCACGATAGTTGATAATATCCTGCGCTTTTACGCTGCCAATACCGGGAAGCGTTTCCAGCTGGGATTTGCCGGCTGTATTGATATTAATTTTTGTCATGCCGACAGCGGGAGCTTCTCCCTGGTAAGACTGGGAGGAGTTCTCCTCTCCTTTCCGCGGCACATGGACAGGCTGTCCGTCATACAGCGGCTGTGCAAGGTTGATTCGTTCCAGATCCGCCTCTTCCACCGCCCCGCCTGCTTCTTCCACAACATGGAAAACACGTGAACCTTTCGGCAAGATATATACACCCGGATTTTTAACAGCGCCGGTTACGTGGACAACCACAACATCCTCCGGATCTTTTTCCGCCTCCGGGCTCCCTTCTCCTTCTTTCTCCTCACGAGCGCTATCCATACTACCCGACTCAGCTTTCTTGGCGACAAGAGAGGTATCATGTCCGGGTAAAACAAAACGTAAAACCAAGCCTAAAGCGAGGAGGCATACCAGCAAAATCAGCAGTTTTTGCTCCTTGGGTGTTAGTTTAAACACCTTTACCAACCTATCCCTTCCCGAGGCATATCGGAAAAATTACTCTTTTTTTCTGTATTTTTGAAAGTTCGACAGGTTATGGCTATTTCCTTCTTTGATTATGGCTTTAATAGTGTCTGCGGAAGAAAATTATGTTAAAATATCATTAACTGCCCGGTAATTGAAGAAAAAATCACGCGAAAAGATCGAGAGTACCGTAAATTGCCGGCCAAGAGAGTCAGCTAGGCGCTATTAGCAATATGACTTTTACAAAACAAAACAGGAGTGCGCCCAATCATGATTGAAGAAGTTATACCTGGAATATATCGAATTGAAGTGCCCCTTCCCGATGAAACGCTAAAAACGGTAAATTCCTATTTGCTGAAAGGGGAAGAAAGGGATCTACTTGTTGACACGGGGATGAATAAGAAAGAATGCTGGGAAGCTTTGCTGTCTGCCCTCCGGGAGCTGGGAACCGGACCGGAAACAATTGATATTTTTATTACCCATCTCCATCACGACCACTTCGGCCTGGCCATGCCGCTGGCCTCAAAGGAGACCACCATCTACTTGAACGCTCGGGATGCTGAATTTCTTAAAGATCTACGCGTGCCGGGGAAAGATCTTGTATATGCCAGGTTGAACGGATTCCCTGTGGATGAAGTACAAAAAGCAATGAGGCAAAGGGACGAATTTATTAAAACCAACTCCCTGGAGGAGCTTAACAAAGCCCTGGAGGGATCTGCCTGCGATGACGTTCCGAAAAGCAGACGTTTTCACTTTTTATGCGATGGGGACATTTTAAATATAGGGGAGTACTCCTTCGAGTGCCTGATGACACCCGGGCATTCCAGCGGGCACCTCTGCCTTTATGAAGCCCGGCATAAAATTTTATTTTCCGGGGACCACATCCTGGAAGATATCACCCCGGCCGTATTTCTCTGGCCGGGTGATAAACGCAATCCTTTGAAAGAGTACTTAAACAGCCTGGACAGAGTTATGGAGCTGGAGGTGGCGGCTGTCCTGCCCGGCCACCGCAAAGTCTTCCATGATTACCGCGAAAGGATCTCCGAGCTCAAAGAGCACCATTATTACAGAAAAGAAGAAATGGCCTCTTTTCTCGACGTTGACGGGAAAAACGCTTACCAGATAGCCTCCCAGGCGAGCTGGAACATTCCCCTGCCCTGGGAGCAGTTTCCGCCCCATCTGAAATGGATGGCCCTGGCGGAAACACTGGCGCATTTAAAATATATGGAAGAAAGAGGACAGATAAAAAGTGAACTCCGGGACGGGGTCATGCTCTATTATCGCAGCTAATATACAACCCGTCGTGCGCCGGAACAGTCTCCCCTTTTATATGCCCTCTTTTCTTACTGCCAGGCAGTCCTTAAAAGATGCAGCTGCCGCCGGCCGCCTGTCAGCGGACAACAATATTGACAAGTTTTCCGGGTATAGTAATGGCCTTGACTAGCTCCTTGCCTTCCAGGTAAGGACGGACCTTTTCATTTTGGCGCGCTTCCTCCAGCAGTTCCTCCTCGGATAAACCTGCAGGAACAAGGATTCTGCCCCTGACTTTGCCGTTTACCTGGATAACAACCTCTACCTCTTCCACCTGCAGCATCTCCTGATTATAGGAAGGCCACTGCTGCTTGTGCACGCTGCCCGCAAAGCCGCACCTGTGCCAGAGCTCCTCGCAGATATGCGGGGCAAAAGGAGCCAGGAGAACGATAATCGTCTCCAGGGCCTCGCCAATAAGCGCTCTGTGGCGCTCCCTTTCTTCCGCAGAGATTTCATTCAGAAAACCGTAGGCTGCATTGACCAGTTCCATGATGGCGCTGATGGCAGTATTAAAATTGAAACGCTCTTCAATGTCGGCGGTGACTTTCTTGACGGCCGCATGCCTGGCCCGCTGCAATTCTTTGGCCCGGCCGGAGAGGGGAATCTCTTCGGCTTCTTCTCTTCCGGAGGTTTTTCCATCCCGGAAAAGGTCCATATTTTGCTCCAAGAGGCGCCAGACCCGGCGCAGGAAACGGTAGCAGCCTTCCACGCCCCGGTCGCTCCAATCCAGGTCCTTTTCCGGCGGAGCGGCAAAGAGGATAAAAAGACGTCCGGTATCGGCGCCATAACGCTCGATAATCTCGTCCGGGGTAACAACATTTCCCTTGGATTTGGACATCTTGGCGCCTTCTTTATAAACCATGCCCTGCGCCAGCAGGCGCTGAAAAGGCTCTACGAAACTGACCATGCCCTGGTCATAGAGAAACTTGGTAAAAAAGCGGGAGTAGAGCAAGTGCAGCACGGCATGCTCAATACCGCCAATATACTGATCCACCGGAAGCCAGTAATCGACTTCTGCTTTATTAAAGGGTGCTTTGTCCTGACGGGGATCCGCATAACGCATAAAATACCAGGAGGAACAGAAAAATGTATCCATTGTATCGGTCTCCCGCCGTGCTTCCTTACCGCAGCGGGGGCACGTTGTGCGCACAAAAGCCTCACAGTTGGCCAGGGGGGATTGATTCTGCCCGGTCAGGTTAATACCGGACGGTAGCATGACAGGAAGATCCTCTTCCGGAACAGGAACCGTACCGCATTCGTCGCAATAAATAACAGGAATGGGAGTTCCCCAGTAACGCTGGCGTGAGATCAACCAGTCCCGGAGGCGGTATCTTACCCGGTAGTCTCCCTTTCCCCGCTTAATGAGCCAGTCGGTAATGGCCTTCTGTGCCTCTTCATTGGGCAAGCCGTTAAATTCCCCGGAATTAACCAGGTAACCGGGGCCCTCGTAAGCTTCCAGCAGAGGCCCGGCCGTTAAATCCTTCTCCGGTGAATTAATTACGACGCGTACAGGAAGGTTGTACTTGGCGGCAAAAAGGAAGTCTCTCTGGTCATGGGCCGGCACCCCCATAACAGCTCCGGTGCCGTAGCTCATGAGGACATAGTTGCCCACCAGAATGGGGACCTCTTCACCATTGATAGGGTTTATGGCATGGCCGCCGGTAAAGAAACCGACTTTCTCTGTTTCGGCGGAGGTCCTGTTAATCTCGCTTTCCATTCGCATCTGCCGGATAAAATCCCTGATTTCTTTTTCCTGGGGCTTACCGGCGATCAGCTTCTCGACCAGGGGATGCTCCGGGGCCAAGACCATATAGGTTACTCCAAAAAGGGTATCAGGCCTGGTAGTAAAAACGGGCAGCTCATCTCCTGTTTCCTTTACGGTAAAGACTATATCCGAACCGTAGCTGCGCCCGATCCAGTTTTCCTGCATTGTTTTAACCCTTTCGGGCCATCCTTCCAGGAGCTTCAAGTCTTCCAGCAGGCGATCGGCATAAGCGGTAATTTTCAAGAACCATTGCTCCAGTTCGGTAGAGGAAACTTCAGTGCCGCAGCGCCAACATCCGCCGTTAACAACCTGCTCGTTGGCCAGCACCGTTTGGCATGAAGGGCACCAGTTCACCGGCGCCTTCTTTTTATAGGCCAGCCCATGGCGGTAAAAAAGCAAAAAAAGCCACTGGTTCCAGCGGTAGTACTCAGGATGACAGGTCGTCACCTCGCGCTCCCAATCATAGCTCAGGCCCAGTGCTTTTTGCTGTTTTTTCATAGCCGCAATATTGGAAGCAGTCCATTCCGCCGGATCCGCTCCGTGCTCAATGGCAGCATTTTCCGCCGGCAAGCCGAAAGCATCCCAGCCCATGGGATGCAGCACATTATATCCCCGCATCCTTAAAAACCGTGCCAGCACATCACCGATGGAGTAAACCCTCATATGGCCCATGTGCAGCTTCCCGGAAGGATAAGGAAACATCTCCAAAACATAATATTTTTCCTTGGACGAATCACTCTCTGACCTGTAAAAGTCATTTTCTTCCCAGTAAGCCTGCCACTTGGGTTCGATTTCCCTGGCATTATACTCTTCCACATCTATACCCCCTGCCGTTATTAAGTCTGTTTACTTTCTGCCAGAATCATTTTGTTCTGTTATATATAGCTAAATATTTTGTTATGTATAGGTAAATATTTGTCCCAACTCTTAGTTTACCCCAATATCACGATTTGGCAATAGGTAAGTAGACATAAATGATATAATTTTAAAGCATTGTTTCCAATGGGGTGCCAGTTCATGCATCCCGACAGGTCGATGGCGGCCTCCAGGCGGTAATGAATTAAGAGATTAATGAATTAATCTTGGAATAAGCCCTGTCAAAATACGAAATAGGGTCGTTTTCCCGGAACCATTTTTACCAACCAATCCATAAATTTCACCCTTCTTTACACGAATGGAAACATCCCGTAAAACCGTATTTCCGTAGTATTGTTTTTGGATATGCTCTGCTGTTAAAAGGTAGTGGCTCATATATTTTCCTCCAAATTTAATATGGTTTAGGTAAAATTCTAAAATCCATAAAGCTATAAATAGCAAGGGCAATGAGGGCAATAATCACTATAGTGATTAAAATGCCTCTCAATAACGATTTTCTCATTCCTTTCTTCCACCTCAGTGACAGCTTTTTTACCGCTTCGGCTTCGTTTAAATTCTGTTCCGCATTGTTAATAGGTAATTCATCATCCATTGCCTGCAACTCGGCTCTGCAGCTATCACAATTAGCAAGATGCTCGTCAACCATCATTTTGCTGTCATTACTGCAAACGCCATCGTGATATAATGGCAGCAAATCTCTAATGATCTCACAAGATATTTTCATTTCATTGCCTCCTGTAGCTGTTTTTTTGCCCTATAAAAAATCAACCTTGCCCAACTATCGGTTTTCCCGAATAACTCACCGATTTGAGAAAATGGCAGTTCTCCGAATACCCGTAAAGTAAAGACCTCTTTGTATGGCTCATTTAAATTATGAAGCAGAGCGTGTAATCGCATTGCCGCTTCTTTATCGAAGTAATCTTTTTCTATATCTAATGCTATATCTGCAATATCCGCATTTACATCCGGAGCGATCCGCTTTCGCTTCTGGGAAAGTGAGAAGTAAGTATTTTTCGCTATCTGGCAAAGCCAAACATATAATCTGCAGCTTCCATTGAACTGGTCTATATGCTGCATGGCTTTAAAAAAAGTTTCCTGCGTAACCTCTTCCGCAATAGCCTCGTTCCGGCATAGCGTTAGCACATATTTATATACATCAGAAAAGTGCTTTGTATATATTTCTCCGAAATCCGTCACTTGCTCACCTCCTATTCCCCTGTTTATAAGACTCAGCTTGTATATAAACGTTTCAAAGTTTTTTATTTTCTTTTCGTTAAAAAAAAGTCTATACCTAACCGCCCTTTCTGCATGAAGTTAGGACATAAAAAAAGTGGGATATCCTCGTTAGAAAATATCTCACCAGATTTCACAAGTATTTTATATATTTCCTCCTAGTCCAGCTCAACTGCTCCGGTATAAAGTTGATAGTATCTTCCGGCCATTTCCAGAAGTTCTTCATGGGTACCCTGCTCAATGATCTCGCCATGTTCCAATACTATAATCTTATCAGCATTTCGGACAGTGGACAGTCGATGGGCAATGACAAAGGTTGTTCTGTTCTTCATGAGCTGGTCCATACCCCGTTCAATGTATTTTTCCGTTCTCGTATCGACAGAACTGGTAGCCTCGTCGAGTATCAGAATAGGAGCTTTTGATATGGCAGCCCGCGCGATATTAAGAAGCTGGCGCTCACCCTGGCTCAAATTAGCGCCATCACCCTCCAACACCGTATCATATCCCTCGGGTAGTCTTTTGATAAAGGAATGCGCGCATGCTATCTTAGCTGCGGCGACAACTTCTTCATCGGTTGCATCAGGACGTCCATACCGAATATTCTCTCTGACTGTACCCGAAAATAAATGGGTATCCTGAAGCACCATTGCTATATTGCTTCTTAATGAATCCTTCTTGATATTCTTAATATTGATACCATCTATTAATATCTCTCCCTCTTCAATCTCATAAAATCTGTTAATCAGGTTCGTAATGGTTGTTTTTCCGGCTCCTGTAGAGCCGACAAAAGCAATTTTCTGACCGGGTCTTGCTATGACATTGATATTTTTCAGTACGGTCTTACCGGGAATATAGCCAAAGGTCACATCCTTCAACACCACTTCCCCTTTTACCACCCGTGCTCCTTCTGTCTTATTCGCCTCAGAGCAGATTTCAATTGCCTTCGCCGGGTCTGCCGCTTCCGGCGTCTCATCCATTACTTCAAAAACTCTTTCCGCCCCTGCTAATGCTGCGAAGATCGTGTTCATCTGCATGGCTAATTCATTAATGGGCCTTGCAAACTGTCTTGAATAGTTGGTAAATATGGTGAGACCGCCGATATCAAAATTGGATGTCAGGCACAGGATACCACCGACCGTCGCAGAGATTGCATAGCTTATCTGACTTAGATTATGTATGACAGGTCCCATAATGCCGCCGAAAAATTGGGCCATTATTTGCTTTTTGCGCAGGTCATCGCTCAGGAATGCGAATTCTTCCATCGCTGTTTCTTCGTGGCAGAATACCTTTATAACCTTCTGGCCGGCAATAGTTTCCTCGATATACCCATTAACTGCGCCAAGCGCCTGCTGCTGATCTTTGAAATATTTTCTGCTCTGCTTTCCGATCAGGCCTCCCGCATAGATTAGCAAAGGTATTGTGGCAGTAGTAACGATTGCCAGCAACCAATTGGTGACAAACATCAGTATGATTGTGCCAATCAAGGTAAGAACACCTGAAAAGATGTGTACCATGGTATGATTGAGCATCTCTCCAACCGAATCAAGGTCATTCGTAAAACGGCTCATAATATCACCATGGGTATGCGCATCATGGTATTTCAAAGGAAGCTTTTGTATCTTGCGAAAGAGTTCTTCCCTGATTTTAACTAGGGCATTCTGGGACACCACTATCATGATTCTCTGCTGCAGATAGGTACATATGACACCGACCAAATAGATGCATGCCAAAATCAGGATACCCATGACAAGGTTGTTTATTTTTTCTTCCACAGAACGTTCTGCAGATACCAGATTATTAATGATAGGCCGTAAAATATAGCTTCCGCCCAAACTGGACAAATTGCTGCTCACTACACAGGCAAAAACAAACAGGATTTTAACCTTATCCCGCCCGATATAAGCAAGCAGCCTGTTGATGGTCGCCGCTATGTTTTTCGGTTTGCCGCCTTTTATGCCGATGGGCGGCGCTCCAGGTCCTCGGAAGCCGCCCGGCCTCCTACCTCCGGGACCGGCGTTGGCATTTATCGTTTTACTACCATATCTGCGCAATAATGTTTCTTTTCTTTCTGCGGTGATAGGACTCATGATGCTGCCACCTTCTTATCCACCTGGGAGTAATAAATCTCAGAATAGGCTTCACAACTTTGCAGCAATTCTGCGTGATTACCCATGCCGACAATCTTTCCATCATCGAGAACGATAATCCTATCCGCATCGCTTACTGAAGAAATCCTTTGCGCAATGATGATCTTCGTTGTCCCTTTCAACTCCTTCTTGAAGCTTTCCCTAATCTTTGCTTCCGTTGCTGTGTCAACTGCACTTGTGCTGTCATCAAAAATCAGGATCTTCGGTCTTTTCAAAAGTGCTCTGGCAATGCATAGTCTTTGCTTCTGTCCGCCGGATACATTGACACCGCCCTGTCCGAGTTCGGTCTCATACCCGTCCGGAAATGAAGAGATAAATCCATGAGCTTGCGCACTTTCTGCCCATTGATATATTTCATCATCATTCGCATCTTGGTTGCCCCATTTGAGATTTTCCTTGATCGTTCCGGAAAACAGGACATTTTTCTGGAGCACAATGCCGACTCCGTTACGCAGGTTCTTTAGTGCATAGTCTTTCACATTCACGTCATCAACCAGCACTTCTCCCCGGTCTACATCATATAATCTGGGGATCAACTGCACAAGGCTTGATTTGCCGCTGCCGGTTGAACCGATGATGCCGACCGTCTCACCTGGATTTATCACAAGGTTGATATTCTCCAGAACCCACTTTTCATTGTTTTTATAGTATTTAAAATAAACTCCCCTAAATTCGATTTTGCCGTATTGAACGGCAATATCCTTATGCAAAGCTTTCTCGTCGGTCAGGTCGATGTCTGTACAAAGGATTTCATTGATACGTTTTGCCGATGCAAGGGTTCTGGAACTGCTCAGAATAATGAAGGAAACTATCATCAGCGATATGAGAATCTGGAAAATATAATTTATAAACGCAGTCAGAACACCGGGAGTCATGCTGCCTGCAACAATCTGATTTCCGCCAAACCACACCACAGCCAAAGTCGTGATATTCATGGCAATGAGCATGAGGGGCATGGTAAAAATTACAACATTCATTGCATTTATTGTGCTATCCTTCAGCTCCGTATTCGCTTTTTTGAATTTGTCTTCTTCATACTGTTCTCTTACAAATGATTTTACAACCCTGATATTCGTTAAATTTTCCTGGGTGGTCGTATTTAGTGCGTCCAGCTTCTTCTGCATAATTGTGAACCGCGGAAAGGCAACTTTCATGATGAAGTAGATGGCAACAGATAGCAAAGGTATGACGCACAGGATTACCAATGCCAGTTTGGGATTTAGTACAAAAGCCATTATAAGCGCACCGATAAGCATGCCGGGCGCCCTTAAAGCTATTCTTAACATCATCTGGATCATGTTCTGTACCTGGGTGATATCATTGGTTAACCGAGTAATCAAAGAACCTGTATTGTATTGATCAATATTGGTAAAGGAGAACTTCTGGATCTGATTAAACAGATCTTTTCTCAAGTCGTTGGCAAATCCTGTGGAGGCCTTAATGGCAAAATAAGCCCCTCCTACACCGCCCGCCATCATGCATAGTGCTGTGATGACCATCGTTATACCCATTGCTATGATATAAGAAATGCCCCTGCCGCCGCTTACGCCGTAATCTATGACGTTTCTTAACAACAGAGGCATCAGCACTTCACCGATAACCTCCACGATTATAAGAATAGGGCCTATGATAAATGCAGACAGATATGGTTTCACATATTTCCAATACCGTCTCATTACATTATGTCCTCTCTTTTTTTTAATTTTATTTCATCTTCCATCCTGACCAGATTAGCATACATCATTATAAATATAGAAGAGGAACCTCATATTCGGACAAAAATGAATACCCCCTCGAAGGAGACAGAGGTTCCTCATGTGATTCATGTGAATATAGTTCTTTTAGTTGAAAGCAAAATCCTTTCCGTAGCGGAAAAAATCTTAGGATTTTATAGATACTGATAACCGCCATTTACCGCTTCAATAACCGAGGGCAACGGCAAGGTTCGATTTTCCGACCACAGAAGGGCTCAGTAAAATCAGGGTCTCTGTAAGCCTATTATTGCCAATGTATTAATCAAGCCTCCGCGATATTCTCTCTGTCTACCATTGCTTGGGAAAGGAAGAAAAAAAATAGTTTCATTCTCGCGATATCTGTTCATAATGTAGAGTCTCCTACAGGGAAGGTTCCTCTTTCATACAAGCATGAGCTTTGCAAGGTACAGCCAATCAAAGGCGACGGAGGAACCATTCAAATTCTTGACAATCGCAATTTTCCGGCCTGCACAACTGTAGCAGCAGCTCTCGTAACAGTCGAACCAGGTGCTATGAGGGAGATACATTGGCATACCAATCAGGACGAGTTCCAATATTATATCAGGGGCAAGGCAAGAATGTAATGAATTTCGACGGTGGGGAGCCTTTTTATATCCACGCAATATCCACACATTTGCAATCGCGATCGTTCTGTAAACATTCAAGTACCCCCTTTGACTTTCCTTGTCTACTCTGTTAGACTAGCAGCGTATATCCTTCTGTGCCGGAGGCCGCCTGTGATGAGAAGGTCGTGAGGAAGATGGACAGAGAGGCTCTACGGGCGTATTCCACTGCAATTCACAATTGCAGCGTTCACCGCCGACGCATTGCGGCCTGCCCGCTGGCCTTCGGTGAGGCGGGCGTGAAAGAAGGGGTGAAACATGTGATGAACTATAAGAAGCCGGCATTTTGGATTATTATTGCCGCCGTGGCTACCTGCATCGTGGTTGCGGTCTGCTTTTTGACAAATCCAAAAGATTCTGATTCTAAAAGAATAGATCCTTTTGGAAAATACTATAAAGTAGGAGATATCATTTTTGAGTCAGGCATATATGCCTTCAGTTATACAACAGAAACTGCACCAAAGTATTGCGTCACAAATGAAAAAGAGTTATTGGTATTAGAGGACAAGAGTTCCACCAACTGGTTGAATGTAGGCACATTTGAAGAATTTATGTTAACAAAAGACAATTTTGATCGATACTTTTTAGGAGTTCACGGCTTTGCCAGCAGTCTGCGCAGGAACAATCAAAAAGCCTGGCGTTTGTTGGTAACTGACTTGCCAGACACGATATTCTACTATTTGCTTTTGCAGAAAAACGGGGACGTATATCTTACTTACGGATATTATGACGCTTCAGAAAAGGACGATCCCGGCTCTGATGATACAAACATTCGGTGGGTGTTTAGTCTGGTTGAAGATGATTCAATTAAATCAACTGCAACAAAATGGTTTGACAATCTCCACGGTGATGAAATGATATGGGACGGCGTGCGTGAAATAAATCTTGATGCATTTCCGGAGGTAACCTTCCGTTGTCATGCCGAGAAGCTCGAAGCAGTAACTGACAAAGAAATAATTACGCTTTACACAGGTATGCCGATATGGAATGTCTATTTCTGTGATCTGACAGGAGATGGAAAACCAGAGCTTTGTTCGACAATCAGCATTGGCTCTGGAATCATAGATAACCGCATTATTATCTATGATTATGCCGGAGGTGTAAGCTATGAGTTGTCTGACCGCATGAACTACGACTATGTGCTGAATATGAAAAACGGGAAACTGATTGCAGAAAAGCGTAAATTTATGCAAGAAGAGCTTATTTTATCCGGCGAGCTTGTGTTTAAGAATGGGACAATTAAGATACAGCCCAGGGAAACTGGCCAATGGATTTCTTACACACAAAACGCCGACGGAACTTATACTGCTGAAAATGGCATCACATACCGCTACATATTGACATTAACGGGACGTTCTCCAAATGCGGAATGCGATTTCTGGTTCACAGTTCTCTCAAATAATGAAAATCTGACATTTGAAAGAGTCAATGAGAGCCTTTTCACAAGCAATTCGAAGCGCTTCCTCGATGAGGAGGAGGCCGTGATCGTTACATGTGGTTTCAGTCAGATTGAAGGAACTGACTAGCCTGCTATGTCGTACATATCCACCATTGCCTGCGCAAATTGGACAAAAGACAGCTGAATATCTGCCGGCGCTTTGACTTCCGATTTATAAATTCGGGACACCTTGATGTTCCCTCGCTTTGATATCTTGGGCAAAGCCCACAGTTAAGACCACATAAAGAAAACAAGGGATATTCCCTTTTATATTCCTTCATGATTTTTCACCATTTTCATCTTCCTTATATTCTTATATTCTTAATATATCCATAAATACAATATAAGCAAAAAGGACTTCAACCACGAGGGTTCAAGTCCTTTACTTAAATTTTGCATGGTGGAGCTGGCGGGAGTCGAACCCGCGGCCTCTTCCATGCCAAGGAAGCGCGCTCCCACTGCGCTACAGCCCCATATTTATTCTCGTTGCGCCCTTTACATTATAGCTACTCTTCTCTCTTCTGTCAACTCCATGCCACATTTTTGTGTGTTTAATCTGTGATGCACCTTAAAATAAAAAGTACGCCCTCTGCGGCGTACTTTTTTGGAAATGCAAATTTTAATTAATCTTCCAGCTCAATAGCCTCTTCGGGGCACTCGTCAACACAGGAGCCGCATTCGGTACATTCATTGGCATCAACGACGGCAACCTCGTCAACGGAAATAGCCTCTGTAGGACATACATCAGCACAACTACCGCATCCGGAGCATTTTTCCGGGTCTACTTTAGCCGGCATATTTTTCCCCTCCCAGGATAGATATTTTAAGATTATTATAATAAACCAATTCCTATTAAAGCATATTTACTTTTACTCGTCAATTACTTTTTTCGGAAAATCCGGAAAGTACGTCTGGTGCATTTTCTGGCGTGATTTTCTACAACAGTTTGCCCGTTTATGGCCCTCACAGGCCATAGCGGGTTATCCCTCTTTTTTACTTCTTTATAAACCGGGAACTTTTTGTTACACTTAACAGTAACAGAGGGAGTGAAAACACTTGACCGCAAAGAAAAAGCACTGGTGGAAAATCATGCCGCTTGTATCGGCGCTTCTCCTTATCCTGAGCTTCCCCCCCTGGAACAGGGAATACCTTGCGTGGATAAGCCTTTTGCCGCTGTTTTTTTACTGCGGCGAACAGGTTTCTTACCGGAAAAGCTTATGGGGTGGTTTCAGCACAGGGCTGTTTTTTTTCCTCTATCTTTATGCCTATATGGCCCTTTCTGTAAATTTCGTCTTGCCGCGCTACGTAGGAGTGCTGGTAGTCGCAGCCTCGGCTTTATATTCCGCTTTGTTTTACGGGCTTTTCTCCCTTTTTCTTTTCTTTTTACTCAGAAACACGGGGACAACTTTATCCTGCCTGGCTGCACCCGCGGCCTGGGTGCTACTGGAATATCTGCGCTCGCTGGGGTTTCTCGGTCATACAGGCGGCTTTTTAGGATATAGCCAAAGTTTTATCCCGCTGCTCCAGTGTATTGCCCTCTACGGTTACTGGGGGCTGCCTTTTTTAATGGTGCTGTTCCAGGCAATCTTTTTTTTCGCATGGCGCAGCTTCAGGGAAGGAAATAAAAAAATCGCCGTAAAAACCGCAGCACTGCCTCTTTTACTTTTTATAGCTATGCTGGGAAGCGGCGTCTATTTTCCCTCCCTCTTCCCTGTCGAGAAAAATGACAGGGTATTGCGTATCGCACTGGTTCAGGGGAATATCCCCCAGGAAAACATTCTCGATCCCTCCATGACCGCAGATAATTTCCTGAAATACCTGGAGTTGTCCAGAAAAGCTGATGCTCTTTATGCCCCTTTGGATCTGATCGTGTGGCCGGAAACGGTCTTTTCCCTTTCTGTGCAGCAAAATTACCCTGCGGCAGAAAAGGAAATTGCCGCTCTCGCTGAAGAGTCGGGCGCCTCTATCCTTTATGGGGCTATGTATGAAGACAAATCCCGCGGGGAAGTGTTCAATTCCATCCTGCTCCACGATAGCACCAAGGGTCTCGGGCAGGAAAAACAGCGCACCGACAAGATAAGACTGGTTCCCTTTGCCGAATATTTTCCCTTTCCCGGCATACTGAACAGCATCTGGGAAATGGATCTTTCCCTGGGCACCTATACAGCCGGAGCCGCCCCACGAACCTTTAAATTGGGAGATTTTAAATTTGGCGGCATTGTATGCTTTGAATCCTATTTTCCCCGCCCTGCTCTGAGCATACCCCAAAAGGGCGGGGAACACATCTTCGTGCTTAGCAATGACGCCTGGTTTTTGGACAGCAACGGCCTGGAGCAGCATGCTCACGCCGCGGCTGTCAGGGCGCTGGAGACAGGGCTGGGTGTTACACAGGTAGCCAACACCGGGTACACCATATCCTTTGACTTTACCGGAAGGGAAATATTAAAACTTCCTGTTTTAAGCGAAGGCGTCGCCCTGCTGGAGAGCGAGATGCCAAGACGCCGCACCCTTTACTGCCTCTGGGGCGATTATTTTCTCTTCATCTGTTTGATGCTCCTGGTGGCCGCGTTTCTTAAATTTCAATTTAGCCGCAGGTGCTGAATCCGCAGTAGTCGCAGTAACTGCACTTGGCATCGGGAATCATGTTGCCGATTTTACATACACTGCAGATGCGTATATTTTTGGGCCCCCCCGGTGCATTAAGACGGTAAGCCACTTTTCCTTTGGCGGCCTTGGCCAGCTCCTGCCCGATAAAATCTGTGCAGGACAACACGGTGGTCTCAGGGTGCATTAAACAGGAGGGGCATTTTTCCTCCCGCAACTGTTCTACAATTTCATCAATATCTACACCCGCCCTGATAGAAATAGAGATAATTTTGGCCAGGGCATTGGACAGAGGGGGGCATCCTTCCTCTCCTACGGAGGTAAAAACTTCGCAAACCTGCTCTGTCCCGTCTTCCCTCAACTCTTTGTTTACCGTCACATATAGTTTCCCGCAAAAGCCGATACGCTTGCGTGTCGTTTGGCCAAAAGTGGTTTCCGGACGCTCCCGCGGCACGACTCCTCGTTCTCCCTTGGCAACCCCGTCCGCCTTTTTCTTATCAATCGTTGAAGTAATTACCTGGCTTTCCCTGGAGCCGTCGCGGTAGTAAGTAATGCCCTTGGCTCCGCCGCGCCAGGCCTGGAGGAAAGCCTCCCGGCAATCTTCAATCGTGGCATGGTTGGGTGCGTTGATCGTCTTCGACACAGCGTTATCCACCCACTTTTGCAAAACCAGCTGCATGCGAATGTGATCAAGGGGAGAAATATCATGTGCGCATAGAAAAAGGGAGCGCAGCTCTTCCGGGATCTCCGCAATTTCACTAATACCTTCGGGGCCTTTTTCGCCAATACGTTCCTTAATGAATTGGGGAAGCTCTTCGCCAAAGCGTTCCCGCCACATTTCTTCAAAGACGGCATCTACCTGGATAAAGCGTCCATCCATAATATTGCGGGCAAAGCCGACACCAAAAAGGGGCTCGGCGCTGGGTGAGGCATCGGCAAAAATAGAAAGTGATCCGGTTGGCGCAATAGTCGTTGTGGTAGCGTTGCGCTGGGGCAGCCCCAGTTTATCCCAGATAGAGCCTTTATAATTTGGAAATGGACCCTTTTCAGCGGCAAGCTCCCGGGAGGTGATTTTGGATTGCACTGCTATCTCTTTCATCACCATCTCCGCGGCCCGGAAACCTTCTTCAGAGTTATAAGGAATGCCCTGCCGGATCAGGTACTGGGCCAGCCCCATAATCCCCAGCCCGATTTTGCGGTTTCCCTGCATGACTTTATCAATCTGGGGAAGAGGAGATCTGTTGCGATCGATAACCCTGTCCAGAAAAATGGTGGCGATTTGTGCAACATAACGGATCTTTTCCCAGTCAGGAACAAAACGCTCCCCCTCTTTTTTAAGCATCCGCGCCAGGTTAATGCTCCCCAAATTACAGCTCTCATAAGGCAAAAGGGGCTGTTCCCCGCAATTATGAACAACGATGCCGTTAGCTATAAAGGAGTTTGTTACGGGCTCTTCCAGGTCATAAACCATTTCTTCCCCCAGGGGTATAATTTCTACAACTTCTTCCATAAAACGATCCGTATAAAAACTCTGGTTATTAAAACAGGAAATTGTCTGGGCATGTTTCCCACATAAAAAGCCAACCTTATTCAAGAAAAGAGGCAGGCTATCCCTGGAAATCTGGAGTTCGTATAGTATTCCATCCGAATAATATCTCCTTTGCGCACCCTCTTGGGAAACATAAGGAAAAGTATAGCGGGGCTTCCTGTGCCTGTCGTATAAAGAACACTTAATACCAAGGTTTAACAGCAAAAGTTGAACCTCCTGTAAAAGTTTAAGTGATCGGGAGGTTAGACGGACATAAGCGCTTTTACCTGAAGAAAATCTTGCCGTCCCATCAGCGCTGAAAAGACCCCTTAAAAAACCGGCCACAGCCTCTTCGGTGGCTGTAAACAATGAAGGGGGAACTCTTTTTTCGCCGGCAGAAACAGGTTTTACACCAAGAGAGGCAAAAAAACGGGCAAAAAAACGGGAGTGATAACTCAGATGGATACACCCGTTTTCTCTGCTTACCTCCTTAACCGCTTTACCGTAATAGTTGTCTAAAATTTTTTTCAAATAAGCAAAAATGCGGCTATCTGCCTTTCCAAAACAAAAACCTACCCTTTCCTCGCCCGGAGCCAGGCGGAGCCAGCCGTCTCCCACCAGCCAGCCCAGGACTTCTCCCAACTCTTTACTCCATCTGGTAGGAAAATTAAAGCTATAAATTCTCCCATTTTTCCCTTTTATTTCATTTTCCATGTTCACAGGAAGCGTGCTGTCCTTGTTAAAAAATCCCTGCCCGGCCTGTATACAAACTTTGTCCCCTGTTTTCAGGTCCTTTAAAGGCCTCCAGCCTTTTTCCGTAAAAATATTGTGTTCTGCTGTAGCCTTGATAGAATATCCGGACCTTGTTTTTAAGCGAAAGACAGGCTTCACACCCTGACGCCAGAACTTAACTGCGGGGCGCAAGGTGGCAAAACCCCTGCTATATATAGGAGCAACCTCAACTATTAATAGAGCATTATTTCCTATAGAAACACAGGCCGGTTCCAGTTTTTTTACACGTAAAACCCGATCGTCCGTAAGGATCATGGCCTCGCCCCGCCGGTATAGCGCTTCCATGGTTTCCAGGCCCCTGTCCGTCGATATAAGCATATCACCTGTAATACAAGGATTAGTAGCCTCGATTTCCCCTAAATGAGGTGTCGGGTTTTCCGCATTGATGGCATCGTAGAACAATAAGCCCGGCTCCCCGTTTAGATGTGCATTTTCGCAGATACGTGCAAAAACATCGCCGGCTTTTAATTTTTGCCCTGTAGGCCGGCCGGTATGGGGATCCACCAGGTCATACTCCTCGTTTTTTTCCACAGCCTCCATAAACCTGTTGTCCACGCGGACAGAAATATTAAAATTGCTCAGCTCGCCTCCCCGGCGTTTGCTATCGATAAATTCCATAATATCCGGATGATTATAGTTCAGCGTAGCCAAACTGGCGCCGCGTCTCCGTCCCCCCTGGCGTATTTCATCGCTGACCTTATTGTAGATGGAAAGAAAAGAAAGGGGACCGGAGGCCTGTCCACCGGTACTACGGACGATGGCACCTTTCTGACGGATCTTGCCCAAAAAATAACCCACCCCGCCGCCGCTTTTTTGGATCAGGGCGGAGTGCTTCAGGGTTTCAAAAATGCTCTCCATGGAGTCATCGATGGGCAGGACGAAACAGGCCTGCAGCTGCTGCACCGGGGTCCCTGCATTCATCAGGGTTGGACTGTTGGGGAAAAAAAGGCCTGCTTCCATGAGACACTGGAAAACATAAGCCAGAGTTTCGTTTATTGTTCCATCTTCTTCAGTAGCAATATCCGTGGCCACTCTTTCCAGCATCCCGTGCCAGTCCTCACAGATATTTCCTTCTTCGTCACGGCGGAAATAGCGGTTGGCCGCCACCTTCAGGGCATTTTCTGTAGGGGCTACGATTGTCAGGCCGTCGGCAAACCGCTTCATCTCTTCAAGGGTAATGTTCCCTTCCGCCCGCTCATTTACCAGCCTGGCCATTTCTACAAATTTCTGCGCTACCGTTTCCATACTACCCTTCCTCTTTTTATTAATCGGGGAATTCTTCCCTCTCTCCCAGATTCTCGGCAAAATCTTCCAGGTCTGAGCGCCTGATCCTCCAGAAACGTCCTTCTCTGGAGGCACCCAGCTCTCTTTGCCGGATAAGCCTGTAGACGCTGCTCAGGGAAAGACGCAGGTACCTGGAAGCATCTTCCGGTGTTAAATACTCTTCGTCATGCATCTTCTTTCCGGCCTGTTTTAAAGGCCGGCGACACCCCCCGGGCTGGAATAGCTGTACAGTTAAAAGCACTGCGCATTCTTTTATAGTTTTACCACTCTACTGTTTTTTAACCGTATAATTCAAATCCGCAGGCGCATAATATACTTGAAGGGTAAACCTCCTAAAAAATACCACAGCCTCAAGGGGGTGAAAAAATGACCTGCGGACAATATTCTATCGCCAACCTGTCGGAAAAAGAACTGCAAAAGCTAAAGGAAGCCGAGAAATCTCTTAGCAACCTGCACCAACAGCAAAACAAGGAGCAAAATGAGCAGGAAATAGTGCTTATCGCCTATACACACGGTCATAAGTAGTAATGGGAAAAGATAATTGCCGGCATAAATCCAGGCCAACCAATCAATCTCAGCTGTTCAGCCAACTTGTTCAGGCGTTAAATAATTTTAAAAATATTTTTTTTGAATAACTCCCGCACATCGCTGATTAGATACAGCGAACCGGCCACAAGCACAAGGTCCGGGGCGCGGGCCAGCGAAAGGGCCAGCTTAACGGCATTTGGAATGCTTTCCTCAACATAAACAGGAGCGGATATCATTTTAGAGGCGATTTTTTCCAGGTCACGCGGCTTCGCTGCACGGGGACTGTTTGGGGTTGTAATTATCAGAACATCCGCTACCGGTAAGATTTCCTGCAATATCTCCTCCACAGCCTTGTCGCCCAGTATCCCGAGGACCAGTATGAGATGCCGGTAAGCAAAGGTACGTTTCAGTACCTGCCGGAGTTTCCGAAAAGCTTCCAGGTTGTGCGCTCCATCGATAACGACCAGCGGGGAGCGGCGCATAATTTCCAAGCGGCCCGGCCACCTGGTATTGTGCAGGCCGCGCCGGAAGGCTTCATCCGGGATAGCAAAACCTTTTTCTTCCAGCAACTCCAGCGCCGCCAGGGCCAGGGCGGCATTATCTATCTGATAGTCTCCCAGCAACCCAATATGTAAATTGGAAAAATTATGCCTTAGTCCCCGGTAATTAAAAGACTGCCCCTTCAGATCACCGGCAATTTTTTCTCCGCTAAAATCTTTTCCCAGGCTGAAAAGGGGAACATTTTTCTCCCGGCACACATTCTGCAAAACCTCCAGTGCGGAACCGCCGGCCTGGGTTGCTACCGGGCTGCCCGCCTTAATAATACCCGCTTTTTCCCGGGCAATGGCCTCCACAGTGTCTCCCAGCACCTGTGTATGCTCCAGGCTGATGGTGGTGATAACGGTAACCAGTGGTTGGACGGTGTTGGTGGCATCCAGCCTCCCCCCCAGCCCTACCTCCAGAACGACAATATCGGGAGCTTCCTCGGCAAAATAGCAGAAAGCCAGCGCTGTTACCACTTCAAATTCCGTAGGATGGCCGTAAGGAGACTCCGTCGCGATCTTTTCCACCAAAGGTTTAACTCTCTGCACGAGCTCTACCAAGCGTTCCCTGGAAATGTCGCTTCCATTGATTGACATGCGGTTGGTAAACTGTTCCAGGTAGGGTGAAGTGTAAAGCCCCACCCGGTATCCCGCCGCTTCCAGAACAGAGGCGGCGAAAGCGGCTGTGGAGCCTTTGCCGTTAGTTCCGCCGATATGCAGAAATTTTAGTTTTTTGTGGGGGTCCCCCAGGTAGCGGAGCAGCAGCTCGATCCTCTGCAAACCCTGGTTCATGCCGAACCTGCCGATACTGTGAATCCAGGAAAGAGCCTCCCCGTAGTCCAAGTTTTATACACCCCCGAGTTTGCTGAGTTCTGCTATTCTCGCCAAGAGCTTTTCGCGCCTGATGCTCAGCTCTTCCTTTTTCTTACTTTCTTTTTCAATGATCTCTGCCGGGGCTTTAAGCCTGAAGTTCTCATTGGCCAGCTTGGCTGTGGCCCGGGCCAGGTCCTTTTCTACTCCCTGCAACTCTTTCTCCAGCCGGGCTGTTTCCTGGGCTATATCAATTACTCCCTCCAGGGGCAGGTAGATCTCTATCTCCTCCACCAGGGCGGTCAGAGCCTGGGAGGGCTTCTCCTCCGTGTTTGCAAGGAACACAACCTCCCCCACCCGGGCAAGCTTCTCCAGAAAAGTCTGCTCCTGCTGCAGCAGGGACAGGGATTCCTGCGGGCCCCTTAAAATCACGGGGGTTTTTTGTCCCGCGGCAAGGCCGATTTCACTGCGCAGGTTGCGGATCGCCCTGATTGTTTCCATCACCAGCTCCATCTCCCGCCGAGCCTTTGGATCTGTCAAGCCGGCCTCGGGTTCAGGCCAGGATGAAACAACCAGTGCTTTCTCCGTTTTAGAGCGGCGCGGCAGGTGCTGCCATATTTCCTCGGAAATAAAGGGCATAAAGGGGTGCAGTAGCCGCAACGATCCTTCCAGAACGTGGTAAAGGACAGCCTTCGACCTTTCTTTTTCCTTTTCTTCATTCCCATAAAGATAGACTTTGCTCAACTCTATATACCAGTCGCAAAAATCGCCCCAGATAAAATCGTAAACTGTGCGGGCTGCTTCTCCCAGTTCATACTGCTCCAAAAGTGCGGTAGTTTTTTCTACCACCCCGTTAAAGCGATCCAGGATCCAGCGGTCATGACGGTTCAGGGTTGGCGGCAGCTCTGACGGCTGAAATCCTTCCAGGTTCATGAGCACGAAGCGGGAGGCGTTCCAGATCTTGTTGGAAAAATTACGGCTCGCCTCCACGTTTTCATCTCTGAAACGCTGGTCATTCCCGGGAGCCTGGCCGGTAATGAGAGTAAAGCGCAAAGTATCGGCGCCGAACTTCTCGATTACCTCCAGCGGATCGACGCCGTTCCCCAGAGATTTGCTCATTTTTCTTCCCAGTGCGTCACGCACCAGGCCGTGGACGCAGACCTCTGAAAAGGGTATGTCTTTCATAAATTCCAGGGACATGAAGATCATGCGCGCCACCCAGAAAGAGATAATATCATAACCGGTCACCAGTGTGCTGGTAGGGAAGTAATGTTGCAGATCGGGAGTAATATCGGGCCAGCCCAGGGTGGAGAAAGGCCAGAGCGCCGAACTGAACCATGTATCCAGCACATCAGGGTCCTGCTGAAGCTCGGTACTGCCGCAAGAGGGGCAGGCAGCAGGATCTTCCCTGGAGACAACCACCTCTCCGCAGGAACAGTACCAGGCCGGGATACGGTGCCCCCACCAGATCTGCCGGGAAATGCACCAGTCACGAATATTTTCCATCCAGTTCAAGTACGTGCGGGTAAAACGCTCCGGAACAAAGCGCGTTTTTCCCTCCGTTACCGCCTTAATGGCCGGTTCTGCCAGAGGCTTCATCCTGACAAACCACTGCCGGGAAACCAGAGGCTCAATCTCTGTTTTGCAGCGCTGGCAGTGCCCTACAGCATGGGTATACTCCTCAATTTTTTCCACCAGACCCAGCTCTTCCAGGTCGCGTACAACCTGCCGGCGCGCCTCGTAACGATCCATTCCCGCATATTTTCCCATTTCCGGGGTCATTGTGCCCTCTTCGCCAATAGCCCTGATCGTCTCCAGACCGTGTCTCTGGCCGATTTCAAAGTCATTGGGATCATGAGCGGGAGTAATCTTTACAGCGCCCGAACCAAAAGAGGGGTCGACATATTCATCGGCGATGATAGGAATTTCCCTGTTCATTAACGGGAGCAGTACTTTTTTACCCACCAGTTCCCGGTAACGGTGATCATCCGGGTGGACAGCCACGGCGGTATCGCCCAGCATTGTTTCCGGCCTGGTGGTGGCCACCACGATAAAACCGTCCCATCCCACTCCCGGATAGCGTATATGGGTAAGGGTGGAACCCTTTTCCTCGTGTTCCACCTCAATATCGGAAATCGCCGTGTGGCAGCGGGGACACCAGTTAATCATGTAATCCCCTCTATAAATGAGCCCCTGCTCGTAAAGGGAAACAAACACTTCCCGCACTGCCCGCGAGCAGCCTTCGTCCATGGTAAAACGCTCCCGGGACCAGTCGCAGGAAACCCCCAGCTTGTGCAGTTGGCGCAAAATTCGGCCATGGTATTCTTCCTTCCACTTCCAGGCCCGTTCCAAAAATTTTTCCCTTCCCAGATCATGCCTGGAGAAACCTTCGGAAGCAAGGTGCTCCTCCACCTTGTTCTGCGTAGCGATGCCGGCATGATCCGTCCCCGGGAGCCAGAGGGTATCATAACCCTGCATGCGCCTCCACCTAACAAGAACATCCTGAATGGTGTTATTAAGGGCGTGTCCCATATGCAGAGAGCCTGTCACATTGGGCGGAGGTATAACAATTGTAAAAGTCTTTTTGCCTGCTTCCCTGTGAGCTTTAAAATAATCATACTCCAACCAGAACTGGTAAATTTTGTCTTCAACTTTTTCCGGCTCATAAACAGGTGGAAGGTTAACAGCCATCTCCTAAGTCTCCTTTTATTAATACCTTTATTATAAAATTATAAAAATGATACTATTATCCTGCTTAAGACAGCTATGTTATAAAATAAGATACCTTTGCACGGCTGCCAAAAGATCTCTTATAATATTACATTTTTCCATAATTAAAGTCAACTCCGCGGTGGACCACGGAACACGTGTTTTGGCCTGCAGTTGTTATCTCAGTGATCCCTTTTTTTGAGAGGCAAAAGTGCTTATAGCGATGGTTTAATCCCTTGAAGCCCTTCCTTGGCCATCCTGTTAATAGGGTGATTGATACCGGCGACTTTATCCACTTCTAAAACAAAAGCAATTCCTTTTCCGGGCTTGTTCAGCTCAGCTTCGTTTACAATAGCGTTCAAGACATCTCCGCTTTTTTGGCGGTTAATCAAAGTCAGGATGATTTCTTTCTCCGGCTCTATGGTGATGCCGAATAATTTGGCATGCTCATGAATTCCCGTCCCGCGCCCAAATAGTATTGTTCCGCCTTCAGCACCGGCCTTTTTCGAGGCCTCGACTACTGTTTCCGCCTCACCTTTATTTACTATGGTTACGATTAAATCATATAAAACCCCGCTGCTATCGGCCATTGTATTCCCTCCCAAAGTGCGATCAGATGTCTCTGCAGGCATGTGCAGATGACGGATTCCCGCCACCTTGTTAATATCAACAATAAAAGCAATCCCGTGACCGGGCTTATTCAGTTTAGCGGTAGAGATGACCGCCTGTAAAATATTGTCTATCTTATCATCAGTTGCCAGGATCAGAATTATTTCTTTTTCCGGCTCAAGGGGAATCCCCAGAAAACTTGTTATGTCATGGCTTGCGGTGCCTTTCCCGATAATAGTGGTCCCCCCCTCGGCTCCGGCCTCTTTTGAAGCTTTAACTGCTTTGCGGGCCATACCATAATTTACAATGGTTATGAGCAACTTATATCTCGGATATCTCGGAAAGTTCGCGTTCACTTTGCTTCTCCTTTCTGCGGTAGAGCAGCCCCAGCAATAAAACCGTCAAAATCGGAGCAATAAAAACAAGGGCTACTATCCCAAAGCCTTCGGTTAGGGGATTTCGACCTTCTATAGCGGAGGCAACACCTATCGCCACGGTTAAGATAAAAGTTACGGTCATCGGTCCGGTGGCCACTGCTCCGGAATCGAAAGCTACCGCCACAAAGGTGGGCGAAGAGTAGTGTGCCATGATAAAAGCCATTATATAGCCTGGAATGATGAAATACCATAGGGGAAAACCGGCTAGAATTCTCCACATGGCCAATGCGATGGAGATGGCAACTCCAAGGGACACCGTGTAGAGCATTACTTGCTGCGAGATGTAACCTCCCGACGCCTTCTCTACCTCATAATTTGCCACGCGTACTGAAGGCTCCGCAAAGGCAACCACAAAACCCAGGATGAAGCCTATAGGTATCAACACCCAGTTGTAAGATAAACCGCCCATAATCTCCCCCATTATCTTGCCCGCCGGCAGAAAACCAATATAAACGCCCTGCAAAAAAATTGACAGGCCTATAAAAGTTAAAAATATACCCTTTAAAGAATTAAGCACCCTCAGTTTTGGATATTTTAACAGCCAAATTTGTAGGAATAAATATATAACGGTGAGGGGGAGAAGGGCAGCAGCCACTTCCAGCAAAACCTGGTCAAAACCTGTGAAGATCTGGATCCCGTTCAACCGTAAATCACTCCCAGCAACAACAAGGCTAAAATAGGCCCAATAGCACTCAACGCGACGAACCCAAATCCGTCAGCAGAAGCGCTTCTCCTGCCCAACACAGAAGCGACCCCGACACCCAAAGCCATGATAAAAGCTACTAACAAAGGTCCGGTAGTCACAGCACCGGAATCTATAGAGAGAGAGGCAAATTCAGCGGGCGTAAAGGCAACCAGGAGAAACACAAGGCCATAACTTGCCATTAAAATGTATTTCAAGGGTATACCAAGCAGAACCCGCAACATGGCCAAACCCACAAAGATGCCCACCCCCAAAGCCACGGTGATCATTAAAATGCTTCTGGGGATAGCCCCTTCCGAAACAAGATCAACTTGCGTTGCCAGCACCAGGGCATCAGGCTCAGCCACTGTTACCGCAAAACCTAAAAGAAAACCGAAAAAGACTAAAACCCACACTTTACCTATTTTGGGCAGCGCCGCTCCGGCAGCTTCGCCAACTTGAAGCAGGCCGAGCTGAACACCCAGCAAAAATAAAGCCAATCCAATAGTAACCATAGCTGCACCAATCAAGAATTGTGCCATAACCTGGAGCGGCAATCGCAATAATACTTGCAAAATAATAACAAAAATAGTCACCGGTAAAACGGCGAAAACAACTTCCAGTACCGTGCTTTTAATTTTTTCCATATCGCTACCTTGCTTTATTAATTTTATAGAACTTTACAAGCGAAACCCATAAGCCCGCCTACAGCTATCGCTGCTCTCTTTTCATATTAAGAACAACACCTTTTATACTTTAGTATTTCTATCCCCCTACCCCATTTCCCTTCCTTTAATTAAGGTTAATCCGGTAAAAGCCCCAGCCGCTCCATTTCCAGAGGGTTATTTCCCGCGTTGCGGGATCGGTATAACTTCCCTCGGTAACCAGCAGCTCGTTTTCGCCGTCGCCGTCCAGATCTACAAGAGCAGCCCGGTAGATGGGGCAGTCCAGATTGGAGGACTGCCATACCGCTTTAAAACTGCCCTTCTCCAGCCTGAAGACGAACAGGTGGTTTTTAACGCTGGTATCATCTTCTTCCACCCAAAAGGGCCTGTGAGGACCGAAGCTCCCCTCTTTCCAGACCAGCAGGTTGAGCTCCGGGGCACCATCGTTGTCGGCGTCACCAAGGAAGAAATAGTCTACCCACCAGTCATCCGGTGATTGCCAGATAAGGCGGGAGCCGCTTCTGACCGTTAATATGCCGCTGCGCAGAGTATAGTATTCCGGGAGGCCGTCGCTGTCCATGTCGAACTGCCGGTACTGAGCCAGCCTTGACTCCGGCAGAGTTTTTTGGCACGTAAATAGATACTGCTCTTTAGTCGTGAAAGTTCCATTTTCACTATCCCAGGCCGGAACAGAGTCCTCCTCCAGTTCCAGCCCCAGTTTTTCCACCACTGCCCGTCCCGACCGGCCGCTTAGGGGTACCGGGCGGGCGTCATTGCTTATATAGACCGGTAAAAACTCCATTTTTTCTACGCCCTCATTGCCGATCCAGAACTTGACGGCCAGGCTCTCCCTGGTCTCCCGGGACCAGAGCTGGTCAAAGATGAAGTTCCCCAGGCTGTAAAAAATGTACTTTCCGCGGTACTCCTCGGCTTTTTGCACTACGTGGGGGTGGCTGCCCAGCACCAGATCAGCTCCGGCATCGATAGCCAGGCGGGCAAAGCGCACCTGGGTATCATCCGGCTCGGCGGCGTACTCGGTGCCGGCGTGGAGAGAGACTATCGTGAAATCAGCGTTGCCTGCAGCCTCACTGACGGCAGCGGCCACTTCCTGCGGTTCCAGGACAGCGGTGCCGGGGGTGTCGCCCGCGCTGTACGCCTCCGGTATGACGGCAGGGTCGGTGAACGCCAAAAAAGCCAGCCTTTGACCCTTTATCTCCATATAGCGGGGGGCATAGGCTTCTTGCTTATTTCTGCCGGCGCCGGCATAGCCGATCCCCGCTTTATCAAGATAACGCATGGTGTCCCTTATCCCCCGGGCACCGAAATCCGGCACATGGTTGTTGGCCAGGGAGAGGATATTGAAACCGGCTTCCTTCAGGGCCGGAGCCATAGCGGGATCGGCCCGCAGGAGCATTTCGTGTACTTTAACCTCTCTCCCCGGAGTCAGCGGCCCCTCCAGGTTGCCGAAGGCCAGGTCTGCCTCCTGTATAAACCATTTAACTCCGGCAAAGGGGTGCCCCGGGTCGCCATGCTCTTCGATCTTTTGGGCTACGTACCGGGAGAGCATGATGTCACCCACCGCCACCAGGCAGATGGGCTCATGTCTCTCCGGGAGCCTCAGGCGGGCTTCCCTAAAGGAGGCGATATCAGGGAAAACCCTGCTGCCGGCGGGTTGCTGCAGGCCGGTGACGGAGCAGCCCGCAAGCCCGGAGGCCAGCAGCAGGGCCAGCAGTATCAGCCGTAACGATTTCACGGGGCGATAAAGGTTTCCGTCCACCGGGCCAGGGGGGGCGCCTGGCCGGAATCCAGCATAGCGTGCCATTTCCTGTCCGTTAACCTGTCCTCCATAGGCCAGAGAAACTCATAGTGGGAGAAGACGCCGCCTTTGGCGATTCTCAGGGTGCCGTCAACGGGCACAACAGCGTAAATTTCAAAGATATGCCCTGTAGCCTCCTCCAGCACCGCGCCGTTGGGATCGGTAGCTACGTCGGCCACCAGAGCCGCCGGATTATCACCGATTGCGGAGCGGTGCTCCACCCCTGTATCGCGCAGCGCCTCCAGCCAAAAATGCTCCAGCTGCCCGCCGTAGGAGCGGATCAGGTCATATTCCTCTTCGGAAAGAGGGATTCCGGACAGCTCTTTTTCCGAGATGGTCTTCAAGGAGAGGGCCAACTGCTCCATCCGCTCCAGGCTCTCCCGATCCCTGTCGTTTAAAAGCTCACGTGAGGCGAGCCCCTCCCGCGTCATCCGCACCAGCGCAGCCAGGCGGGCATAAAGGTGCGGGTTGGGTTCCACGTAGCCGCGGTCGTCCACATCGTCCCAGCCGCCGCCCATTTCCGCGTAAACCTGCTTGGCGTAAAGGATGGTATCATGCTTGAGCTCGGTCCAGCTGCCCAGATAGGTGTTCAGCTCTTTCCTGGTCCAGGCTTTGTTGCGCATAAAGGAGGGGAACCCCTCCCCCTTCTCCCCGAGCAGGGTATCAAGGGTGTAAAGCCAGCTCCAGTAGAGGTTCTGCACCCGGGTCTCTTTGTCCAGACCGGCGATAAATTCCTGCAGTTTGCCCATATTCTCGCGGTAGCCCGCGTAGTCTGTCTCCCCCTCGGCCTCCAGGATGGCGTATGCTTCCGCGGAGCCCATGGCCGCGGGGATATCCAGCGCCCGGGGAAGCATTCTCCTCTCTCCCGCGCTGTTTTCTTGGACGGCGCGGTAAATTAGCTGCTGGAAAATAGCGGCATCCAGGGTAAAGCGCTGCCCCATAAAGCGGAAACCTTTAATCTCCCCCTCGCGGTCGGGCTGTATTGCTTCCTCAAAGATAGGGATAGAGTTTATCACCGGGGGCTCCAGCTCCGCCGCTGCCTCCAGAAAAGCCTCCCATTTTTCCCCGCCGGAGGAGAGCGTCTCCAGCTTCAGCTCTTTACCGTAAATTTCCTCCAGCAGTTCCCGGTACTGCCAGTAGGAAAGGTCATCGCTTTTCCCCACAAAGAAGCAGGTGGGCTGGTAAATCCTATCCCATCTTTGAAGGCTGTCGCCCTCGCCCAAAGCCAGCGTCATCAAAACCGCGGAGCGGGTCTCATCCTCGCTCTTCAGCCGGAAGGTCATCCGCCCGCACCACATCATGGCCTTAAAATATGACCGCAACAGCTCGTCAGTATCATAGTGCCCGCGGGGAATGTACTGGGAATAATCTTCCATCAGGGCATCCAGAGGCGTAAGCTCCTGCCCCATGTTCATTAAAGGTGAAACCTCGATGCCGGCGCGGTTTTCGATCAGCTTAAGCTCCTCTCCCACTACCCCCCGCACCTCCGCCGGAACAGGAATCTTCGGATCAAGCAGCCTCCCGGCCACGGCAAAGAAACCCATATTCCGTTTGGCGGCGTTCTCCCAGCCGGTGCCCTTAAGGGCCTCGTACTGCCTTTGAGAAGCGGAGAGCATGGAGGCGGTAAGCTCTTTTAGCTCCGGTGCCAGCTTTTCCTTTTCTATCACCCGCAGCAGGTGGCTGAAAAAGAGGTGGTAGTTGTGCAGCATGGAGTCGGTAGTAATAAAGCTGGGCACCGGCCTGTAGCTGTTCATCTCATAGAGCATGAAAAACTCCCGGTGGTGCTGGCTCGGCACCACCACAAAGCTGTTTTCCGCCAGCAGCCGCTCCGCCGCCGGGGAGAGCTCAAACATCTCCCGGTTAGTGATATTACCCAGCCCGGGCTCTACTTCGTAAGGCTGCACTGCCGGGGTAAAATTCACCGGCACCTCTTCATAAGCGGCAAACTTAAGAGCTGGCTCCGGAGGCGGAGCCACCTTTTCTTCCAGAGGATTTTGTTCCTCTCCTTCACTGCCGCCCTGCTCCACTCCGGTACTATGTTCCGGTTGCCCGGGATCCCCGCTGCACCCCGCCGCGGCGGCGAGAAGCAGAAACATACAGATCGCCCATACACATAATTTTCTTCTTTGCACTGTAAGTATTTCCTCCTTGCTTGTTTTGGAGAGTACAGAATCTCATTAAAAAATTATTAATGAGAGCGCATCTCTAATTTAAAAGACGAAGGGAACCATCAGTTAGTTCCCTCCGGCGGTCAAATAAACAATATTTAAGCGCTGCCACGATGTTGTTTGCCTAAGAACTTGTTTGGGGATTTTCCTTACCCTTTTTTGTAAGCAAAACCTTCAATAATATGGCAAAGGCAGAAGAGCCCAGGAGTAAGACAGTAAAAAGGAGGAAACTGTAAAAATAGGAGCCGCTGAGGTCATAGGAGAGCCCTACCAGGAAAGGCCCCGCCAGCATGCCGGCATTTTCACAGATGCGCAGGATCCCATAGCCCTTCCCCAACCTGTCTGCCGGCAGGAGCTTTGGCACCAAGGCAAAGATTGAAACGGGGCCAACCGCTCCTACCACACCGATCAAGGCCGATAGCAGCAGGTGCTGCGTAGTGACAAATAGCAAAAGATATAGTCCGCCAAGGATAAGCCCTCCTAAAATCAAATACAGCTCCTCGCGGCCTGTTTTATCAATAAGGTAACCGGTGAGTGGAGAGATCACCAGCGAACCCATTGTAAAAAGGCTGGCTAGAAAGCCGGCATAGGCATATTCGTAACCGATGCTCAAAAAATAATCCGGCGCGAAGCTGATAGAACCTATCCTGGCGGCAACGAACACCATCCAGGAAAAGGAAACCAGCCAAACGCCCCAGTAAAAGCGAAAATCTCTCAGGTAACCCATGGAATCCGTGATGCGGCCGGAAACGGCGGCTGAGGTATTGTTTTCGCTGCGCTGGGCAAAAACGCTTTCAGTCTCCAGGCATCTCCAGAAAACAACCAGCATCAGCAGGCAGGCAAGGGCGGAAAACAAGATCGGGACCTGCCAGCCCCATACTGTGACAACTCTGCTGAATACGTTATGGGCAAAGATAGTACCGGCGGGTACACCCGCATTGAAAATCCCCATAGCCGCTCCCAACCCGCGGTTATTTATAAAGGCGCGGGTGAGTGCCTGGGCTGCAGCAATTACAATGGTTGTCCCCCCGATCCCGGCGATAAATCGCCCCACCGCCAGGACAGCAAAAGATGAGCCTGTAGCAATAATTATATTCCCCACAAGCATTAG
>JAKORA010000338.1 GCA_029778075.1 Bacillota bacterium | reverse complement strand
CAAGGCGCGCCGCTTTCCCAGGGAAGAGATCAAGGCGCGGGTGGAGTCCCTGCTGGAAAAGGTGGGGTTGAAGGAGCTCGCCCGCAGGCAGGCCGGAACCCTTTCCAGAGGTGAGGCCCAGCGGGTGGCGATTGCCCGGGCTGTAGCCTTTGAGCCCGCTCTCCTGCTGCTGGATGAACCTACGGCCAACCTCGACCCGCTCAACGTGGAGTTGATCGAGCAACTTATCCTGGACTTAAACCGGGATACGGAGATGACCATCATCATAGTCACCCACAACATCTTCCAGGCCAGGCGGATTGCCGGGGAGGTCATTTTCCTGCACGAAGGGCGCATTGTCGAAAAGGGAGAGACGGAAGAGATTTTCACCTCCCCGAGAGACCCCCGTACAAAGGCCTTTGTGGAGGGGCGGATGATTTATTAGCTTTTAACTAAAAAATTAGCGGCGCCAGCAAGCGGCAATGAGGAAAAAATTGGCGTTGGCTCCGCCGGAGAAGCTCTTGAATGTTATTAGAGTCTGGTGTATCTTCTTTTTAGTAGCAAGCAGATTAGTAAGCTTAGTTTATTTATTTAGTAGATTTTGTTTGCAAATAGCAGTTCTTGTCGCAAATATAAGTAGTACCAGGAGAATGGGTGAAAAAATGAAAATCAAGTCGTTCGAATTTAACCTGCGGGAGCTTTCCGGTGCCATGGGAGACATGGGCACCCTTTTACCCCTGGCGGTGGGTTATTTCGCTGTCTGCGGCCTTAACCCTGCCGGACTGCTGGTGATGATGGGACTGGCCAACATAGCCACCGGCCTTGTTTATGCCCTTCCCATGCCCATCGAGCCCATGAAAGTGCTGGCCGTAGTGGCCATTGCCCAGCACTGGTCCCCTTCCATGGTCTATGCCTCCGGCTTTGCCATGGGGATCGTCTGGCTGCTTTTAGCCGTGACAGGGATTATGAACTGGGTGGCCAGGGTTACTCCGCATGCTGTCATACGCGGCATCCAGGTATCCCTGGGTATCATGATGGCCCTGGAGGCATTAAAAATGCTCTCCACCTGGTGGGTGCTGGGTATTATCTCCCTGGTTGTTGTTTTGCTCCTGCGGCAGAACCGCTACGCTCCGGGGGCCATTGTCCTGATCTTGATGGGGCTGGCTCTCATGTTTTACCGCGGGGAACTTCAAGGGCTAAAAATACTGGAGTTGCAACTCCCAGGGATAACCCTTTTTACCCCGCAGCAGGTCTGGCAGGCCATGCTGCTGGCCGGATTCGCCCAGGTACCGCTTACCGCTACCAACGCCGTAATCGCCACCTCCTCCCTGATCAGCACTTATTGGCCCGACCGCCCTGTCAGCGAGCGGAGGCTTTCGTTAAATATGGGCATCATGAACCTGGTATTTCCTTTTTTCGGGGGGATGCCGCTCTGCCACGGTGCCGGCGGTCTGGCGGGGCAGTATTATTTCGGGGCCAGGACAGGCGGCACAAACATCCTGGAAGGACTTATCGAGATTTTTCTGGGGCTTTTTTTTGCCTCCTCCATCGCCTATATCTTCGCCTCTTTTCCCATGGCCATTATAGGGGCCATGATGTTCCTGGTGGGGGTGGAGTTGGTCAAGTTTGCCAAAGATATTTCTTTTAAAACCGAGCTGCTGCCCCTGGGGATAACTGTGGCCGTTTCGCTGCTTACTAACATGGCTTTCGGCTTCCTGGCCGGAATGGTGCTCTTTTATATCATTAAATATTTTAAAAAAGAGGCTCCGTCGCCATAAAGGGCAGGAAAAAATACATAAAAACATAAAGATTAAAAGCAACAAATATATATATTAAAAGATACCCCAAAACCATGGGCTGGCGTGCGTAAAGTTGGTACAAAAATCTTTACGGGAGAGGCATTTTATTTTTACCAGGCAGTATGCATCGTAATGCATTAATGGCTAAAAGCGGGAAGGCCGTGACCCTATGGCCGGAATTCTTAAACAATTTGGGGTTTTCTTTTAATATTACATAAACGAGGTGAATATAAAATGGAAGAAATTCGTATCAACCCTATTGGAGTAGTGAAAACGCCGGTGAAGGATATTTACGCCATGCCCATGGAAGGTGAAAGAGCGATCGTGGAGATCAAAGAGGAGTATGTTCCCGCCCTGCAGCGCATCGAAGAAAACTCCCACCTCTGGATCATCTGCTGGTTTGACCAGGCTGACCGGCAAATGCTGCAAACCATGCCGCGCATTATGGAGCCGGAACCGCTGAAATTCGGAGTTTTTGCCCTGCGCTGTTTTTCCCGCCCCAACCCTGTGGCCATCACCCTTGTCTCCCTGGAAAAGGTTGAAGGGAACCTTCTCTACGTGACGGGCTTGGACGCCGTGGAGGGGACCCCGGTACTGGATATCAAACCCTACTACGAACAGGACAGCATTTTTTCGCCACGGACCAGCTACATAAAGCCCAAGGACGAGCCCGTCCGCCGCAGCCTCATGCACAAGCTGGCCTACCGGCACCACGGAGCAGAATCGGCTGCCCTGGAAATCGGGTTGCGCATCTGTTTAGTAGCGGAAAACCATTTCGGCCACCTGCTTGACCCGGCTTTGTCAGTAACGGTGAAGGGCTCCCGTGAGCTTGCCGATGTGATCCAGGGGATTACCAGGGCCAGGCTGGCCAACCCTCCCCGTTTTACTTTCTACGAGGCCGGGACAGATGAAGTGCTTTTTACCAAGGACGGTAAGGGGCTTAAATTCAGTGTGAAAAAAAGATATACCCTGGAACAGCTACAGGGCTTAAGCGATGCCGATATCTTTTCAATCGCCGAAGAATGACGCCTGTGATAAGCATGATTCTGCCAGGCTTTGGGTGTCTCTGACGCTGTAAGCAATAGAGAGCGGGGGCAGGAAGTGCCCTGGGAAGCCTGTCCCCGTGATTTTTACCATATTTGCGCGCCCTTTAAAATTTTACCTAAACACAGAAATTTTCCCAAAAGCTTGACAGTCAAGCACTTTTATATTATACTCATTATGTCAAAAATGACATAATCCTTGCACGTAATATTACATTTTAAGGCAAGCAAAAGAAGCAACATTACTCCTAAGATCTTTACCAGGAGGCATTACCAAGCATTTATTTTAGGTCTCGTTATGTTTAATCATTCATACCGGCTTTTCACCAAATGAGAGTGTTGTTGCGGCAGTATGCGGGTATAATTAAATTCATATCGCTGCTAAGGCTTTGCTTTTTGCATAGTAATTATTAAGTCAGCAAAAATAAATTTTTCTGGAGCTAGGTGCATGATAAAAAAACAGTTGAACATCAACGGAGCTCGTTTGAAAATTTTCACCGAACCTTCAATTTGTTTGGCCGCACTTTTCCAGCATCACCTGCTGGATATACGTTTAAATGATGGACGGTGCGGTGCAGGTGACTGTCAAGATTGCCTGGTGATCGTCAACGGAGAAACAGTGCTGGCCTGCGCTGCTCCTCTTGGGGAGTTGCCCCAAGACGCAATTATCACCACCAAAGAAGGCATGCAAGATAACACGCCCCTGCCGGCTTTGCAGTTGGCCTGGGTTCTCCACGGCAGCCCGGGGTGTATTAAGTGCTCCGGGAAGGCGATTAGCCTTGCTGCAACAATGCTGGAGATTAACCCATTTCCAACCAGGGGAGATATAGAAGGCTGGTTTAGTAACCAGTTTGCCAGATGTTGTAACAGCGACGGGACCAGGCAAGCACGTATTGATGCTGTGGAAGATGCTGCCCGGGTTGTGCGCGGTGAAATTAGCATTGCTAAACTGGCCTGTATGATCTCTACTGAAAAGAAGGTTATTGATCTGGAGCAGCTGTTGAATCACGGTACAATTGACGGATCCTCGTACTGGATCCCTGTACCTGAATTGGGGATCTGGCTTCCTCCAGACACTTTGCACCTGGCACTTGTTCGTGCCGGTGTCTCCAATGCAGAAGTGGTTACTATCGACACACAAAAAGCCTGGGATGTACCCGGGGTTTATCGAGTTATTACGGCCTATGATGTCAGGGGAAGCAATTATTTAAGTTGCCCGGCATTTTCTTCACCGGAAAAAAGGCTTG
>JAKORA010000337.1 GCA_029778075.1 Bacillota bacterium | reverse complement strand
TCCCTGAAATTCATCTTTCAATTCAGTATACATTTTTACATTTTCTCTGAAGAAGTTCTCCATATCTTCAGAGTTCATATAAAATACTTTTGTATCTTCTTTCGTTTCCTTCAGCAGAGCCATGTATTCAGGATTTTGAAGTACTGACTCAAAAGCTTTGACTAGTTTTTCAAAGCGCTGCGGGTATTTTTCTTTTAACCCTTTCGGGGCGATAAATCCATAGTACGCACCCATATTAGGTACAGTTTTTCCGTAAACCTTTTGTAAAACTTCATTTACCGTAGGAGCATTATCAGTAAGATCCGGCCATTTATTTTCATCGCTCGCTACTGAAAGTACTTTTGTCTCCTCTGCCACATGCAAGCTGCCGTGTACATTAGTGGCACTGCTATCTACATGCCCACCTACTAAAGCCATGCGTGCAGGACTACCTCCGCCAAAATCTACAATCGAGAACGATGTTCCTAGCGTCTTCCCAAGTTGATACGTCCAAAAAGCATGTGGCCCCGTCATCTCAGAAACACTTACCGTTACTTTACCTGGATTGGCAATTGCATATTCTAAAAAATCTTCAAACGTTTGGAATCGAGAGTCGTCCCTTCTTACCCGTATTATTCCGATATCAGCCTGATTTATTAACAAAAAATCGTAACTATCTGGAGTTATTTTTGTATCCAAAATAGCCAATGATATTTCTGTATGAGGCATTCCTAGATTACCAATGGTATAACCATCAGGCTCGGCCTCAGCCACATAAGTTGCCATTAACATGGATTGCCCGCCGGATCTATTGTCAACTACAATTGGCACACCTAATTCTTTCTCTAAAAATGGTTGCATTTGCCTAAGACCTACATCCAATAGTCCGCCTGGTTCAACTGGAAGGACTATAGTTATCGGTCGTTCAGGCCATTTATCATCTACTGGCGCTTCCGTTTCTTCATCTGTTTCCCCCGCAGGTGAACTTACTTCACCTTTATTTGCATTGTTTGCACAACCGATTAATACAAAAACTAAAAACAGGCTCATGATTAATAGAACAAGTATTTTCTTGTTTCCTTTCATATCAATTACTCCCCCCGTTATTATTCTACAATTTTCGACACACCACGAGAACACCCTCTAAATAATTCATTCCAATTTCTATGAAAATTTCTATTAATTTACTCTATACTATCACTCCTTTCTTGAAATCGCTGTAATGCTATATGAGCGGCACCCAGTGCACCGGTTAGTTGAGGTTCAGTTGAAATTAAGATATCAATATTTAATGCATCTTCTATAGCCTTAACTACACCTTTGTTTTGCGCAACCCCGCCTGTCATTACTAAAGGTAGTTGCAATCCAATCCTTTGGACCAGTCCCACCAATCTCCTTGCTATTGATCTGTTAATTGCGGCTGCAATATCAGAAACCTCAACTCCTTGCGAGACTAGAGATATTACCTCCGATTCAGCAAAAACTGTGCACATGCTGCTAACTTCTACTTTTTTCTTTGACTGCCGGGAAAGAATGGCCATTTCGTCAATACTTAGCTCAAGTGAACGAGCAATCACTTCCAGAAATCTCCCGGTTCCTGCTGCGCATTTATCGTTCATCACGAAGGATAAAACACTTCCGTTTCCGTCTACACTGATTACTTTACTATCCTGACCGCCGACATCAATTATCATTTTTGCTTGTGGAAATATTACATTAACACCTTTCGCATGACATGTTATTTCGGTAATCTGCTCATCTGCCAGGTCAACCATTTCTCTGCCATAACCAGTTGCAACGCAGTATTTAATGTCATCAATTTTATTTAAATTTTTTTCAAAACATATATTAATAATCTTATCAACGGTTTTTTTGATAATTGGGCCTGTTGGAATAATAGAGGATACTCTGATCTTCTTTTCAAAATCAAGCAATACCATTTTAGTTGTAGTTGACCCCACATCTATGCCAGCAAAAAAAACATCTTTTCTATCTTGATTGTTATTTTTATCCATTTTTACTCCCTTCTAAGCTCACTGTCTATTAATCACTTTTTGATAGTTTCCAGAAGGGCTTTTATTCTTGTCTCAACTTGAGCATCATGAAAATAATTTGGATCGGTATGATCTACTTCAAGAACCAATACAGGAAGCTTATATTTTTCTTCAACTTCTCTGGCCATATCATATGTCGTTAAGGCCCAGGGACGGCAGGTACGCGGCGAATGAATAATGACGGCATCAATAGAAAATTCATCTATATATCTGCGGAACTCATGTTCCATTTTCCAATCAAAACGACGTGTATAGCTGCGGCAGCAATGTTCAGCTGCAATTGTGCGCAACGGATCACTTATATCAAATCCATCGGGCAAGATATTATCAATGGCATGATCGCCGTAGGTACCTAGCCCATATACTCCGGATATTATTACCGCATCATATTTTGCGAGCATGCGGGATAATGTTCCTAATTTATGCCAGGGGAAATTCCCTCGCCACATTATCCGATATTTTTCCTGTTCCAATACGCCAATTCCGTCTTTTGCCCTTTGTGCAACTTCATTATGGAAATCTTTATAAAATGCGAGAGAAGCTTCATCGCGAACAGTATTTTTGGGCCCCATGGCTATCAAGGCATCAAGAAAACTTGCCGGAGTAGGTACCTTTTTATATAGTTCCCTTGCAGCTCTCCATTCTACTGCGATTTGTTTCATTAGCATTACTATTTCATTTAACCTGGCCCAATCAAAAGGTCGCCCGGTATTCTTTTCTAAAAATCTGACAAAATCGTATAACTGACTTTTTACGTATTCAACGTTTCGATCCCAGTTATTTTCATCATAGATATAGGCGGCATCCACAACAAACTTGGGAACTTTAAAAATATCGCTTAACATATCGCACCACTGAATCATAGTCGGGCAGGTATTAAGTGCAAAAAGCATATCCGGCTTAGGTATCCTGTACCTCTCGGGTATTTTGTCCTCTTCACCGCGAGCCATCATTAAGGCAAACCCTATATTGATTTTGGCATAGGAACAAACATTCTCGGATAAACCTTCCGCTTCAGCTACTTCTATAAACATAGCCTGTTCTTGCCTGGTAGAAATTCTGGCAGCGTGGTTTTCTGTTTGAAACCGCCTTACACCGGCGGCGCTAAACATTTCATAAGGGCATGCTCCTACACACCAACAAATCGGTCCTTTTGTATCATCAAACATATTCTTATAAAAATTATCCATTAGACCTGAAATGTTCGCAGTACATTTAACACGGTTTACTTTTTTCTTTTCATTACTCATTCGCTTTACCCCCTTATACTTTCAATAAAACTCTGCAGCCTCGTTTTAATCTGTGCGGGAGAAACTCCTTCATGTTCTGTTTCAATTAAGTATTCGGGTATGTTAAACTCTTTTATCCTTCTCCGAAAAGTCAAATATGAATAATAATGGGCTTCACAAAATTTTACAATTACACTAATAATCCCTTTAGCCTTGGCTCTTTTAGCCATATCAACAAGGTAATCACTTAGGTTATTATCGGGGTCATGCCGTGTTGGACAGGGAGGGACCATGTTAACATAAGCCGAAGCAAGCGCAGTTAACGGGGATAAACTTTCATCTACTTCTGTGGCAAAATATCTGGACCCTACATACAAATCATCATCAACAACAACGCCACCAACTTCTTCTAAAATATCCAGCACATATTCATCGCATGTTTCACATAAACTGCCAGAAACAATTACCGGAATTTTATTATTAGCCTCAACCGTTTTATTCTCCATGGCTTCAAGTAATGGCTCCAACATGGCATTGTGTTCTTCTTTCGGCATTAGCATACTGGCTTTTACTATATTGGAAACCTGCCTGGCACTTATAATCCCAGGCTTGTCCCGCCTAAGCTGATACAATCTTTTTAGGAGCCTGCGATGTTTATTATAAATTTGAATACTCTGCCTAAGATCATCTTCCGTAACTGATCTTGCGGCTAATTTTTCCGCCTTATTAATTAAAAAAGATAGTTCCTGCAAGGTGTAGGTCCATGATTCGGCCTTCTTAATTGTTACCGGTAAAAAAATCGGTTGAATATCCTTTATGCCAGGAGCATTACGTTTAATTATTTCAGTTGTCATGCGAATTGTATGACAACAATCGTGCGAAATAATACAGTCTATAAAATCCAGATCACCTGCTAAAGCCTGGTCTGTAACGCTACGAATATATCCGCACATGTAACTTTGAACATGAGCTTGTGCTTTAAGAATTGGGCTATCTTTTTCAAGAATAACTATAGGAAGCAAGCCGGCAGCATGAAAAATCTCTTCTCTAACATATAGCCCCATACATCCAACTACTTTTTTTCCCGTTTTTTCCTTCCAATATTGAGCTGTTTTAAGAGGTTCTGCTGCAATTTGCTGGAATTTGTTTAATAATTTTTCCATCTTTTTCCTCCTTAACATTAAAACATTAAGCACCATAAGGTACTATACTTTAAATTGAAATTCATGCCTGCTCGCTTTTCCAATAAACTATACCTTCATTTCTGAGCTGCTCAATTTCTGGTAAAGGTATATTAAGCATATCCCTTAATATCTCCTTAGTGTGCTCACCCACATCTGGCGGAGGAGTAGGTTCCTTTTCCTTCATTAGGGATAGCTTGACTGGGTTTCCAACTACCCTCCTTCTTCCTGAATAATCACTTTCATATTCTCTGATCATTTTACGTGCTTTAACGTGAGGGCAATTAAATAAATCGATTTCATCGTGTACAGGTGCCGCTGGCACTTCATATTTATAAAATATTTCCAGCGCTTCCTCTCTTGTTTTATCTTTTAACCATTCTTCTACTATTTTTCTCAAGCGTGGGTAGTTTTTGGCCCTGTCTTGAGTTGTTTTCAGGGTAGCATCCTCTAATAAATCTTCCCGACCAATAGCTTTACAAAATCTCGGCCAAACCGGAGGCTGCCCTCCAGAAATTGCAATGTATCCATCCTTAGCTTTATATGGCCCATAAGGAGCTGACCCTATATTAGTCATTTTGTTAGTTTTTATTCCGAGAACATCGTAAATATTTACTCGCCTTTCGTTAAGATGCAATGCACAATCGTACATCGCAATATCAACATGCTGTCCTTTCCCCGTTAATTCTCTGTAATAAAGGGCAGATATTATCCCTATTACAGCCATTACCCCACCATAGTGATCACCGGCCGGCAGTCCGACCCAGGTGGGTTCATCTGTATTGCTGACAGTGTACATCAACCCGCTGTAGGCTTGTGCCAATAAATCAAATGCCGGGCGGTCGACATATGGGCTCTGATAAATATCTGAATGGCCAAAGCCTGTAATAGTAGCATAGATGATATCAGGTTTAACTTGCTTTAATTTCTCATAGCCCAAACCAAGTTTTGTCATAACGCCCGGCCGGAAATTTTCTACAACAACATCAGATAACTCAGCTAATTTTAAAAAGAGCTCTTTGCCCTTTGGATGCTTTAAATCGATGGCAACACTTTTTTTGTTATGGTTAAAACGAAAATAAAAACTAGAAAGCTTTTCCCCCCGCTTATTTGTAAATACCGGCCCCATGGCACGGCCCCCTTCGCCACTGCCGGGTTTTTCTACTCTGATAACGTTTGCCCCCAAATCAGCTAACATACATGTACATATCGGTGCCGTTTCAAAGTGCTCTGCCGCTAAAATTGTGATATTCTCAAAAGGTAAATTGTTTGTTTGTTGGTTCATCTTCTCCTCCCCCTAAAATTCCATTCAAGACCATTGTTTATGACCTTGCTTTATTCTATAATAAGAAAGAGAAGTACTTAGTGTCCAATACTTATTAGATAATTAAGTAATAGGCGGTGACTATTATTATAGAACTCAGGCTTTTAAAATACTTTATTACAGTAGCAGAAGAGCTACATTTTGGTAGGGCTGCAGAACGTTTGCATATGGCACAGCCTTCTTTAAGCCAGCAGATCTGCCAGCTCGAGCAAAAACTCGGGGTTAAACTGTTAAAACGAACAAAGAGAAAAACAGAGCTAACTTATGCAGGTAAGATTTTTCTTGAAGGTTCGTTAGAAGTGCTGGACTTAGTTAATAAAACAATAGAAAAGACAAGGCAGGCTCAAAATAAAACAGAGCAGCTTTCTATTGCCGCTACGGGAATGCTATTAGAAAAGCTGGTTCCTGAGGCTATTCGTAATTTTATAGTTCTTTTCCCAGACATAAGAATTAATATAATAGAAATGGTTTCAAAAGAGCAGATTAAGGCATTGTCTAAAGGGACAATTGACTTGGGTATTTTACGAACAGTACTCTTAAAAAATGAATTAAAAGAATACGATTTTGAATATAAAGTACTTTATAAGGAATCTTTTGTAGTAGCGTTACCGAAAGAGCATCATTTAGCTAAATCTTCTGAAATTTCCATCGACGAATTAGCTGATAATACTTTTATCGTGCCTCCAAATGAATCTGAATCTTGCTGCAAAGATATAACATTGATGCTTTGCTCTCAAGCTGGTTTTAAACCTATACTTCATTATGAAGCAATTCATACAAAAACAATAATAAACCTGGTAGCTGCTAATTTAGGTGTAGCCATTGTACCAGCTTCAATTTCCTATAATAAAAATTCTTATGTAAATTTTTTACCCATAAAAGACACGAATATTCAACTGGAAACAGCTGCAATTTGGCGTAAAGGCAGTATATCTGAAGAACTTGAAAATTTCGTTAATACCCTATTTAAAACTGCAAACGTGAAAGCGTAATATTTACAAACCTAAATTTGACATTTACCACAGTTTCCTCGTCTGAAAACATAAACATTCCTCACCCAAAAACGATCTTTTCGGAACAAAAGGTAAAAACCACCTCATCTTCCTGCCAAGGAGTTCGTCTTCCACCATTCCAAGCAAACTACAGTTTTCACCGCTAAAATTACGGATATTTCCGCTAAAACGCCAAGCACGCCGCTCAATCCGTATACTAAATACTAAAACCTGGTGACCTTTTAAAACCATTTCCATAAAAAGCATCTGTTTTTAAAAGACAAAAAAACCCTTACCTCATGCTAACTGATGAAGTAAGGGTTATTCTACATAATATAGTTATACATTTTCCCGTTTAATCAGGAACTCGCTTGCTATTGTTTCCCTACGCTGACCTCTTCTTTGTTAATTGTTCCCGCCTTATATTCATCGGCGAGCTGGAGCCAACGCTTTGAATTTTCGTCAAGGTACCTGGCAACTTCCCCCTCCAGGACCTGCTCCGCTCCCTTATGAGTAGCGTAAGCACCGCATTCCTTAACCATTTCTCTTAGGGCTTGCGGAGAATCTATAATGGGGCAGGGAGCCAGGTGGTTCTCATTGAAGGGGTGCCTCTCCTGGTAAGCCCTGAAAAGTGGGTTCCCCAGGACTTCTTTCAGGCTTTTATTCTTGATGGAATCTACGGCAAAATGGACGAAAGCACATGGCTCGACATCACCGGCGGCATTAATATGGAAATATTGCCTGCCTCCGGCAATACATCCTTTGGTAAATTCACCGTCATTCCAGAAATCAGCGATAAGTACAGGTTTAGTCTGCCTGAGCTCTCTGACTCTCCCCAGCATCCAGAGCCTCTGTTCAGGAGTAAGCATTAGTTCCACGTTAGGATCGCGACCAATGGGAATATAGTGAAATGACCACATGTAGGTCACTCCTTTTTCGACAAGGAAATCAATAAATTCCGGGCTGAAAAGATCATAAATATTATTGCGCATAGCCGTTACGGAAGCACCGAAGAACACTCCTCTTTCCCGTAGAAGGTCCATAGCTTTGATAACCTTGTCGAAAGTCCCCGTACCCCGGCGGGCATCGGTCTGTTCGCGCCAGCCTTCCAGGCTGAAAGCGGGAGATAAATTGGCCAGTTCAGCCAGACGATCAGCTACTTTTTCATTAATAAGTGTACCGTTGGTGTAAACCATAAAAACAGACTCCGGATGATCGGCTACCACATCCAGCAGGTGAGGATAGCAGAAAGGCTCGCCCCCGGAGAGAACAATCCAGTGAATTCCCAGTTCCTTGGCTTCGGAAATAATCCGGCTAAACAACTCCGGTTCAAGGCGATCCGCTTTGCTGTACTCCCCGGCCCAGCACCCTTGACAGCGTAAATTACAGGCTGAAGTGGGATCGATCAAAATAAGTGCGGGAATATTGAAGCCAAGCTCCTTGCCTAGTTTTTCCCGTTTAGGCCTGCCAAGGAAAGTCCCGTTTATAACCCAGGAGTTTAAAAGGTTATAGAGCATTTTGGGGTTGCTGGCAATGCGACGGGTCTGTTCCATGATCTGCGGGCTATTTTTAAAATGAGCTTTTAACTTTTTCACTGCTTCTTTATGGTCGGGAGCTATGGCTACTTTTTCGATAAAATCCATGAGCGTTAATAAGTTCTTTTCAGGGTCTTTAGTAATATAATTTATTGCCCTGTCCAGAGCAAATTCAGCCGCTATTTTTTTTACAGAATCAAAAGCCATCTTCTTTCCTCCCTTCAAATATTTTTTCACAATGAGGTGAAATTTTCCCCATAGGCTTCAACTCCTTATTTGAAAAAAATTCACCTTCCAACACTTATTTCCATAATTATATCATAAAAAGTTACACTCTGCAAATTTTCCTCCGCCTTTAAGAGTTAAAATGAAGCGTAATCTACGCCTAAATATCATATTTTATGATATAGTATTTTCCCCGCATCTTGTCCTTAAGAGCGCTGACATACTTGTTTCTTTTTCCGGTTTGTTAATTAATATATATTAAGATTCAAGGCATATAATTCGATAATCATGCGAATACACATTTAACCTCTTGCCGCGGACAAAGCCTACCATGGTAATGCCCATTTGTTCGGCCAAATCCACGCTCAGGGAAGTGGGGGCCGACCGGGAGACAATGAAGGGCAACTGCAGTTTGGCGCCTTTTATTACAATCTCCGAAGAAAGACGCCCGCTGGACAAGAGAATTTTATCGTCAAGAGGTACTTTTTTTAATATGCACTCCCCAACGATCTTATCAACAGCGTTGTGACGGCCAATATCCTCGCAGTAAAATAATATTTTTTCCCTGTTGGCAATAGCGGCGCTGTGGACTCCCCCTGTTTTTTTAAAAAGCGAGGATTTTTCCTGCAAGGAGTACATTAACTTTAAAAGAACCCCCGCCTCTATTTGCATCGCCGACTCCACCCGCTTGCTCTGGAGGGAATCCAAAACATGGGAAAAAAGCGTCCCTTTACCGCACCCGGAGGTTATAGTTCTTTTTCCGTATAGCTTCTCCACAAGGTCTAAAGTTGTTTTTGTCCGGACAAAAGCTATGCCTTTCTGGTAATCTACGTTGAGCTCATCCAGATCATCGGCTGTATTAATGAAACCCTCTGAGCGAAGAAATCCCACCGCCAGGTAGTCCTGTTTATCAGGCGAACATAACAAAGTAACAAATTCTCTGTCGTTTAAAAAAATGGTCAGGGGCGTTTCTGTGACAACCTGATCTTTTTCCCTGCTTCTTTGACCGCTCTTAATGCGAATAATCTCTAATTCCCTGGTCCCCTGATTGTCGTTGAGCTCATACATTTATACTCTCCTACCCGCTTCGTCTTAGTGCTATGACTCTAAAAGCAGTGCCAACGAATAAGAAGCCCAAATCATAGAAGTAAAATCTCCCGAAAAGGACTCCCTGCCGTACAACAGTCTGTATTTATATTAGCTCTTTTACTTTATATTGTACTCTTTTTACCCCTCCCGGTCAATAACCCCTTCTCTTTTTTTGCAACCATGATGCGATAAGGGAGTATTAGTGTTAAACCAATACTCCCTTACTGATCCGTTTTGGGATAGCTGTAGCCCTTGCTGCTTCTATCCTGAACAACTTCTTACCTTGTCCGGATACTTCTTGTATATGTCAGCCGCTAAAACGGGCTCTTTTCATTATACAATGTCACTGTTCCTTTTCCACCTTTACAGCACAGACCTTGAACTCCGGTATTTTGGCTACAGGGTCAACTGCACTGTTTGTCAATAAGTTGGCAGCCGCTTCATGAAAATGGAAGGTCATGAAAATTACACCCGGAGGAACCCGGTCCGTAACCGTTGCCCTGGCCTTCAAATCTCCACGGCGCGAGGTTATCTTAACCATATCTCCTTCACCAATTGCAAGCCGGGCTGCATCATCTGGGTTCATCTGGACCGTCTCTTCCGGCTTGAAGGCATTAATGCCGTCGCTGCGGCGGGTCATTGTCCCGGTATGGTAATGGAAAAGGTTGCGCCCTGTAGTCAACAACAGCGGGTATTGCTCATCAGGTTCCTCTGCAGAGGGCCGGTATTCCACCGGGGTAAAGAGGCCTTTCCCCCGGGAAAATTTATCTTGGTGCAGGAAGAGGGTTCCGGGATGTCCGCTGTCGGGGCAGGGCCACTGCAGCCCTCCTTCCTCTTCCAGGCGCCGGTAGCCGATCCCGGCGTAGCTGGGCGTCAGCGCAGCAATCTCTTTAAATATATCTTCCGGCGTTTCATACCTCCATTTCATACCCAGCCTGGAGGCCAGTTCCGTTAAAATAAGCCAGTCCGCTTTGGCTTCACCGGGAGGCTTTACCGCCGGCCGCACCATCTGCACGCGACGCTCGGTGTTGGTAAAGGTTCCCCGTTTCTCGGCAAAGGCCGCTGCCGGCAGCACTACATCGGCCAGAGCTGCCGTTTCTGTCAGAAAGATGTCCTGGACAACCAAAAACTCAACCTTCTCGAGCGCCTTTATAACGTGATGCAGGTCAGCATCGCTCAGGGCGGGGTTCTCGCCCATGACATAGAGGGCTTTTATTTTATCCTGGAGTATGGCGTCGATAATTTCGGTAACGGTTAATCCCGGTTTGGGGTTGAGCTTCACTCCCCAGGCCTTTCTAAATTTAGCCAGGGCCTCACTGCTGTCCACCCGCTGGTAGCCGGTAAAGACGTTGGGTAGGGCTCCCATATCGCATGCTCCCTGGACGTTGTTCTGCCCCCGCAGCGGGTTGACCCCGCTGCCAGGTTTTCCCACGTTGCCGGTTACCATGGCCAGGTTGGCGACGGCCAGGACAGAGTCGGTACCCTTGGTATGCTGGGTTATCCCCATGGTATAGAGAATGGCGGCGCTCTCCGCCCCGGCATAAAGCCTGGCTGCACGGCGGAGATCGTCGGCCGCGACTCCCGTTATCGTTTCTACATACTCGGGAGTATATTTTTGAACGGCGGCGGCCATTTCAGCATATCCTTCTGTTCTTTTCCTGATAAACTCTTCATCGACCAGGCCTTCCTGGATAATAACATTGATCATCCCGTTCAGCAGGGCTTCGTTGGTTCCCGGGCGAAGTTGCAGAAAGACATCGGCATGTTCGGCCAGGTCAATTTTTCTGGGATCGGCTACGATCAAGAGTGCCCCCTTCTTCTTGGCCATCTTGACCCTGTAGCCGATTACAGGATGCGTCTCGGTAGTGTTTGAACCGATTACAAACAGCGCCCGCGCATTTTCTATTTCCTCGATACTGTTGGTCATCGCGCCGCTGCCAAATGCTGTAGCCAGACCGGCTACAGTAGGAGCGTGTCAGAGGCGAGCACAGTGATCGATGTTATTGCTTCCCAGCGAACGCAGCAGTTTCTGGAACAGGTAGTTCTCCTCGTTAGTGGCCCGGGCAGAAGACAACCCGGCCAGCTCTGTGCCCTTAATTCTCCCCAGTTTGGCGGCAACAAGATCCAGTGCTTCTTCCCAGGAGGACTCCACCAGCTCCCCGTTCTTCCTGATTAACGGCTTGGTCAAGCGCTCCGGACTCTGCAGGAAGTCCAGGCCGAAATGTCCCTTTACGCAGGTCTGTCCCCGGTTAACCGGACTGGAGCCATCTCCTTTCACCCTTACTATCGTGTTATCCTTTACATAGAGCTCCAGGCCGCAGCCGGTGCCGCAGTAGGGGCAGACAGTTTTAACGACGGTAAGTTCCCAGGGGCGGCCTTTGCCGATACTCTGCTTCGGCGTGAGGGCTCCTACAGGACAGGCGTCCACGCACATACCGCAGAATAAGCAGGAGGAGTTCTCCAGCGGATCATCGAAAGCAGTGGTTACCTTGGAATCAAAGCCCCTGTTCATGAATTCCACGGCTCCGGCCCCATTAACCTCATGGCATGTGCGCACACAGAGGCCGCAGAGAATGCATTTGTTCATATTTCTGATAAAAAAAGGGTTGGTATCGTCAAGCCCGTAATTCTTACGTTCTCCGCTGAATTCGCTTTCAGAAATACCATATAAATAGCAGTAGTCCTGTAGACGGCAGTTCCCCGTTTTTTCACAGGTAAGGCAGTCCAGGGGGTGATTGGCCAGCAGAAGATTCAGGTTTGTTTTACGGGCATCATGAACCCTTTCCGTATCTGTGTGCACCACCATCCCCTCCCCTGCCGGGGTGCAGCAGGAGGCTACCAGCGTACGTGCCCTTTCCACCTCCACCACGCACATTCGGCAGGCGCCGACCAGAGTAAGTTCCGGGTCATAACAGAAGGTGGGAATAAAAATACCCAGCTTTTCGGCGGCCTGCAAGATTGTGGTTCCCGGCTCTACTTCCACTCTCTGACCGTTTATTGTTAAAGAAATCATCTATTTTCCCCTCCCTTACTCCTTATTTCTTTTTGACAGCGCCGAATTTGCAACGATCGAAACAAGCACCGCAGCTTATACATTTGGCTTCATCGATAGTATGAGGCTCTTTTTTTTCACCGCTGATGGCTTCAGCGGGGCAAACCTTCGTACAGGCACGGCAGCCTGTGCAAACTTCGGAATCGATATAATAGCGCAGTAGATCACGGCAGAGGCCGGCAGGACACCGGCGATCAAAGATGTGAGCCTCATACTCATCCCGGAAATAGCGCATTGTGGTCAGCACGGGGTTGGGCGCCGTCTGGCCCAGTCCGCAGAGCGAACTGTCCTTAACGACTTTGGCCAGTTTCTCCAGGCGGGGTATATCCTCCGGTTCACCTTTCCCCCTGGTAATGCGTTCCAGGATCTCCAGCATACGCTTGGTTCCTTCACGGCAAGGGGTACATTTTCCACAGGATTCGCGCTGGGTAAAGCTCAGGAAATAACGGGCCAGATCAACCATACAGGTATCTTCATCCATTACGACCATCCCGCCGGAACCCATCATCGCCCCGGCAGCGGTCAGCGAATCGAAGTCAACGGGTAAATCCAGCAAGCTTTCGGGAATACAGCCTCCCGAAGGCCCCCCGATCTGTACAGCTTTGTAATTCTTACCGCCTCTTATTCCCCCACCGATATCAAAAACAATCTCCCGGAGAGTTATACCCATGGGAACCTCGCAAAGACCGGTGTTGTTAACTTTTCCAGTAAGGGCAAATATTTTGGTTCCCTTGCTGCCTTCAGTGCCGACAGCGTTGTACCAGTCGGCACCGTGGCGCAGGATCAGGGGAATGTTGGCCAGGGTCTCCACGTTGTTAATACAGGTGGGTTTACCCCAGAGCCCTTTGACGGCAGGAAATGGCGGGCGCGGCCGGGGCATGCCCCTTTCGCCCTCGATAGAGGCCAGGAGCGCAGTTTCTTCACCGCAGACAAAGGCGCCCGCCCCTTCTTTAATATTAATTTTAAAATTAATTCCCGAATTAAGGATGTTATCGCCAAGAAGCCCGTACTCCTCAGCCTGAGCTATGGCAGTCCGCAAGCGGCGTACCGCCAGGGGGTACTCCGCCCGCACGTAAATATAGGCTTCGTCGCTGCCGATAGCTCTACCGGCAATAGCCAGCCCCTCCAGGACTGCATGGGGATCACCCTCCAAAACACTGCGGTCCATAAAGGCTCCGGGGTCTCCTTCGTCAGCGTTACAAACGACATATTTCTTTTCACCCGGGCTGTGGTAGGCGAACTCCCATTTCATCCCCGTAGGAAATCCGGCTCCCCCGCGCCCCCGCAGGCCTGATCTTTTTACCGTATTAATAATCTCTCGCGGCTCCATGTTTAGAGCATTTTTGAGCCCTTGATAGCCGCCGCGGATAATATATTCATCAATGTTCTCCGGATCGATTACGCCACAGTTGCGCAAGACCTGTCTTTTCTGCTTGCTGTAAAAAGGAATCTCCTCATGGGAGGTAACCGTTGCGGAAGTGGCCGGGTCTTTATAAAGCAGTCTTTCCACAATATTACCTTTGACAAGGTATTCCTCTACCAGCTCCGGTATATCGTCCGCTTTTACTTCACAGTAGAAAATATCCTCCGGGTAAACGATAAAGATCGGCCCTTTCTCACAAAAGCCGTGACAGCCCGAAAGGATAATGCGCACTTTGTCTTGCAGGTTGTGCTTTGTCAGTTCCTTCTCCAGAGCTTGCTTGACTTCTCTTGTACCGGAAGAGATACAACCGGTTCCGGCACAGATCAGGATATGTCTTTCGTACACTTCTTTCCCTCCTTCCACCTAGCTTCCTTTTACTAGCCCTTCAGGTAACCGGGGCTATGTGCAAGTTTTGCAATAATCGCCTTCCGCTTGGCCGCGCAAGCTTCGCTTTTATGGCAAAGAGGCCCGGAAAGACAGCAATCTATAAATTGTTCACAGGGGTTATCTTTACTGTTAAAACATTCTTCACAGCATGGATCAATAAATCTCTCCATAAGCTTTTCACTCCTTCTGTAAAGGCCTGGCATTTTAAACCGGAGAGCTTCAGCAATAGAAACCCTTTTTTCCCTTTTCTTTAGTAATCTTTTAAAATACCCTTCAACTTTTCCGGCGTCAGCTTTCCATAGGTTTGATCGTTGATCATCATGACCGGCGCCAGACCGCAGGCGCCTATGCAGGCCACCTCTTCGTAAGTAAATTTCATATCCGCGGTTGTTTCTCCAACGCCTACACCCAGTATTTCCTGCATCTTCTCTGCCACCTTGGACACGCCCCTGACATGACAGGCCGTCCCGCGACATACCCTGATAATATTTTTGCCCCGGGGATGAAGGTGAAACTGGGCATAAAAAGTGGCTACCCCAAAAACCTTGCTGACGGGAATATGCAATCTTTTGGCCACATACTCCATGGCCGGCCGCGGCAGATAGCCAAATTCAGCTTGGATTTTTTGTAAAATAGGAACCATAACTCCTTTTTTATCCAGGAACTCCTGTAATAACCTCTCTACCCGGCCATAATCAAAGCCCTTTTCTGCAACTCTGGCAGTCTCCAAACTCAAGAAGCGCAACCTCCTTTGCACCGTTTTTAAATTAAACTGTCTTTAAAGCAAGAACTTATTAAATATTCTCTTTATGAAGGCAATAATCCTGCTTTTTGGATTACTTTAGTGGAGGAAAAGACCCTGGTGCATAGTACCTAAGAAAAACTCCGCATAAGCGGAGTTTTTCACAACAAAACCATTCCCTTGGGGTGCTTATCGATTCTGAATGCCATTATATTCTATTCTTGTGCCGAAGGGACCCGGCGAAAGGTTAATACGCGCGCGCGAAGTAAACAGCTTTGCCCTGCTTGCTGCCGCAAAACAGGCAGGGACCTGTCGCGGGCTGTTCCGTTTCAAAAGGAATGCAGCGGATAGTAGCCTTGGTATCATCTTTAATTTCTTCCTCACAACGGGACTCTCCGCACCAGTGAGCCAGGACGAAACCCCTCTTTTCCTGAATTACTTCCTGAAACTCTTCGTAGCTGCTGACCCGGTGCGTATTTTTATCTCTAAATTCCCGCGCCTGTTGGAAAAGGTTGGCCTGAATGTCATCTAAAAGGGCAGGCAGGCGTTGAGATAATTCTGCTGTTTTTATAAATGATTTCTCCCCGGTGTCGCGCCGTACGGCGGTTACACCGTCCTGGGCAATATCCCGGGGGCCAATTTCCAGGCGCAGAGGAACGCCTTTCATTTCCCATTCGTTAAACTTCCAGCCGGGAGAGTATTCTTCGCGATCGTCCAGTTCCATGCGAATTCTTCCGGCGAATTCTCCAAGGATTTCGCGCGCTCTGCCCAGAACCTCGTCACGCTGTTTCTTGGTAATGATCGGGACGACCACTACCTGGATGGGCGCCACGCGCGGGGGAAGCTTAAGACCCCGGTCATCTCCGTGCACCATGATAATGGCGCCGATAAGCCTGGTGGATACACCCCACGATGTTTGCCAGGCATACTTCAATTGCTTATCCTTGTCCAGGAATTGAATATCAAAAACTCTGGAAAAATGCTGTCCCAGATTGTGGGAAGTTCCTGCCTGCAAAGCCCTGCCATCGGCCATGAGGGCCTCAATGGTGTAAGTGCGCAGGGCGCCGGCGAACTTTTCCCTTTCCGTTTTTAGGCCGCTGATTACCGGTATGGCCAGCTCGCTCTCCACAAATTCCTTGTAGACGCCCAGCATTTTCAGTGCCTCTTCCTCGGCTTCTTCTGCCGTGCTGTGCACAGTATGCCCCTCCTGCCAGAGAAACTCCGAGGTCCGCAAAAAGGGGCGGGTTGTCTTCTCCCACCTGACCACGTTGCACCATTGATTGATGAGCAGCGGGAGATCGCGCCACGACTGCACCCATCTGGAGTACATGCTGCAGATAATAGCCTCCGAAGTAGGCCTCACCACCAACCGTTCGGCCAGCTTCTCATTTCCGCCATGGGTAACCAGGGCAACCTCCGGGGCAAATCCTTCCACATGTTCTGCCTCTTTTTGCAGCAACGATTCAGGTATGAAGAGGGGGAAATAGGCATTTTTATGCCCTGTGGCTTTAATACGGGCGTCCAGGAGTTGCTGGATGTTTTCCCAGATGGCGTAACCATAGGGCCTGATGGCCATACAACCCTTCACAGGGGCATAGTCCATCAACTCTGTTTTTAAGACCAGGTCAAGATACCACTGGGAAAAATCCTGCTCCCGGGGGGTTACCTCTTTTACAAAATCTTTTTCATTTGCACCCAATTTTGGTTTGACTCCTTTCGCTGCGAAATACCCTTTAAGACGAACTCCTGTTAAGATTAATAGTATTCTGGAGCTCTTCTCCTTATTTCCTTAGGAAAGAAGAGATGATGTTCTTGCCGCTTTGCAGCGCCATTTTGAGGAAACTTTTATGCCTGGAAAACAGCTTGTCAAAAGCATCGACAACCAGGTCGAGCTGCTCATAGCTTACGGTCAGAGGAGGTTCCAGCCTGATGACATTGGGGTTATTTAAGGTAAAAACGACCAGTATCCTGTATTTTTTCAGCAGTTCTGCAGCGATCAGGGAAGAAAGATACTCTCTGGAAAGCTTGTTGACAGACCCCGCTGTCAGGAAGTCCAGCAGCCCGCCGCTGTCGGATAGTTCCATGCCGATTAACAGGCCCCGTCCTCTGATCTCTTTAATAATATCATATTTTTCTTTTAACGCCTGCAGTTTGTTTAAAAAATAAGAGCCCTTTTCTGCAGCCTGAGCGGCCAGGTTCTCTTTTACTATGGTCTCCACGGCAGCGATGGCGGCAGCTGCACAGTGGGTGTTGCCGCCAAAGGTGGAGGTGAGCATCAGTCCTCTCTCCATGCCGCCAAAGGCCTTTTTCATAATCTGCGCCGTGGTGATATAACCCCCAATGGGCACGACTCCGCCGCCCAGAGATTTGGCCATAACCAGAACATCAGGGACAACACCTTCATGTTCGCAGGCAAAAAGGGTTCCCGTCCGGCCGAAGCCTGTCTGGATCTCATCAAAGATTAAAAGGGCTTTGTATTTGCTGCAAAGGCGCCGCGCTTCTTGCAAATAACCCTCCGGGGGAACGATAACACCGCCTTCGCCCAGGATGGGTTCTACAATGAAGGCAGCGACGTCATGTTCTTGCAAAGCCTTTTCCAGAGCCTCGGCATCACCGTAAGGAACAGAAATACAGCCTGGTATGAGCGGCTCAAAAGGTTCCTGGTATTTCTTTCGGCCTGTCACCGAAAGAGAACCCATTGTTTTACCATGAAAACCTCCCTGGCAGTAGATAAAATCTTTTTTCCCTGTATAGATGCGCGCCAGCTTTAAAGCCCCTTCATTGGCCTCAGTACCCGAACTGCAGAACCAGCAGTTTTGCAACTCCCCGGGTGTGATCTGGGCTAAATTGTGGGCCAGGACAGCAGCAAATTTGGCCAGAGAGGCCTGCAGCATCACAGGGGCGCTTTCC
>JAKORA010000336.1 GCA_029778075.1 Bacillota bacterium | reverse complement strand
CGGCCGTAAATGTGGGCGGTGAAGAGGCGCATCAGGTTGTTTTTGTCGGCGACATTAACCAGCTGCCGAGCGTTGGCCCCGGTTCGGTCTTGCGTGACTTGATTGCTTCTTCTCAGGTTCCCACGACCCGTCTTGAATTCAATTACCGCCAGGCAGGCGGAAGCCGGATCGCTGAACTTGCACACCGCGTTTGCCAGGGCGAGATGATCTCGTTACAGAATGAAGGCGATTTTGAGTTCGTAGCGGCGGAGGGCGGGGATAAAACGGCGGAAGTGATTAAAAATCTTGCTGCTGTATGCGTTAAAGAATACGGATTAAGCCCGCTCGACTGGCAGGTGCTGGTCCCGATGCGGCGGGGGAGCTGCGGGGTGAAAGCCTTAAATGAAGCGCTGCGGGAAATCGTGAATCCGGCGCGGCATGATGCGCCGACATTGGGCGGGTTTCGAGTTGGTGACAAGGTTATGGTGGTTCGCAACAATTATCAGCTGGAGGTCTTTAACGGCGACCTGGGCATCGTTAAAGAAGTTGGCAAAAATTCGCTGACCGTTGATTTTGGCGACGGGTTTGAAGTGGAGTTTGCGCTTGAGCAGCTAGAGCTGCTTCAGCTTGCTTATGCTTCAACAATCCACAAAGCCCAGGGCTCGGAATTTCGGCTGGTAATTATGGGGCTGTGCAGCCAGCATTATATGATGCTGCAAAGGAATCTTATTTATACCGGGATGACCAGGGCAAAAGAAAAGTTGATTTTGGTGGGCGACAGTCGGAGCGTGGCGATGGCAATCAAGAATAACCGGATTGAAGAGAGGCTGAGCAGGTTAAAGGAGAGGGTGAGTGGGGGAGAATGAGCAAAAGGGCCACGGCAACGCAGATTTTACGACAACTTAAAAAAATGCACACAGAAAAAACGGTAAATCATAAAAGAACTAATTTTATACCGGACGCTTTTTATGCCGAAGTTAAATCCGGCCCTTCCTGGGGCCAGGATGGAAGAAGACTATTTATCCTGGATGCCGTGGCCATTGCTCGTAGCTGGAGCAAGCCCTGTATTTATGGTTACGAGATTAAGGTAAGCCGCAGCGATTTTAATCGCGGTAAGGATAAAGCTCTCCGGGAATATACGAAATATTGCCACAAATTTAGCTTTGTTTGTCCACCAGGGGTAATTGAGGTTGACGATCTGCCTGGCGACGTGGGGCTGCTTTATTACAGCGCGGAGCACGATGTTTTGTTTGAAAAGCGCCGCGCGATGTACCGGAAGATTGACTTGAGGAGTCCGGAAGTGGTGGGAATGCTGATGTATTTGGCGATGTATAGGGGCGAACGTAAATAATAGCACTACCTTAAAGGCAGGTGAAAACGCTTGACCACCACTATCATTGTCAAAGAAAAAGTTGTTATTCCCGACCCTCGCGCAGACTGGCCAGAACATATTCGCTTATCTGAAGATAGCGCCCTCTGGTCAAAACTCCTGACCTTAGCACACCAGCGCAGCCCGCAGCTGGCCCGCATCCTCGAAGGCTTCAGGACCGAAGGGACAAAAATCGTGAAGCTTAAAAACGAAAGCTTTGGGCTTAGGCCGGTGATTAGACCGGCGGGCTCGATAAATCCTGAAGAAGGTTGGCGGGATGAAGCTGATTATAAGCGGTATGCGAAAAAGTATTTGGCGCCGTGGCATGAGACGCTGGTGGAGCTGCTGGAGGAGTTGAGGAAGGCGGCGGAAGCGGGGAACGAGGAAGAGCGGCAGATTGCACTGGAAATCTGAGGCTGGAGGGATT